>DASZPA010000289.1:0-2439 GCA_035550555.1 Fimbriimonas sp.
CGCACCATGCCTGGGCTCTTCGCCCGGATCGGGATACGCCTGCTCGCCCTCTCGGCGGGCCTATGGCACAACTGGCAGATCGACGAGCCGGGCAGGCACTTCGCCGCCTACACCCACTGATTTAGGAATCAATCATCTAGGACAACCAGCAGGGGTCGCTCGCATCCGCCAATCGAGAGGCGCCGGCCCCAGAAGAGCCCATCGTAGACAATGCGCAGCAGAGCTCCGACCAGGGTCTTCAGGGTCGTGGGCGGGACGCCGGAGAGGTCGAGGATCGTCACCGGCCGTGGACCACCGAGCCATGCTTCTAGCAACCTGTCGAGGTCCGCGCCCACCTTTCCGCCTGGCTCCACGGTCCATTCGCCTGGGCGAAACAGGAAATCGAGGCGCCTGTCACGTAGCCGGCTGGCGAGGATCTCCAGGGGTCTGCGCAAGTTGAGTTTCGAGCCGCTGAGGAAAATCGCCTTGTCGCGCTGGGGCTCATACTGCGGTGCAATCACCTTCATTGGGTCACCCTTCTCGACGACTTTGCCGTTCTCTTCGAGGAAAGCTTCGGTAGCTTCGCTCTGACCGGTAGCCGGCGTGGTATGGGTAGCGTTAACCGATTTGTGGAGTTCAAGCCAGAGTTGGTGAATGCTGAACGGGACCGGCGAGTCGACGGTCAGGGTGCGGAGGGATACGCCCTCCCGTGGATCTGCTGTTACTGCGGCGCGCTTCAGCTCGATGATCTTGTCCTGCACGCCAGCGCGCTCCGGCCCTTCTAGCGGGCCGGTGGTGAGTGGCAGCAGCTCATCGAAGGTCATGGCCCAATACGGGACATCGAGCGCGTTGTCGCCATCGACCGAGAAGACGGTTGCGCTGTCGGGGAAGGCGTTTGCGTACTCGCCATGGATGTCGAGCAGCAGGATCCGCGCCGATGGGAAGCGATCGCCGGCGACGATTGAATCTAGGATGCGGGCGACCGTGTTGGACTTGCCGCTTCCGGTGGCACCGACCACCGCGCTGTGCCTGGTGACAAGTCGGTCGATGTTGACCAGCGCGGGGATCGACTCGGCGTTGGCAAGGCGACCGACTTCAATACAGTCTGCTGCCTCACGCGAGCCATAGAGCAACTCGAGGTCACGTTCGGCGAGCAGGTGCACCGGGTCGTCGATCGTGGGATGCTGGGCAAGGCCGCGCTGAAAAGGCTGTCCACGCCCAGCTTCGCCTACGAGCTGGATCGTCATCCAGCGTCGCCCGTACTGCTCCTCTTCACGCAGGTTCTCCGGCACTGCGCCGGCACCGACCTGGGAGACAACGCCATAGAGATCGGTGTAGCCAATGGGGATCCGTACGAAGCTGCCCACCTGCCCGATCCGATAGGCATGGCCTTCGATTACCGAGAGGCCGGAAACCGTGTCCTCGCTTAGTCTGACGCTGACCGTTGCTCCCCGGACGTCGTCAACGACGCCGAGCAGGGTCGGGTCAGGTGTCATCGTCGGAGGGCTCCGGGCCTCGGCCGCTCATCTCCGCGAGGAGGGCGCCCAGAGCCTGGAAGTCCCCCAAGTCCACCTCCGTCGTCTTACCTTCGGCGTCTGGGGCCCAGGGCCCTCTCTGGGTGCCGACGACAGCGCCATCGCGGGCATAGACCGAGAGATTGGGGCGCTGTTCAGCGAGGGCAACGGCTCGGCGGTGGTCCTCGAGGTTGCCGTACATGAGGGCAAAGGCCGCTGCGGTCGGGTTGCCCTCAAGCTCCTGCAGCAGGACGTCCTCAAGGTGCTCGTCACCGAAGGAGAAACCGCAGATCACCAACGTTGCTCGTCGCTTGCGTAGGAAACCCCGGAACTGGTCGATCATCGCCAAGTAAGGCATCTTGCGACTTTCGTCGTACTTCAGGTGCGAGGGATGAATCAGGGTCGGCGACTCGGTCTCGGTCACAAAAGTGCGATAGACACTGCCCTTTTTGTCCCGACGCCAGTTGATCGATCCGTGCAGCTTCCAGAGGCGAAGCCAGCGCGGCGGGAGCTTGTCGCGATCAAGGGCGGCGGCGTCGAAGAAGGGGCGATTGGCACCCACGAAGCCGTCGAAGTAGGGGACGCCGACGATCTCAAGGGCCTGCTCGAAAAGCAAGTCATAGTTGGTAGTGAAGAGCTCAAGCGGCTCCGAGCGGAGGCCCGCACTGGCCCAAGCGGCGAGGCTCCTGTGCGGCGTGCTGCCCTCGGGAAGGGTGACATTGATTAGGTCCGAGATCGCTTCACTCATCGCCGTTTCCAGATCTTCGAGTTGCTCCTTCTTGAGGCCATGTACCGGTCCGGTGTCAGCGACCGCGGCCAGCGCGCGAATACGGCTCAGCAGTTCCTCGATATTCGGCACTGGCTCATGGAAGGTGTCAATCAAGGCCTTAAGCGTCGTTTTGCGCTCTTTGTCCGTTTCGAGGGTCGCTCGCACCTGCTCGGTCAT
>DASZPA010000290.1:0-11554 GCA_035550555.1 Fimbriimonas sp.
GACGAGCCGCTGGGCGATGACCCCGATGATCGAGCTGGCCGCCAAGAACGGCTCGACACCCATGTCGAGGAGACGAGTGATCGCGCCGGCCGAGTCATTGGTGTGGAGCGTGCTGAACACCATGTGGCCAGTCAGTGCCGCGTGAATGGCGATCTCAGCCGTCTCTTGGTCTCGGATTTCGCCAACCATCAAGACGTCTGGGTCTTGCCGAACCAGGCTTCGCAGACCGCTGGCGAACGTCAGGCCGATGGCCGGCCGAACCTGGATCTGGCCGATCCCGGCGATTTGGTATTCGACCGGATCTTCGATGGTCAGGATGTTCGTCGTGGGCGAAGCCAGCTCTTGGAGGGCGCCGTAGAGCGTCGTGGACTTTCCGCTGCCGGTGGGCCCGGTTACCAGGATCATGCCGTGAGGCTGGCGGATCAGCTTTCGAAAGGGCGTCTGAACGTCAGGCGCCATTCCGATCTCGTTCAAGCCGACGACGTTGTTCGACTTATCGAGGATTCGCATGACTGCGCGCTCGCCATAGATGGTCGGTACGATCGAGACTCGGACGTCGACGGAGCGACCGCCGACTTGAAGCTTGATTCGGCCATCCTGGGCCAATCGCCGCTCGGCGATGTTCATCTCGCCCAGGATCTTGATGCGCGAGATGAGAGCCGCATGCATCCTCTTCGGCGGCTTCAAAACCTCGTGGAGAATCCCGTCCAGGCGGAACCGCACTCGAACCTCCCGCTCATACGGTTCGACGTGGATGTCGCTGGCGTTGTCCCGAACTGCCTGGGAAAACAGCAGGTTCACCATCTGAACGACGGCCGTCTCGCCGGCCATCTGTTGGAGGTTCGCAAGATCCGCGTTCTCCTCGATGTCCGTGTAAGGGCCTTCGTCGACCGGCAGCCCTGCAAGGATCTTCTCGAGGAATCGCTCTTCGATCTGGTCTCGGATGAGGGCCGGGTCGCCAAGGACCGCCTTGATCGGCCTGTCGAGGATGATCCCCAGATCGTCGACCGCTCCAAGCGATTCTTCGGAGCCGATCGCCACATAGAGCACCCCATGCTCGATGTAGAGCGGCAACACCTGGTGCTTCAGAGCAAAGTCGCCCGGAGCCAGGGAAAGAGCCTCCGGCTGCGGCTTCAGGGTCTCCAAATCGACAAAACGAAGTCGCAAACTGCCGTGAGTGTGCGTTGGCTGCAATTGCTGCACGGAGTCAGTACTCATGTGTCAGTGACAAGAACGCTGAGGCTGAAAAGAAAGGTCGATACCTTGCGATTAATTGCGAAAATGAGCGTCGAACAGCGACTTGTTTAGTCCACCGTCGTCGGTCTGGCGATTCACATACTAAGAGGCGTTGGGCTTGAGAAGACGGCCAATAGGGCTTTATGCCCGCTTAAATCCGTGGTTCCATACGGTTGGAACCTGGCCGCGTGTTCCAGACTTTTAGAAAGCTCGTGATCGCGTTAAGTGATGCCAGGTGCGCCCGCGGCGGTACCAAAATCTTCGGCGTACTCGATGTCTCCGATGGCGCACGCGTTTGGCGTGACTCAGATGGTGCTTGTGCCTGGCGGCCCAGCGTCCTTCGA
The DNA here is from genome assembly GCA_035550555.1 of Fimbriimonas sp. Taxonomy (GTDB): domain Bacteria; phylum Armatimonadota; class Fimbriimonadia; order Fimbriimonadales; family Fimbriimonadaceae; genus Fimbriimonas. The sequence continues at coordinate 1,581 of DASZPA010000290.1, forward strand.
TGGTCACCGGCGTCCCTACGTCCACCCAATTAAAGAACCACCGAGCGGGATTGTGGCCGGTGAGCGGCAGTCGGATGCATCCGTGCGAAGCAGGATGGTTGGGTACCGACGTATATCCATGGATGAACACGTTTCCGTCCACCTGCACGCTCCATGGCATGGGCGCCCAATGATAAAGCCGTGAGCGGTGCATGCGCTGCTTGGTCGGCCCCGCATGGTAAGTACCGTTCGGTGTGCCGTGCCCTTCCTTGCCGGTGCTGACTCGAGAGTTCATCAACAGCCGTCCGCCTTGGAACGCCTTCAATGTCTGGGAGTGCTTGTCGATGATCACATGCTTCACTCCCGGGACGACCTCGACCTCGGCGCCTTTGAGTCGAACCGTCGCCATGTTCTCGTCCTGGCGCCAATCGACGTTCGCGCCGATTCCGTCAGCCTCTCTCACACGCATCAGGGTCGTACCGTCGGGGAGTAAGCGTGACTTCTTGAGCTCGACCCCGCCCACAGTCACGGCGCCGCTGTCCTCGTCGTATCCCACGCTCTTGCCGCTCGCCTGGGCAAACTCGCGGACGGGCACGTAAAGAGCTCCTGGAGAAGTTGCGAAGGTGACACCCTCGAGAGGCTTCTTGATGAGCTGGCCATAGGCGAATACAAGACCGGCGGCGGCCACGCAGATGCTTAGCCCCCATCTGATCCTTATCTTCAAGTCAGCCCGTTCCAACATCTTCAGATAGCCGGGGCAATATCTGGGCCATAGCATCAGCTATCCGCGCTAAACAGCCCAGAAAACCGGCAAAATGACGGGTCTCTTTCGAAGGCCCGGATGCCGAGAGCCCCTACGGTACGGGGACCAAGTACAAGCGGCTACGTCTGGTCGCCTGTCAGTGCTCTCTTCAGCTCTGCCGGCGTGTTCACTCCCAAAACCGATTGGGGACGAATACCTGCCTCGAGGAGATCTGTATCAGTAATTTGCGAAATCTTGAGCACATCGAGCCAGGCTCTCATACTGCTCTTCCCCGAATTCAGCACCTCGGCGATCCTTTCGAGGGCGCTGCCTCGATAGAGAGCGCAAAGCGGCTGCGACCGGCCATCGACGATCGCAACGGCGGCATCCGACTGGTGGATGTTCCGCCTCAGGAGACCGACGATCCTGACGTCGAAGAGGGGAAGGTCGCAGGAGCAGAGGAAGACCAGGGGGCCAGAAGGTGTGAACGCGCCCAAGGCTCGTAGTGGTCCGCCTAAGGGTGTCCGGTCCTCGAGAAAAATACATCTTTCAAGAGGCTTGCCTCCAATATTCGTAACGGGAACGCCCTTGTCGACCAGCAGATCCGCTATGCGCTGCCCCATAGAGACGCCTTCAATCAAGATCGACGCCTTGTCCTCACCCATGCGGCTGCTCGCACCGCCGGTTAGCAGCACCGCTTCAATCTCGTGCATGGGAAAAGTGCGATAACAGACTCATGAGCAGACTTCCAAAGCGATTCACGGCGTTCATGGATCAATACCCGGATATCGGCAAGGCGTATCACGAGCTGGGCGAGGCTGTGGCGGATGCCGGTCCGCTCGATGAAAGAACCCGCGTGCTGATCAAGCTCGGAATCGCTATCGGAGCAGGGCTGGAAGGCGGCGCGCACAGCCAAGCTCGGAAGGCGCTTGACGCGGGTGTCACGCCCGAGGAGCTCCGCCACGCGGCCCTGCAAGCTCTCACCACCATCGGATTTCCCAGCATGATGAAAGGGCTTGCCCTGGTCGACGACGTGATCGGCGATCGCACTGCATGAGTCTCCAAGCGACCTGACTTCCGGTCTATCTCGCGGAGGGATATGGCTCGCTGCCCTTTGCCGCCCGCCACAGGATTCGGTTCAGAACGTCGTCGTCCGCCATGTCGGGGCCCTTCGTAGGTATCAGGACCGCAGTCTTTGACCGCTTGTTCTCCTCATCCAGAGGGATCTTGTTTGGCAGCGCGGTGAAGGGAGTCAGATCGGCTGTGGGTTGGAAGCAGTCCGTCATCAGCGGCGACCGCGCGTCAAAGCGGTTCATCGGCGGCAGTCCAAGAATGTGCTCGATGGTGCGAAGAAGCGATGTCTGGTTGTAGAACTCGGATATCGTCGCACCATGCTTCGTGTAAGGGCTGACCACAAGGCAGGTGCTGCGGTGCCCGTCCACATGGTCGAATCCATCTTGAGAGTCGTCCTCCACCACGAACACGCAAGTGGTCGGCCAGAAGCGGCTGTGCGAGATCACGTCGATTGCCTTGCCGACCGCCAGGTCGTTGTCGGCGACCATGGCCCGCGGCGTGGGAGCGCTGGGGTTCTCACCTGACGTGTGATCTTGCGGAAGATACAAAATCGTGAACTGAGGCATATCATTGCTCGCTTCCATCTTCGCGAACTCCTTTGCGAAGACATCCTCCCGCAGAACATCGGGAATGTCGAGATTCCATCCAGGAAATCCCTTGACCGAGTACCGCCTGAGACGAGCCACGCCGATGTTCTGCTTGAAGCCGATCTTCCGCGCACCCGATTTGAAGTCGTTGTAGACTTGCTTGAAACTGGAGTTCGGCACGGGAGTCGCGTAGTCGAACTCGCCGAAGTTCTTGAATGAGACGCCGTGAGAGATCACGTTATCCCAGATGTAGCCGGATCGCGATGTAGCCAGCGGGTCGTCGCCGAAAGGATAGCTGCGCGTGAAGCCGCCGAATGCCCGCTCATAGTAAGTGGTTGCGTTCCCTTCCATCGCCCAAGCATGGCCGTCCGCCGAGTTCGTGCCATTGCAGTAGTAGTTGTCCAGCAGCCCAAACTGCTCGGCAAGGGCGTGCTGGTTGGGGGTGACTTCACGTCCGTAAATCGTCAGCGACGGGTCGCCCGCGCCTTCCGGCAAATCGCCCAGCACTTGGTCGTAGGTCCGATTCTCCTTGAGAATGTAAACGACGTGTTTGATCACGCTGGGCTGTCCGACCTCCTTCGGCACTGGTACCGGCTCGGATCTATCCGCCGTTCTTGTCGTCGCGTCGTCTTCAACGGGCTTCCACGTTGCGTGATCGTCGATAACGCTGACCGTCCCGGTGAAGTCGTAAACGCCCCATCCATTCCGCGTTCCGTGGGCGCCTCGCGACCCGATGCCTTGCGCGCATGCGACCACCAAGCCTTTCCGGCTGGGACGGATCGCTACCGGATACCAAGGCGTCGGCGTCTCGACCGGCTTTCTGCCCGCCTCCAGTTTGAGAATGCTGTTCCGTCCCCCACAAGCCGCGTAGAGCTGGAAGTTCTCGAGTGCCAACGAGTTCGGAGCGCTTCCAGCTAGATCGCCTTGGAGGTTCAACGCCTTCGAAGTGGTCTCTTTTGACACATCGACCTGCTCGACCACGTCCCCGTTGCTGCAAGTCGCATAGGCGGTGTTTCCGAGCAGTAAGATCTCGGTCGGCTGCGACTCCATCTTGATTCGGTGCATCTTCGCCTTACCGGTCAGATCCAGAATGCAAAGGCTCCCGCCTGTCCCAATTCCGCGCTCATCCACCTCGACAGGCGTCCCCGAGGCGTCTGCCTCTGGCTTGCCCTTCTGCGCCGGCAAAGCCCAGCAAGTGACCCACGCAGTTGATTTCTCCTCATCGACTGCCACGCCAAAAGGCGCCGTGTCGACGGTCAGAGTTGAGGTCACCCTTCCCGAGTCGATATCGACGACCGCGAGGGAGTTGCTTCGATTCAGGCAAACGTAGGCGGTCCGCGCGTCTTTCGAGAGAACGACTCCGCATGGATAGGGCATTCCACCGATGGAAGGGTGGGGAAGCTTGATTGTCTTCTTGAGGGTCGCGTGAGCCCCGTCGACGCCGTAGATCAGCAGCCCGTCGCCGGCGTCGGTATAGGCCAGCGTGTGGCCGTCCCCAGAGAGCGACAGACCACCCAAAGACGCGCCGGTAGAGACGGGCGCCTCCTGGGCCACCCTCATCGAGCCCAGATCGACGATGCTGAGCCCCCGGTTCTCCTTCACATAGGCGGTCGTCTGGTCCGGGGAGAGAACGAGGTCCACGGGCCGCCTGCCGAGCTGTGCGGTCAGCGGAGGCACGTAAGCTCTCTGCCCGGTGGCAACAAGCACGCCGTCCTCGTTCTTCGATCCCACGCGGTCGGCAAAGAGAAGCTTCTTTGCAGAGAAAGCAACGCCTACCAGAGCCAAGACTGCGAGAGAGGTGACGAGGGCGGACTTCACGATTTCTTGAGCATGCCAGGAAAGATCGTTAAGGCGCAATCAAGAAAAAAGCGCCGCTGGGCAAGCGAATTCGTGGACCGGGGCGCTACTTCACGAGCTCTTTGATCAGCTCGACACTTGCCAAGGCCGCCTGAGTCTGCTCGGCTCTCTTCTTTTCAAGGATCTTCATGTTGCGTTCCTTGTCCTTGACGAAAGCGACATAAGCGTCCAGCAGGCGCGTTGCGGTGAGACCTTCCAGCCCAAGGGCGTTGCCGATCTCCATGATCCTGGCGTACGCGGTCACCTTGGGGTCGTAGCTGATCATGAGAGCGGGGACGTTCACGGTGGCTGCGAGAATGCCCGCATGAAGCCGCATGGCGACGACGGTATCGAATCGGGCGATCCGCTCCTGAAGCTGCATGGGCGTTGTGACCTTTTTCAAATCGGGCACCTTTCCGCCTTGCTTCTTCGAAATCTCGTCGATGAGGGCGTTGTCCTCCATCTTGTCCATCGAGATCAGCACGGGCATCGTTCCCGATTGGTAGAGCAATCTGCAGAACTCTCCAAAGAGGCCGGCGATGTCTCTTCCTTTCTCCTTGACGGCTCTGGGCGCCACGCCGACCGTTCGCATGTTGCCGACGTTGAATCCTTCTGTTTCTGTGCCTGCAATGGGAGGAGGCAACAAAAACGCGCTGTCGGCAGCCAGCTTTGCCGGCCTTTTGCAGCCAAGGTCTTTCAAGGCCTGAATCGCGCCGGGGTCACGCACGGTGATGCCGTCCGCCAGATTGAAAGCGTTGAGCGCCTTTCGTTTACCGAAGAAGGAGGTCAGCGGCCCGACGCCCTGGCCCACCATAATGACCTTCTTGCCGGCCTTCTTCGCCGACGAGACCAGCCCCTCGTAATAGAGCACGCTTCCCAGGCTCGTCACATCTTGAAAGATGCTGCCTCCTGGGAAGACGAGGGCGTCGCACTGGGCCATGGCCTCTTTTACGTACTTGTCGTCGCGGCGAGGGAACGAACGAACGTTGTAGAGCCGGTAGGTCTCTTCAGGATTGCCGCTGAGCGCGAGAAAATCGTACGACGTCGACCGAAGGCCGTTGATCAGCCCCAACATCGCCGCATCGTCGCCGAAGTTCCCAGCGCCGAGGTAGCCCGCAAGCAAAAGAGTTCCTGCCAAGTGTCCGCTAAGCCTCCCGTCCGGGGACGAACCGCCCGAATGCCGCCCAAACCCCGAAGCCGATGATACACCCCAGGACCAACCCTTCTAGGACCCGGGCGATGCTTAGAGTGAACGGGATGTGGATGTGACACATGGTGTTGACGATGCTGGTTTGGCCGATGGCGCCCATCATGAGCGCCAAAATCGTCCAACCGGCAAGCACCGGATAAGAACCAGGACCGTTCCGCCTCAGCCTCAAAAGCCGTGCCAGCATGCCAAGTCCGAAAACGAGAAATGGATGGCCGATCAGAAACTCCTTCGTCCTTGGCCGAACGTAGAGGAAACGGTCTAGGAGGTTTCGGAACACCATTTCTCCTCCACTCGGGCCGAGACCGGTGTCATTGCCCGTTCGCGCGATGAGCACGGCAAGGATGACGCCGAGGCCGAGGCACAGCGCGGAAGTTCCCCATGTTATGGGGCTCTTCAGAGCGCCCTTCCAGTCGGAGAGCGTCAAGAAATAGTGGACGCCCACGATCACGATCGGCAGGAACACTGAGAGCTTGACGGCCTGGAATTCCGCCGCGCGAATATAGAAGGCAAGGCTGTTAAGCATCCCTGCAACGCAAAGTCCGCCGACGATGCTGAAGATCGACACCAACCAGAAGCCGGCCAGCATTCGTATGCCAAGTGGCCCCTTCATTCTGGGCAGCGCCGAGTCCAGGGCATAGAAGCCGAGAATCGGAAACGACATGGAACCCAAGAGGGCTATCGCCTCGGCTCCAAGCTTGTTGAAACACCCAAGGGCCAACAGGCCCAGCAGGACGCCGCCTGCAAGCCGGACCTTCTTTGAAGTCACGAACCGCGCGACGGCAAACCAGACACAGGGCGCGATGGCAAGGCCAAGCAGGATGAAAAAAGGCTTCGGGATGCCCGGCTCCCAAAAGGCGTGAGGCTTACCTACTTCCTGACCGTTTTTGAGAATCTGCCGGTCGATCTCCTTGACGAACTGGTCAAACGCGCCGAGCGGTTGGGGAGCGGCAAGCGAAAGGGGGCGGATCAGCAGCACCCGCATGTTCCGTTCGCGGGCAGCTTTTACGTACCGGTCGACCGCGTCGATGGGGGAGAGCTTGTCGAGCTCCGCTGTCTGTGCCGAATGGAGCCGGACTACCTGCGAGGGAGCCCTGTCCAGGACGTCGGTGTCCCCAGCGATTTTGGCGAACTCCGGAGAAGCGTAGAGCATCGGGATCGTCTTCAGTGAGTCGATCAAGTCGTCGATGGAGTCTCTGCGTCCAAGAACCTCGTCCCCCTGCGGCAGAAAGATCGTCGCTCCCAGGTCGTGCGCCCATTGGAGCGTCTGTCGCACGGCGGCCGACCTTTCGCCGCCCGTGTTGGAGCACCTAGCGATAATCTGCAGATGGTGATTCACGGCCATCGCCGCGACGTCAGGATCAAGGCCAACCGGTGTGGATCGAATGAGCTGGGCCGAGAGGTCGGGCAGCTTCAGCTTCGTGCCGACGATGGAGTCACGGCCGAACGCCAGATTGCCGAACCGGATCCGCAGGCCTTTGACGATCCTTTCAATCTGTCGGTCGTCTTCGACCTCGAGCGCCAAGGGGTTCTTTCCGGCGGCGGCCGGGGAGACGACGAGACGAGCCCTTCCTTCGGAAATCAGGCCGCCGATGCTGTCCTCGCTTAACACCAAGGCGTTCAGGCCTTGCGCCGACACGTCCTCGAGCGCCTTGTCCATCGTCATGCCTTGGCCGCTGGCGAGAGCTTCGATCGATTCGTAGTCGGCCGCGATCGCCACGGAACGGTTCTGCTCTTCCACCTGGAACCTCTTCCAAATGGAGTAGCCCGAAAGCAGAACAGTCAGGCAGATCGAAGCGACGATCAGTAGTGGAAACCGTCTTGGACTCAATGACTCACTCATGTCGGCAAAGGCTAGTAGTGGTACTCCAACTCGCGACCCTTAAAGATGTTCGACCGGCCGCCCAAGACCAACACGGTCAGCATGCCGGCAAGGAATCCGCCCCCATGAGCCCAGTTGGCCACCCCTTGCTGCGGGAAAAGCATCTGATATAGGAACCAGAAGCCCAGCAAGACCCAGGCGCTCACCTCGAGCGTTGGCAGCAGCGGAATGAGAAAGAACAGCTCGATTTTGCTGGTCGGATACATCAAGAAGTAGGCGCCAAGAACTCCCCCGATGGCGCCGGAGGCGCCCAGGATCTGGATGGACGTATTCGGCTCGACCCAAATCTGGGCCGCCGCCGCGGCGATTCCCCACGCAATGTAATACAGGGCGAAGCGGACCGAGCCGAAGGCCTCTTCGACCCCCGCTCCGAACACGGCCAGAAAAATCATGTTGCCGAAGATGTGGACGAATCCACCGTGCAGAAACATGGACGTGAAGACCGTGGCGAGTGCGAAGTGGTCCTTGCCGGGGTGCATGGCCTGGACGACTTCGCGAGGACGCATCGCCAGGTCGGCGAAGGTGATGCTTTGACCCAGCAAATGCCCGTGCCGGTCCCAGAGATAGATGATTACGTTGAGCGCGATAAGCGTCCATGTGACGACCGCCGGGCGTGTCTTAATGCGGTCGTCACCTAGCGGGAACACGCATGCAGTCTACCGGGGGTGCGTTACATCGGCCCGAAAACAGGTTCCTCACCTGGCAAAAACACGGCTGGTAAATTCACTGCCGGTAAAAAAACCTGAATCCCCGTATTTTTACCAGCACAACCCAGTATCCATACCTGGAACAAGCCCTGTGAAAGATACGTGGCTTTCTGTCGGGAAGGAGTCCCGAAGACGTAGCCAGGCTTCACGGAGGACATGTAAGTGAGTTTTTCGATAAACACAAATATCTTGGCGATGAACGCCTTGAACAATCTCAATTCGGTGACCGGAAATCTTAGCAATAGCATGAACCGGCTCTCCACGGGTTTGAGAATCAACAACGCGGCGGACGACCCCGCGGGTCTCATCATCAGCCAAGAGATGACGGCCCAGGTCGGCGGCATGGGCCAGGCGATCCAGAACAGCCAAGAGGCCATCAACTTCGTCAAGACGGCGGACGGCGGTCTGAGCCAGATGAACACCCTGCTCAACAGCGCTTATAGCTTGGCTGTCGGAGCGTCTAACTCAGCAACCTTGAGCACAAACCAGCTTCAGGCAGACCAGCAGCAGCTCTCGAGCATCGCATCGTCCATCACGCAGATCGCGCAGAACACGACCTACGGCGGCAAGCACCTGCTCGATGGAACGGCGGGCGTCCAAAGCTCGATCACCGACGGAACCGACATTGCGTCGCTCAACATTGGTGGCACGTTCAAAGGTGTATCCCAGTCCCAGAACGCAACAATTTCTATCAGCAACTACAGTGCGGGATCCCAGGGATCCATCCTGAGCACCGCTTACTCATTGTCTACGGATCTTGTAACTGCAGGAAGCTTCACGCTCAACGGTGTTACTTTCACCGAGACGAGCACCAGCACGGTTGGCGACATGATCAATCAGATCAATCAGTACACCAGCCAAACAGGTGTCGTCGCATCCTTGGATGGCGGCGTTAAGCTGAGTACGGTTGCGTACGGTTCTCATGCGACCATCGACGTTGTAGACGCGACAGGAACGCTGCTTGGGGCTGCCCAGACCCAGAGCGCACAAGGCACCGACGCGACAGCCAGTATGTCGATTGGTACCTTGACGGGCGTTCTCTTTACAGGCGGTTTGAACGGTAACGGCGGCCTGACGCTTCAGGATGCAGACGGTAACACGTTTACGGTTTCCACGGGCGGCAATACCAGTCTCACCACTGCGGACACGGTAATCGGCCAATCGATTGTTGGCTCAGCGCAGTTCCAGACAGGGGCTGAGGCAGGTCAGCGCACCTCGCTATCTCTAGGCAACTTCGCGGCCAGCCAGCTCGGAGTGGGCGCCGTTACTGGCCTAAACCTGTCGAACCTCGACCTCACCACATCGAGCGGTGCAGCCGACGCCATGAAGGTCATTCAGAAAGCGATCAACGACATCAGCTCGGCTCGTGGCGGATTGGGCAACTTCCAGACGAACGTGCTCCAGACGAACGTGAACTCTCTCACGACCGCTCAGCAGAACCTGAGCGCTTCGCTGAGCACGATCCAGGACACCAACATCGCCCAGGAGATGACCAACTTCACGAAGCTCCAGATCCTGGAGCAGTCGGGAATGAGCATCCTCGGCCAAGCCAACCAGCTCCCGCAGCAGATCTTGAGTCTCATCAAGAACGGCTGAAAAACTTACAACCTCCGTACAAACAGCCTCCGCATCCGCGGGGGCTTCATCCCGTCTAGGTTGAAGCGGAGTTCTCATAGTAAAGAGACGCAGAAAGCTTCGTTGGGTGCGAAGCGATTCGCTGGGAAATAGGCAGCACAGCAGAGCCAAACCTCGCCCCAGCGGGGGAGAGGTCGGTGAGGAACGAACCGGGAGAGGGGGTTCTCCGGTTTCGAAACTGTCAAAGGATCCTACGCTTGGAGGCGGCAGAAAGCAGTACAAGATCGGATTCCATCACAGTCCCTAACCATGAAGGACGGCGTACTTGTGGAATCGGAGAGGGCGGGAATCTTTCCTATCCAGCCAACTGTCCCGCTCCGAGTCG
>DASZPA010000291.1:0-68545 GCA_035550555.1 Fimbriimonas sp.
ATCAGGTGAAGCGCAATGCTTGCCTCGTGGTTCTCGATCTTCTTTGAAAAGGCGTTGGTTAAGCGCGTGAATCGTCGGTTTCCCATGCGTAGGCTCAAATTGGTGCGCTCAATGAAACTCGTAGAGACGTGCTTCATGTCAGGATCGCCCATCTTCACCGTCTTGCGGCAACCAGTGCAAACCGCTGGCGAATACCGCTTCGCGCCTTCGAAGTCGTTTCCGTACTCTTTGACGAGCATTGCGTAGTCAATGCCATCCACCCCAAAAGCCTCAACGACGGCCCGAAAATAGGCCTTGAGACCATCAGTGGTTAGCTGGAATCGGCCCGTAACACGTCCCGCCAGGTCAAGCATAAAATCTCGCGCATCCTCTGGGGTTCGCATGCCGACGTGCCACGCAAACATGAGCTTGGTTTCAGCGTCCATGCCGCTCCAGGTCCAAACGTCGCCAATGCCAAATTCGCCGATGCGCTCTCGCGGAATGTTCTTTTCCTTGCAGTGAACGAAGCTCCAAATCTCATCGGCTTGGACTAGGCTCACATCAAGGTTGACAAGATTCTCGAATTGATACGCCGCACACGCTTTGCCCAGGTCGGCAAGCAGCTTTAGAATCGTAGGTTTAGAAACGCCAGTCACGCGGACCGTGGAATTCACGCTCACGCCTTCCACCAACAGGCGGATAATCTCGGTTCGTTTCTTGGAATCCAAGCGATTCATGTTTACAGTATGCTTGAGCAAGCATGGTTCTGTCAATCTATTTCCTCCAGATCCTCAGATTGTAACTAAAAATCAGGAAAAAATCGTCTAAAATATTACATCGAAGATGGTTATCGCCCTAGAACCCGCCCTCACTCCTTGCCTTCGCGATCTTCGCATCGTGCTTCAAGCTGGCGAAGACGCCAAGAAGCTTGCCCGTAGCCTTGACCCGAAAGTCTGTAGCTCGAAGCGCGGACCGTACGACCTGACTAACTGGTTGGACCTTGTTGCCAAGAATCTCTCACCGAACGCCCCGGTTCGCCTCGTTGCCGATGGCACCACGCGCAATTGGCTAGAAGTCGATTGCGTGGGCGAATCCGAGCCAGTTCGGTTTGCCCCGTACATCGGCACAATTGACAAGCACGGAAACTATAAAATCCATGCCAAGGGCAAAGAGACATATGCCCTTGATGGACTGATGGCATCACTTTTCGGTTTGCTTGAGGAATCGAAGGATGTCCCTGAGACCGTCTATCCTTACGTTCTCCGCATTATTCGCAAGGTGAACGGAAATGAGCAATTTGAACTTCATTTTCTGTTGGGTGAGCTTCCCAAGCGGAACCAGCGAATGCGATCCTACGTGCGCCATTTTGGGGACCCGTTTATCGTGACAATGGAGGATGGCCCCATGGAGCTGCCTGCCGCCTTCACGTCTCCGTTCGATCCTCAAGGAGTGTCTTAGAATCTATGGGTAAAGAGCATCCCGTTGCACTGGCGCGCGGTTATGCTGGGATCACCCAAACAGAACTTGCGCAGAAGATCGATCGAACACAGTCTTTCGTTGCGCGAATGGAACGAGGCGAAATGGACTACGTACCGTTTGCCTTATCCTTGAGCAACGCGACAGGGATGGCGCTCTCGTTCTTCCGTCCAGATCAAACATTTCTATTGCCTCAAAGCGCTATCACATTCCGCAAAAGGAAAGCGTGTCCAGCGCCAATCCGCCACAGGGCGGATTTCTTTGCCGCATCTGCTCACGCGCTTGCCGCTCCGCTGGTTGGAAACTTCATACGGTATCCGACTCCTGATATTCCAAACATACCGATTGATCCGCCAACTGATATTCACGCCGCGAGAATCGCCGGTGGTCAGGCTGCAAAGAAGCTTCGTGAGGAATGGGGGATCGGTTGGGGACCAATCACGGATGTCATTCGGCTTATTGAATCGAAAGGAGTGAAACTGTTTTATGTCCGTGAATCAGCCGAACATCTTGACGGATTCGCGTTCTGGACGGCAGGAACACCCTACATCTTCTTAAATCAACTTACGGAAGACCCCGCACGGGTTAGGCTGGATGCTTGCCACGAACTCGGGCACCTCGTAATGCATCGTGAGTTAGAACACGATTCCAGTATTGATCTAATTGAGGCAATGGCGCATGGATTTGCAGCTGAATTCTTGGCTCCATGGGACACATTCAAACTAGAAGCTCCGATCATTCCTGACTTGAATCGGTTGGGCAAATTGCGAGCCCGCTGGCGAATCTCAATGCAGGCGATGGTGATGCACATGTACGCCCATGGCGCGATTAGTCACACGGCATACACGAACGCTTTCAAGAGATTCAGCATTCTCGGTTACCGTCGAAGACCGGAACCCGGTTGGATCAATCCTGACAAAAGCGTGGTGCACGCAAAGTTTGTTGAGCAGGTTGAAGCCAAGGGTTTATCAGTGTCCTCCGTTGCCGAACAGCACGGCATCTCGGATCGGCTTCTTGGAGACATGATCCCCGCAACCACAGAGGTCCTACTCTGATTTGCTCCATCGCTTCGCAGCCGCCTTCTTTGCGATCTCGCTTCGCTGTTCAGGCGTCAGGGCCTCTTTGCGGGCCTTGCCGCCCTTCAGTCCGCCCTTGCGCCCTGCCTCGGCTCTGACGCTCGATAGCTCCTCCGGGTCCTTCGGAGCTTGCCCTGTGAGCTGCTGAACGATCCGAAACGCCAGCTCGTTCGTGTCCTCTGGGCCTTGTCTGCCGTTTGACTTGCTCACGGGGTCAAGATACCCGATGCTTGAGCAAATAGCCCTGTTTATGACGGGCCTCAAAGATCGACCGGGTTGTTCTTTTTCGGAAAATATGGAATACTATTTAGGTAAAACCAGACAACTGTCTACTTGAAATCGTTATAGGAGGTTCAAAATGTCCCTGTCAGCTTTGGATGTAGCGGAATATATCCTGCAAAAGCATGGGCGCATGTCGGCAATGAAGCTCCAAAAGCTCGTCTATTACGCCCAGGCATGGTCACTCGTTTGGGATGACGTTCCACTGTTCCGTGACGAGATTCAGGCTTGGAAAGAAGGCCCTGTTGTTCGGGCTTTGTGGGAAAAGCATCGTGGACAATTCACAGTCAGCCCAGGCGAGATTAAGCGCGACCCGAAAGCATTAAGCAAAGTTCAGCGCGAAACGGTCGATTCGATAATCAAGCACTACGGGAAACACGACGGGCTCACTCTCAGTAATTGGACCCACAGAGAGGATCCATGGAACGAAGCGCGAAAAGGCCTAAGTGCTGATGCAAGCAGCGATGCCGAGATAACTCACGCATCTATGCGCGATTATTACGGTTCGTTATAGCGCATGGGCAAGCGTGACAAGCACCGCAGTAAGACTCCTGAAAAAGTGGTTCCGAATGCCGCAAATGGGAAGGTCTCAGGCAAAGTTCCCATCCTTGATACGGAGGCAAGTCACTCCTTTCTGATTTCATTTGCTTACATCGAAGATCAAGGACCCGTTCACGAATGGACTGCCAGGGATGGCAGTAGCCACTACACTGTTTTTGACTATTTGAAGCAAAAACAAAGGGACCTAACTGCCACAACCGGCGATAGCAACGACCACTACCATAAAGATGATCGGTCAGTCATCGATGACGCGTGGGAATGGATGGATAGCAGGTCCGCTATCAAGATGTTCAAAGAGTCTCTTTGGAGCTTCAGGATAAGTGGCAAGGAAAGGTTGTGGGGGCTATTAGTGGATGAAGTCTTCTATGTTCTTTGGACCGACCCAGACCATAAAATTTGCAAACAAAAGAGGTAGTCCCCCAGAGCCGGTTTCCTTAAAATCAAACTTTACCAGTACCGGGGCTTTGCAGGTGTAACCTATGTGTCCGGAACGGATTGTTACCTATCTGTCCAGAATGGACAGGACTTGTTTGGAGCGGGTGACGGGACTCGAACCCGCGACTCTCTGCTTGGGAAGCAGACACTCTACCACTGAGTTACACCCGCCCGAGTTCTTTCATTGTGCCACGTTTTCGGCGGTAAGGTGAAAGGGATGACTCTTGCCTTGCTTGCCCTTCTCGCGCTCAGGTCTCCTCAGCAGGGCCCGGCGCTGCTGGTAGACATGACCAAGGACCGCCATCTGATCAGCTCGCTGATTTATGGGATGAACGACAACGGTTTGAACGAGAAGGTCGGCGAGGTCGATCCCAAGTTCGCGAAGGAGATCCAGCTTCCCGTCAGCCGGTGGGGCGGCGACGCCACGACTCGCTACAACTGGAAGGTCGACGGCTCCAATTCGGGGGACGATTGGTTCTACATGGCCGGCAGCGGCCAGGCCAAGCCGGTTCCCAGCGGATCGGCGGACAATTTCGTCAAACGGGCCCAGGAAGCCGGCGGCATCCCCCTCTTGACCATTCCAATTATCGACTACGTGAACAAGTCGACGGAGAACGACTGCTCCTACCCGGTGTCGATTTTCGGCCCCCAGCAAAGGGTGAACCCCTATGTGCACCCGATCGTGAACGGACAAAAGACTGACGCGGGCAATGGCAAGAAGCCCGACGGATCGCAAATCTATCTCACCAAAGATCAGATCCTGCGAATTCACATTCCCAACACACCGGACCTTCAAAGGGCCTGGGTCAAGCACCTGGTGGAGAAGTTCGGTCCGGCGTCGGCAGGCGGCGTCCCCATCTATCAGATGGACAACGAGCCGGGTGGCTGGGCCAACACGCACCGCGACGTTCATCCCCAGCCGCCAACCTACGGAGAGATTATCGAGAAGACGATCCGCTACGCAGGCGCGGTCAAATCGGCCGACCCGAGCGCGATGGTTCTAGGACCCGGCGACTTCGGGATGGCCGTCTACAAGGGGTCACCCGAGAAGCAGGGCGGCTTGTGGAATGCGGAGCTGTACCTGAAGAGCTTGCACGATGCCTCCGGCAAGGCGGGGCATCGTCTGCTGGACTACTTCGACGAGCACTACTATCCCGTACCTGACGACGGCGTGGGGCCCTTGGGTCTTGCGCCGGCCGGAACCTCAGCCAACCAGAAACTGCGTTTGGAATCGACTCGCTCGCTCTGGGATCCCGCCTATGTGGAGAAGAACTGGATCGGCAAATACAACGGAGCCATCCGCCTGATTCCGCGGATGAAGGAGTGGATCACCCATTACTATCCGAACACGAGGACGGCCATTACGGAATACAACTTCGGCGGGCTGGAGTCCATCAACGGCGCACTCTGCCAAGCGGACGTGTTGGGTATCTTTGGTCGGGAAGGGTTGGACCTGGCGACCCTGTGGGGACCTCCCAAGCCTGACCAGCCGGGCGCCTTCGCCTTTCGTATGTATCGAAACTACGACGGGCATGGCGGACAGTTCGGCGACATCTCGATCAAAGCTCAAAGCACGGACCAAGGCAAACTGGCAGTCTACGCCGGGGAGCGTTCCGTGGGCCACGCAATCACGGTCATGGTGGTCAACAAGACCGACGAAGACCTCGCCAGCAAGCTCACCGTGATCGGCCTGGGCATTCGGCATGTGGCCGCGGTCTATCGCTATGGGGCGGCTGATCTTGGGACCATCCAGCGCAAGCCCGATCTAAACCTGGGCGGTCCCATTCTATCGGTGGAGTTTCCAGCCAACTCGATCACGCTTTACGTGTTCACGCCGTAAGAGGTATTTCCCGTGTTCCGCTGCGAACTCTACGAGTGGACGCCCGGGAGTCCCTTGTTCGGCGACTCGCGCCCGCCGCTTCGCCGGCGCCATTCACAGAAGCTACAGACGCCTCACAGCGGCCGTGAGGCTCTCTTCTCCAGCTTCTGGATGATCCTCAGGCAATAGATCAATGGAACCGCCCCGACGACGCCAAAAGAACAATCGATGAGCTGCCACCAGGATGGAATGCCCCGGACAGCCCCACAGATCAGGGCCAAAGGGATCACGAGCCCGCAGCAGATGAGAGCCCATTGCAGAACCCACTTGTTCCGCACGGGGTCCTTGATGGGTCCAACGAAGGCGATGGCAATGACCAAATGGGCAAAGGCCATCCAGTCGTAGCCATAGAAGAGGAAGGGGTAGCTCTTGCCTGTAGCGAGCAGCGCGTTCCGAACCTGTACCAGCCAGTGCAGGCCTCCCGAATAGTCGCTGGCGCTCGCTCCGTCTCGCGCCCCGAGCCAACTGCAGATGGCGGTCACCTCTTGCGGGAGTGGAAAGACGGTGACACCGCTGATGACCAAACCCAAGATAAATCCAAAGAGGAGCAACCGAATCCGACGCAAGTCGCGCTCCATGTCTGTATTTTGAAAGGCCGATTTTGCGGTTTGGTCCGTTTGGCGTTTCGGTCAAACGTTTGTTCGTTCCTGGGCCGAAAAATAGCCTCGCACGGCAGCCGCTTTTTCGTTAAGATACGTTCACCGATGCAGCGCAAGGCCAATCAGGGCGAATACCGAAACCTGGTCGGTTGGCTGTTTATCAGCCCTTGGGTCCTGGGGTTTCTGGTCTTCACGGCTTGGCCGTTCCTTCGCAGTATTTACCTATCTTTCACCCGCTACAACATCGTCACGGAGCCCAAGTGGGTCGGAGCGGCCAACTACAAGATGTTGCTCACGCAGGACGACCTGTTCTGGAGGTCCGTGTGGGTGACCGTCAAATACGCAGCCATATCGGTTCCTTTGGGGATCTTTTTCGGTGTGATCTTGGCGCTGCTGCTTAACGCCAACATCAAGGGCATCGCCTGGTTCAGAACATTCTTTTTTCTACCATCGATCGTGCCGACCGTCGCCACGTCGGTGCTGTTCATCTGGCTGTTGAACCCGAACATTGGCCTCTTCAACCGGCTTTTGGCGCTTGTGCACGTCACCGGTCCGGCTTGGTTGAATACGTCGCCTTGGGCCTTCTACAGCCTCGTTTTCATGGCCCTTTGGGGAGTAGGCGGGAGCATGGTCATCTATCTGGCTGGCCTTAAAGACATTCCGACCCACCTCTACGAGGCAGCAACGATCGATGGCGCCGGCGGCTACCTGCGCATGCGGCACATCACCCTGCCCATGCTTACCCCGGTGATCTTCTTCAATCTGGTGATGGGCATCATCGGCGCCTTCCAGACGTTCACACAGGCGTACGTGATCACACCCAACGGCGGCCCTGAGGACAGCACCTACTTCTATAGTCTCTACCTTTACAACCGCGCCTGGAAGTATCTGGACATGGGCTATGCCAGCGCCATGGCGTGGGTGCTGTTCCTCGTCATCGTGGTTCTCACGGCTATCGTCTTTCGGACCCGCAATCGATGGGTCCACTATGGAGGCGCTTGAAGGAGCTTAGAGCGTGGCTTCTCTGGGTTGCGCTTGCCGTGCTGACAGTGGTGGTGTTCGCTACCGGCAGTTCGACGCCGCGCAAATATCCCCAACGAAAGGTTGTTGTGTTCTGGCATCGATGGCAAGGCGACTGGGAGAAGCAGGTCAAGAAGATCGTCGACGCGTTCAACCAGAGCCAGAACGAGTACGAGGTGATGCCAGTAAGCATTCCCGGCGGCGGAGCGGATGCAAAATTCATCCTGGCTACCATGGGCGGCAACCCCCCCGACATCATGTCGATGGGCAGCGGCGCCGTCCCGAACATGGCAGCAAACGGCTTGCTGACGTCGCTGGACAGCCTGATGAGTCCTGCCGAGCGGGAACACTTTTACCGCGCCGCCTACCCCTCTCTGCGAGAGGTCGGGATGTACAAGGGCAAGTGCTATGCCATCACGATCGGCGCCGACCTGATGGCTCTCTATGTGAACGCCCAGCAGCTTCGCGACGCCGGTTACGATCCCGACCACTTTCCGAAGACTCTCGAAGAGCTGGAGGAGATGGGGATTAAGCTGAATAAGTACGACCAGCAGGGCAACCTTACGCGGCTGGGATTCCTCATCAACGATCTCGCCTACGTCTCTCACTACTTCGGCGGCGGCTTCGAGCTTCGTCCGGATGGGACGGTCACCATCGACACTCCGCAAAATGTGCGTGCCCTGAAGGAGATTGTCGACTATCGAAAGCGGGCCGGAGGGTTCGACGCCGTACAGCGGTTCCAAGCCGGGCTAAACAACATCGAAGGCGCGGCCTCCTGGTCATTCATGCGTGGTGACCTGACCATCACTTATGACGGCCAGTGGCGTGTCGAAGAGCTTCGCAAATTCAAGCCTGACCTAGACTATCGCGTTTATCCAATTCCGCCGCCCAAGGACGGAGGGACGCCGCTGGGCGGTCAGGTGGGTGGCAATTACATGATCATTCCCATTTCTGGCAAGGAAAAGAAGGGAGCATGGCAGTTCCTGAAGTTCTGGGCCGGGCTCGACAATCCCGACCGATCAGCCACTTTCTACAATCTCGGAGGCTGGCTGCCGTACTCGTCCGAGGTCGCCAACTCCCCTACGTTCCAGAAGTGGCTCAAGGCGAACAAGCAGTTTCAAGCGTTCATCGACATCTTGGGCAGTCCCAACTGCAAGGCGCCGCCGCCCATTGCCAACCAGCAATTTCTGGCCGACCTGATCGGCCGTGCAGAGGACCAGGCGGTTCATGGCGACGAAACGCCTGAACAGGCGATGGCGGAGCTAGCCTCCAAGTTCAAGGAAGAGGTCGCGAAAAGGAGGGCACTTGGCTACGACGAGTGAGGCTTCTGCCCGGATGCCCGCTCCCACCAAGGCGGCCCTGTATCTGGTGCTGATCCTGCTTTCCATCCCGGCCCTGCTGCCGATGATCTGGATGGTCACAACCTCGTTCAAGGGCAACGACCAGATCTTCGCGGGCGGCGAGTTCACCCTCAAGTCCATCGTCCCGCAGCCGGTGGTTTTCAACAACTACCCCGATGCCCTGCAGAACATGCCGTTTCTGCTCTATCTGCGCAACACGATGCTCCTATGCCTTTGCACTGTGTTTGGCGCCGTGATCAGCAGCTCCATCGTTGCGTACGGGTTCGCCAAAGTGCGCTTCAAGGGCCAAGGGTTCATGTTCGGCCTGATGATCGCAACCATGGCGCTGCCAGGACAGGTGACCATGATCCCCGTGTTCGGGCTGTTTCGCTCCTTGGGCTGGTACGGCACCTATTTGCCTCTCATCGTCCCCTCGTTCACCGCCTCGGCCTACTACGTATTTCTGCTCACGCAATTCTTCAAGACGATCCCCGATGAGATGTCGGAAGCGGCGCGGGTGGACGGCGCGAACGAGTGGAAGATCTTCCAGCGGCTGATTCTGCCGCTCTCCAAGCCAGCGTTGGCCACGTGCGCGCTGTTCCAGTTCATCGGAACTTGGAACGACTTCCTCGGCCCTCTTCTTTACGTGAACGACCCCGCCAAGTACCCGTTGGCCTACGGCCTGGAGCAGTTCGTCTCTCACTATGGCGGCTTTTACGCCCAGCTCATGGCTGCGGCGACGATCTTCACGCTGCCTATCATCGTTCTCTTCTTCTTCGCGCAGAAGACGTTCATTCAAGGCATCGCGACGACGGGCGGCAAGTAGGACCGCCGCCGAGTCTTGTACGTCCTTAGGCGCTCTCTCCGCGCACGGCCGCTTCGATCTTGGCGACGTCGATCTTTCGCATCTCCATCATCGCCTCAAAGGCGCGCTTGGCCACGTCGCCGCCTTTGGCCATTGCATCGATCAGGACCCGAGGAGTGATCTGCCACGACAAACCCCATTTGTCCTTGCACCAGCCGCATTCGCTCTCTTGCCCGCCGTTGCCCACGATGGCGTTCCAATAGCGGTCGGTCTCGGCCTGGTCTTCGGTGGCGATCTGAAAGGAGAACGCCTCGCTCTGCTTGAAATAGTCCCCACCGTTGAGGCCCATGCACGGTATGCCGCAGACGGTGAAGTCGACGGTCAGGACGTCTCCCTCTTTTCCGCCGGGAAAGTCCGAGGGCGCGCGGTGCACGGCTCCAACCGCACTATCCGGAAATGTCTCCGCGTAAAAACGCGCGGCCGATTCGGCGTCCTTGTCGTACCACAGGCAGATCGTGTTCTTTGTCATAGTCGCTCTCCGTTTGACGCCCTACGTTTCTCACCCGGGCTCAGGAAGACCGAACCTGGGACGAGTGGCTGTTTCCGAATCAAGAGCTCCAAGGCTCCCAAAGGTTAAAAAGGGTGGAGCGGGTGATGGGAATCGAACCCACGTAGCCAGCTTGGAAGGCTGGTGCTTTACCATTAAGCTACACCCGCGAGGAGTCTGATTTATACCTGACTCGGCACTTCGCGGAGCCGTGCCCAGGCCAAAAGAAAGCCGGCCTTTCGGTATCCGAAGGGTCGGCGTGGTGGGTCGTTAAAAGAACCTATCGATGGTTCTTGAGATCCCGGAGCCTGTTTCGGGCTTCCAGGATTCTCTCGGCGCTGATCGCCGTTTCGACGTCGCGAGCCATGGGCGCACCTTCCTCGCGAGGATAGTCTCGGCGAAAGAGGTCGCTGAGATCCTGCGTTGGACGCTTTGGCTGTTGTCGGTCTGTGATCCAACTGAACTTCATATTTCCCTTCCTGTTATTGGCTTAAACGAAAGAATCGGAGAGGAATACGCCCTTATTTCAAAGAAATCGACCTTTAGACCCACAAGGAACCTCACTGGTAAAAGAGCCAGAATCTAGAGACCATGGCCACACCGAGTCCCGCCGAACCGGTCACGCTGCTTCGGAAGGTTCCCATTCGCGACAACGGAGAGCCGCTTGTGGATTTCATGAAGATGCATCCCGAAATCGTGTTAGACAGGATGCGGTTTCGCTATAGGCGGGAGACTCTTTTGAGGGCCTCCGTCGCCGAGAAGCTGTGGCAAGCATCGCGGTCGATCGAGAAGGGGTTCAAGCTGGCGATCATCGAGGGTTGGCGCGCTCCCCACATCCAGCGGCGCATGTACCTGCGGGTTTGGGCACAGTTCAAGGAGTTGCACCCCGCCTGGTCGGATGCTCAGCTCAAGCGAGTCGTGAACCGCTACTCCGCCCCGCTCGATACCCGAGTGCCGCCGCCCCACATGACGGGTGGAGCGATGGATGTAAGCCTCTTGCACGAGGACGGAACGCCCTGCGACATGAGCTCGCCCTTCAAGTGGAGGGATCCCAGGAGCTTCGCGCTGAGCTCGCCGGGCCTGTCTGAGACCGCTCGAAGGCATCGGGAGATCCTCTCCAGCGCCATGATCGGCGCCGGGATCACCAGCTATCCGAGCGAATATTGGCACTACAGCTACGGCGATCAGGGTTGGGCCTATCGCGGAGGACATCCGGCAGCTCTCTATGGCGCAGTTACACCGGAGGGATGGGATCCGGAGCCGAGCGATGTCTCGGAGGAGCCGCTCGTCTTTGTGGAAGATGAAGCGTAGGGACGATCTCCCGTGCTAGCATGAGCGACGGTCGATGAAGGTCACGGTTCTGGGCAGCGGAAGTTGGGGGACGGCGCTGACAGTCCTTTTGGCGCGCCACGGCCACGATGTGACGCTGGTGGGCCGCAATCCTGAGGAGATCGGCTCGATTCGGGCCTGCCGCGAGAATCTTCGTTACCTGCCCGGCTTCATTCTGCCGTCCGAGGTCGGATTCGCTCTGGTCGGCGAGGAGCCTTCGGAGGCCGGTCTGATCGTCGTCGCCGTGCCGTCGGGCGCCGTCCGAGACATGATCCGGGCGCATTCGTTGCCCGGCGTACCCATCGTCGTCTCCTCCAAAGGGTTGGAGGTCGGGACCTCGCTCACCATGCACCAGGTGGTCGCCGACGTTGCTCCAGAGGCTGAGGCGGGCGTCTTGAGCGGGCCGAACCTGGCTGTGGAGATCGTACGCGGAGTGCCCACGGTCGCCATTTCCGCATTCAAAGGCCGAGCGACGGCGGAAAAGGTGCAGTCGGCGTTCAACAGTGCCACGTTCCGTGTTTCGGTCAGCGACGACGTGATGGGCATCGAGCTCGGAGGGGCCTTGAAGAACGTGCTTGCCATTGGCGCGGGAATGTCCGACGGGCTCGGCTTCGGCGACAACACGAAGGGCGCCTTTCTGTCTCGGGGTCTGATGGAGATGGCTCGCCTTGGGGTGGCCATGGGCGGGAGAATGGAGACGTTCCTAGGTCCCGCCGGAGTAGGAGACCTGTTCGTCACTGCGAACAGCCGGCTCTCGCGGAACTATCGAATCGGCGAGGCGCTTGGTTCGGGGCACTCGCTTCACGACGCTTTGCAGGAGATCGTCCAGGTTGCGGAGGGTGTTCCGACCAGCGAAGCCACTCAAGTGCTGGCGCGGCAATACGGAGTTGAGATGCCGGTGTTTGCAGCGGTGGAAGGAGTGATCCGCGGCGTGATCAGGCCGGCGCAGGCCGTTGCCATGCTCATGGATCGTGCACCGAAGATGAACGACTTCTTAGGTGAGGGCTAAAACGCGTAGGGGCCCGCCCATTGCGGTCCCCTCTGTCCGTTTCTGTCGTGGCGTGAGGCTGCTGTTTTCGGTATCGGAAGCGGCCTAGACCTTGTCTTCGGCCAACCTCTTTGTATCCGCGGCAACCACCCGAGCCGCCGTCGGTTGGCTTGTGTTTAGCTCAACCTTCGTGCCGCTTCAGGCGCCAACGTCATTATTGACGCCGGCTTGTTTGCCAGCGTTCCTAATAAAGATCGGAAGACCCAGGCAAATCTGCAGGAGGATGAGGCCGATCGCCCGCTCTTCCCCGCACAGGTGCGGAACTGGAAGATCCGCTCGGACCGTCAGCGCATTGACGAATTGATACCCATAAGTCTGGTTGCCCATGTCTGTTTCTTTGAAATGAATCCCCTTCCCGGTCTTAAGGTATCGCCGTGAGCTCGACTATTCTGAGCCCGACTTTGGAATCCATCTTGTTCGAGGGAATCTCGGTATCCCGGCACATTATTAAAAAATGGTCCCAATTGCAGAAACGCAAGATTTGTAATCACTTCCTCTGTGTATTACTAGGTACTTGCCGATACTTCCTTCTGGCGATGACCGAAGCGTTCGAGGGGACGGCGTAAAGCGCTCGCGACGATCGGCAACAGAATGAGCGAACCTCAGGGAGCCTGACTAGGCTCCCATTTTTTCTTTTTGAGGACTGCTAGACTCGCTTCATGCCGCAAGGCTCTCGCTTTGCAAGCCTCGACGCGCTTCGCGGGTTGGCAATCCTAGGAATGGCCTGGTCGGGCATGCTTCCGGAGACTCTTCCGGCCTGGATGTACCACGCCCAGTCTCCGCCGCCAAACCACCAGTCCGATCCAACCATCCCTGGTGTGACCTGGGTGGATCTCGTGTTTCCGTTCTTCCTGTTCTCGATGGGAGCGGCCATTCCTCTGGCGTTGACGCGGCGACTGGAACGCGGCGAGAAATGGTTCCAAGTGGCTTGGGTGTTGCTGATTCGTGGCATGCTGCTTGGCGCCTTCGCCATCTTTGGCGAGCACCTGCGGGCCGGCGAATGGTCCGACGAACCCAACGCCAACACCTACTGGGTCGTCTTCTGCGGGTTCTTTTTGCTTGTCCTGATGTTCATCCGGTGGCCACAAAAGGTTCCACCGGTGCTGGGAAAGGCCGTCACGGCGATGGCGTGGATTGGCGCCACGCTGCTGATCGCGTTTCACAACTATCCCGATGGCACGCGGGGATTCGCCAACTACCGGAACGACGTGATCCTTATGGTTTTGGCCAACGTCGCTGTTTCGGGCGGCCTCATCTGGCTGGCCACCCGTTGCCGGCCGCTCTTGCGGGCCGGAGTGATGATCGCTGTGATGTTCGTTTTCCTCAGCTCGTCAGCGCCGGACAGTCTGGGAAAGCAGATTTGGGACTTCACGCCGCTTCAGTTTCTTCGTCTTGACGGTTGGCCGTACAAGCGATTCTTTCCCATCTTCTATCACTTCGAATACCACAAGTACCTGCTGATCGTCTTGCCGGGGACGTTCTGCGGGGATCTGGTGTTAAGGAGCCGCGGGGAGGACGACAGCGAGGGCCACTGGGTTTGGGCTCGATACCTCGCCGTGGCCCTGCTTGGAATCGCGGCTTCGGTCGCAGCTTGTATCGGTTTTTATGCCCATGATGATCTGGCAACCTGCTGGGAGCTCATGGCCATCGGCGCCGGCATGGTTGTTGTGACCGCCCGTCCGCTGACGTCTGCTCAGCGCCTCATTTCTCAACTCGTCCGCTTTGGCGCCGCGATCCTTTTTCTAGGTCTTCTCGCGCTGCCACTCGACGGCGGCATCAAAAAGGATGAGGCGACGCTCGGCTATTTTTTGGTCACAGCCGGACTGGCGACACTCTTCTTGGCAGCGCTTCAATCACTCACAGAGGGACTCAAGCTGGAGAGGTGGCTTCGAGCCTTCACGTACCCCGGAATGAACCCGATCTTGGCCTATTGCACGATCACCAACTTTGTCATGGGCCTTTCCGGACTGACGCGATACTCGGAGCTTCTCGGGCTCGGCCCCCTGTATCCGAAGCCATGGGTGCTTGCGGTCGTCGATGGTGGCCTGAAAACGCTGGTCGTGGCCTTTGTAGCGGCGATCTGCACCGAGCGGGCGATCTTCCTTAGGACTTAGGCCGGTCACTCTGCCAAACTTGACCGAATGACCCTCACCCAACGACAGGAAGCGAGCGCGCTGGTAGTGGTTGCGGTGTTTGCGTGGTCATTCCCGGGCGTGTTCGTGCGATTCATGCCGCACCTCTCCCCGGTACCGTTGGTCGCGGTCCGAATGGCGGTCGCCTGCATCGCGTTGGCTCCTTTCGCGTTTTTTGGAGCCTCGCGGGCGAACACTTTACGGGCCATCGGTTCTTGGAAGTGCTGGCTGCTTGCGGCGTGCATGCTCATCTACTATGTGGTGGCCACTCCCGCGTTTCTTTTCGCTCCCATAGGCGAGGTCGCGCTGGTCATCGCATCCGCGCCGCTTTTCGCCGTGCTTTTACGCCTCATGGGACGCCAGCCGGTCACGCGAAACGAGGTCCTTGGAGCGGGACTCGCCGTAAGTGGAGTGCTCTTGATGTCGCTGCACGCACCAGCGCATCCTCATGCGAACCTCGGACCGCATTGGATCGGGATCCTGCTTTCAGTGATGGCGGCGCTTGCCGCCGCGGTCTATGCGATTGGCAATCGACATCTGGTCAATCAGAACGAGTCGCCCGGCGCCATTTCGCAGGTATGGCTTTCCTTCTGTCTGGGTCTGCTGCTCATTCCGAGCCTGTTCTTCCTGAGCACTCCGCCTCTCTTCGTTCCGAAAATGGGCTGGGCGATCCTGCTCGGCGCCTTCAGCACAGCTCTTCCAACAGTCGCGGTGGCTGCCACCTCTCATCGGATCCACCCAGTGGCGGCGACGATGATCAATCCACTGACGGCGATCTGCGCAACGGTCGTGGCCGCCCTAATCGTTCCGGAGATCCCCAGTCCGTGGGCACTTGCCGGCGGAGCCTTGGTGATAGCTGCAGTCTATATCGCGATGCGGAGGGCGTAGAGCTGCCGCTTATGGTCGGCGTGGCTCGGTTGGCTCGAGGATCTTCCTCCGCTCGGGAGTTAAGCGGGAAAGGAGCTCTTCGGAGTACCGGTATCCGTAGCGAGTGGCGCCCCAGGAAACACCGTATCGGTAGATCACCACGCGCCTCTCTCCAGGATTGGTGCGGGAGCTTGCGCCATGGGAGATCCCGTCGCAAAAGAGGAGCGCATCGCCCTTCTTGAGGTGGACCTCCACGGCCCCGATGAGCGTGTCCATGGGTACAGGATTGCCGTGCTCGTCCATGTACCTGTCGGATGGATGTGGGAAGTTCGATTTGTGGCTTCCGGGCACAACCATCGTTCCGCCGTCGCCAGGGCCGATGTCGGTCAAAGCCATCAGGATGTTGACTTGCCCGCATCGGAACTTGCCGTCCTTGAATCTGAAGCTGCCCCTCGTCGAGCCGCGGTAGCCGCCGGAATGGACTGGAAAGAAGCCACCGGTCCGTCGGATCGAGGCGAAGCATTCGTCGATGAAGATGCCTTCCGTGTACGACTCCTCGTCGCCGCAGTAGTGCCTCACTCGATCCACCCACGATGGATGGTCGATCAGCCGCTCGAAGGGCTCGCCGCCTTCCACGATGTTCTGAAGCTCCACTCCGGCTGCGCCATGGTTGTCGAACCGCTGCACATTCCCCCACCAACCGCCCCATTCGAGCTCTGGGAAGCCATCGAATGCCGCGTTTAAGTCGGCGACGAGCTCCGGCTCAACGGCGTTCTCGAGAATCAGGTAGCCGCGGAGGTCGAAGAGGTAGTCATCAAGTACGGGATTGCTCATAGAGGGTGCGTCCCAAGCACCTAATCATGACGCGAATTCTCTATCCAAGGCCTTGTCTCGAGACGCTTCAATCAGTCGCCGCACTTACCAGATCGACCTCGCGGAACAGCAAAGTTAATGCCCACGCGCGGTTAGCCCAATCTTGACAGCTAGGCCTACCATGAAGGCCCCGCCTACCAACATTGCTATCGACATTAGCAAATAGGAAACCAGGCTCATACCAAACACAAATATCGAACTTGGACCGAAGAGATAGAAGGCAGTCCAAATTGAACCCCACCCGAAAAGGAGAAACCCAATGAATCCAAGAAGAAGGAGGTTTATGCTTCTCATCGTTCCGTCCCACCCGGCGGCGACCATTACCCCTTAATGCCGCTCAGCGCAATCCCCTGGATAAACAACCTCTGCGTGAAGAAGAACAGGATGATGATCGGGGCGATCACGATGGTGGAGGCGGCCATGAGAAGGCTCCATGAGGTTCCGCCTGCTTGGCTTTGATAGAACTGCAGGCCTTGCGAGAGCGTGAACGACTGCTGGTTGAGCAGGTACAGCAGCGGGCCGATGAAATCGTTCCAGGTCGCCAAAAAGCTGAACAGCGCGACGACGGCGAGGGCCGGTTTGGCGAGAGGCAGGACCACGTCTTTGAAGATCTGCCACTCCGAACAGCCGTCGATCCTTGCGGCTTCAGATAGCTCAGACGGGATCGTTCGGAAGAACTGCCTTAACAGAAAGATGTTGAACGCCGCGCCGAACCATGCCGGAACCCAAAGCGGGCGATACGTCCCCACCCATCCGAGGTCTCGAAAGAGACCGAACAGAGGCACCATGACGACGGGAAACGGAACCATCATCGTGGCTAGGGTTACAGCGAAGGCGATGTCTCGGCCGGGCCACTTAAGCCGAGCGAACGAGTAGGCGACGACTGAGTTCGAGATAACCGTTCCGGCGACGACTAGGATGCAAAGCAGGATCGTGTTTCGGCCGTAAACGAGGAACGGGATGTAGCCCAGCTTCTGGCTGTTGTAGGTGAAAGCGTCCCAATAGTTGTGCCACTCAAAGTGGGGCGGAATCCAGATCGGCGGGGTCTTCGCGGCAATGCTCTCCTCTTTCAGCGAGGTCGAGATCATCCAGACCAGGGGGGTCAGAAAGATGATCGACAGAACCACCAAGACGAGGTGGATGAGGAACACGGAGCGAAATCGCTGGTTTGAAAGAGTTGCCAAGTGTGTCGCTAGCCCCCGCTGTAGTAGACGCGCTTCTCGGAGACCTTGAGGGAGAGCAGCGTCATCACGAAAATGAGAATGAACATGATCCAGCCCATCGCGCAGGCGTAGCCCATCTTGTGATAGACGATGGCCGTGTCGAACAGATACATCACGTAGAAGTAGGTCGATTGAGCCGGCTGACCGTTCGGAAACATGATGTAGGGAACGGCAAAGATCTGGAACGCGCCGATCATAGCCATGATCACGTTGAACAGGATCACGGGCGAGATCATTGGAATCGTCACGTGCCGCAGCTTCGCTGAGGGACTGGCGCCATCGAGATCGGACGCTTCAAGCAGCTCCACAGGCACGTCTTGAAGACCTGCCAAATAGATGACCATGGCGTTACCGCCAGTCCAGAGCGCCATGAAGATCAGGGCAGGCTTGGACCATGTGGTGTCGCTCAGCCAAGGTGGCCCTGAAATATGCCAGTGGAATATCCAGAAGTGACCGCTCAGCTTCTCAAGTCCCATATTGAGCAGTCCGTGCTCGGAGTTAAAGACCCAGAGCCAAAGGCACGCCAGGGCCGTCTGCGGAACCAGGGAAGGCAGATAGAAGAAGGTTCGATAGAACGCCTGTCCACGGATCTTTGCGTTGAGCAAGAGAGCCAATCCGATCGTGATGATCGTGGAGAGCGGCACCGAAATGATCACATAAAAGAAGGTGTTCCAGAGGCTCTTTCGAAAGATGTCGTCATGGAACAGGTCGACGTAGTTCTCAAAGCCGACATAGATCGGCGGCTTGAGCACCGAGTACTCGCAGAAGCTGTAGTAGATGGACGCGCAAACCGGGTACAGCATGAAAACCGTGAACCCGATGAGCCACGGAAGGGCAAACAAGACACCCGCGATGCTCTCTTTGGAGCGGCGAGCTTTCACTTGATCACGCCCCGTCGCCTCAGTCTTTCGAGGCTCTCATCGAGCTTCGGCTGCATTCGGGCCTGAACGTCATCCAACGCCTCTTTCGGGGTTTTCTGCATGAGGTTGACCTCGTCGAACGCCGTCGAGAGCGCCGCCATATATTCGGGCCAGATCCCCATCTGGGGCGTCGAAAACGTTTTGGGACCCTTGGGAAGATCGCTAAACAGCTTGATGAACGGGTTCGGATGCTTCGAATAGAACTCGGGGGGCATTTCCTTGAGCGGCGAATTCTTCCTCTGTCCCAGGCAAAGGATTGTCATGCCCTTTTGAGACTCGACGAAGTTAATGAACTCGAAGGCCTCTTTCGGGTGCTTGGCGCCGCGCGGTATGACCAGCACGTCCTCGTCGGCTACGGTGAGATTGGCCAGGTCGGGCCGATCTTTGGGATAGGGCATCGGGACGGCTCCCCACTTCAAATGAGGGGCGTGTTTGCTGATGAAGTTCGACATCCAAACGCCCTGCTGCTCCATCGCCACTTGGCCGTCCAGGAACGCGTTTTGCGGGGAGTTAAATGCGCCGAATCCACCTCGAAAGGACTGCATCTCGGAGGTCCCATACTTCTTGGAGAAGCTCTGAATCCATTCGAAGGCTCGGATGTTCTCCGGCGAATTGGCAGTGATTTTGTCTTTACCGTTCCAAAGCTTGCCGCCGAACCAGTAGCCCCAAGCGAAATTCCACCATCCGGGCTCCGCCGGCATGAAGCCTTGCTGAATGATGTGGTTCGTGCGCGGATCGCGCTTGATCAGCTTGTCGCAGTCTTCGTCGAGCTCCTCATAGGTTTTCGGGGGCTCCGCGATGCCCGCGGCAGCAAGCATGTCCTTGTTGTAGTGAAGGGCCACCGAGGCAGGCGCGCTGGGGAGAGAGTAGATGTG
This sequence comes from Fimbriimonas sp., assembly GCA_035550555.1. Lineage (GTDB taxonomy): Bacteria > Armatimonadota > Fimbriimonadia > Fimbriimonadales > Fimbriimonadaceae > Fimbriimonas. The sequence goes on from DASZPA010000291.1 coordinate 19,264, forward strand.
GTTCCGGTAATAGCCGATCTTGAAGAACGCCGGAATGTAACGATCCGCCGAGATGCCCTTCTGTTTGCAGAAGTCGTCTAGAACGAGGATCGCGTCGTCGTCGGCGTACTGCGCCACGTTTTGTCCGTAGAGGCCGGCTACGTCCGGTGGATCACCGCCCGAGACCGCCATGAGCGTCTTGTTCTCGATTCCGCTGATGGAGAGATAGTCGACGTAGATCTTGTCTTGCGAGGCGTTGAAGGCGTCGACCACGTCGCGCATGGCGTCGGCCTCGAAGTCGGTCCACTTTTCCCAGTAGACGACGTGGACTCGGCCGGGCGGAGGGTTATGGATAACGATGCGCTCGCTCCAGATAACGGACCCGAGAATCACGGCGATTCCGGCAACCGTCTTAACCGCCCCCAAGTGCATCGCGATCTAATATAGCGCCTTAACCGTTTAACCGGCTAACGCCAGTGAAGTTCAAACCGAACGCTACAATATAGATTGAGCGGTTCCGACGTTTAGAAGAAGGAGATATGGCTGTCGATCTGCATTTGTCCATTCCTGAAGACAGCGCCGCGGCGAAAGTCGTGATGCGGATGGCGGAGTCGGAACATATCAGTGCGGATCAAGCCGCGGTTCAGCTTCTTTCGGAGGCTGCAAAACTTCGCGGTCAGAAAAGCCCAGGCGAGCAAATGTGGGGCGCCTTCCCTGACGAAGAAGACGAAAAAATGCTTGACGACATCGTCGCGGAAGCCTACGTACTTCGGCTGTCGGATCAAGTCCGGGATCTCGACTCCTAGGTATGCATCGGGGCATCCGGATACGGATATCGTTTTCGAGATCCTCAAAGGACGTAACGGTAACGTCAAGATTCGAAAGATCGCATACATCGAGGAGTTTCAGCAGTTCTCCATCACGTCGGCAACCATTTTGGAAATCCTCGCAGGCTATCGAAAACGGGGCGCCTTGGCCAAGCGCGAGAGAGCCGAAGCTATTTTCGAGGTGAATGTCGAGATTGTGCCAGAGTCGGCGGACTTCCGACTAGCCGCGGACATCATCGGAGATTTGCTGATTCGCGGCAGGCCGATCGGCGTAATCGATCCTATTGTCGCTTCGTGCGCCATTCGGCGCGGCCGTGTATCGCGACCGGAAACACCCAGCACTATGAGTTCATTCGACAGCTAGGCTATTCGTTCCACCTCGAGAATTGGCGAGAGCCTCTCAGTAGCCAAAGGTCCAAACTTTGTGCTCAATCGTCGGTTACCGCGTATGGATAGGCTTCTCCCAGGCACGAATGATCCTGCGCCTGCCAGAGGCGAGATCGACCCTTCAAAAGGTATCGAAATAATCCGCCCGAAACGCACAGCAAGAGTGTCGGGCGTGGGTATAATCCCTTCTTGCGTCAGCCGGCGCACCTCTTGGCGCGAGTCACCCTCGCGTCTGCCGACTCTCACTATTCGAGACGGCGAAAGCGGGGCAAAAGAATCATGAAAGTCAGGGCCAGTGTGAAAAGGATTTGCGACAAGTGCAAGATCATCAAGCGGAACGGAGTCGTTCGCGTGATCTGCGTGGTGCCGAAGCACAAGCAGCGCCAGGGCTAAAGACAAGGCTGAACTAACCGAAGAAGCATGGCGAGAATTGCAGGTATCGATCTTCCCCGCGACAAGGCGGTCCTTTACGCATTGCCCGTTCTGTACGGAATCGGCAAGCACAACATCCACGAGCTGCTGGAAAAGGCCGAAGTGGATCCTCGCAAGAAGGTCCGAGACCTGAGCGAGCAGGAGATTGGACGGCTTCGCGAAGTCATCGACCGCGATTATCAGGTGGAAGGCGACCTGCGACGTGAAGTCCAGGGCAACATCCGCCGCCTGATGGAGATCGGCTGCTACCGCGGTATCCGCCACCGCCGAGGCCTGCCGACGCGCGGCCAGAACACCCGCCACAACGCCCGAACTCGGAAGGGCAAGCCGAAGACGGTTGCCGGCAAGAAGAAGGCGAAGAAGTAACGGCTCTCACGGACCAAAAGATAAATGGCAAGAAAAGCAGTCCAAAAAGGCAAGCAGAAAGAGCGGAAGAACATTCCGGTCGGCGTGGCCCACATCAAGGCCTCCTTCAACAACACGCTCATTACGATCACGGACCCGAACGGGAACACGATCTCTTGGGCCAGCGCGGGCAACGTCAACTTCAAGGGAAGCCGCAAGGGCACTCCGTTCGCCGCGCAGGTTGCCGCCGACAAGGCGAGCAAGCTTGCTCAGGAGCACGGCCTTCGACGCGTGGACGTTTTCGTTCGCGGTCCCGGATCGGGACGCGAGACGGCCATTCGAGCTCTGCAGGCTTCCGGTCTCGACGTGACCAGCATCAGCGACATCACGCCGATCCCCCACAACGGATGCCACGCGCCGAAGCGACGACGCGTCTAGTCCTTCTCCCTCGACTCTCGACCCAATCTAAGCATGCCTCACATTACAACCCTAGATCTTCAAACCGAATACGGGAAGTTCATTCTGGAGCCCCTCGAGAGAGGCTATGGCCAGACGATCGGCAATGCGCTTCGCCGGGTGCTCCTGTCCTCCATTCAGGGCGCGGCGATCGCGGCGGTCCGCATCGACAAGGTCTTCCACGAGTTCGCTCCCATTCCTGGAGTCAAAGAAGACACCACCGAGCTGCTGCTGAACCTCAAGGACGTCGCCGTTCGATCCAATCTCGAAGGCTCGTTCGATGAGCAGATCCTTAGAATCGACGTGAAGGGCACCGGCCGCGTGACCGGCGCCGACATCATCTGCCCCGAGGGTTTGGAGATCGCGAACCCCGAGTGCTACATCGCGACGATCAGCGATCCGCACGCCAGCCTCGTGATGGAGCTCTACGTCGGCTGGGGAACCGGCTATGTGCTTCCTCAGAACCAAGAGCGGTACAAGGGCGTGATCGGTGTGATTCCGACCGGCTCTCAGTACACGCCGGTTCGAAAGGTGAACTACACTGTCGAGCAGACCCGTGTGGGAATGCGCACGGACTATGAGCGGCTCGTGCTGGATATCGTCACCAACGGCGCAGTTCGGCCGAACGACGCTCTTTCCCAGAGCGCTCACATCCTCGACAAGTACTTCCGAATGTTCTTCGACCTTGGCGCCGCCGGGTTTGAGTCCGACATCATGGAAGACAGCGCTCAGGACGACGAGCTGCTGAAGAACGTTCCGGACCTCCGGATCGAAGAGCTGGACTTCTCGCAGAGGACGTTCAACTGCCTTCGCCGGGCCGGCATTCTCAATTTGAAGGCTCTGGCCATCGCCAGCGAGTCCGACCTCACGGCCATCCGCGGCTTCGGCAAGAAGTCGCTGCTGGAGGTTCGAGACAAGCTGCACGAGCACGGCCTCGAGCTCAAGCCGCCGAAGGGTGGCTACCGAGCACTTGATACTCTCGACGACGAGGACGACGACGACTTCTGAGTCGTCCCCCACGCCGATTAAGAAACCGAAATGAGACACAAAGTCGATCACCGAAAACTGGGGCTCCCGACCGATCAGCGGATGCACCTTCTGACCAACCTTCAGCGTCAGTTCATTCGCCACGGTTACGTGCGGACTACTTTGGGCCGCGCCAAGGAGACTCAGCGGCTCGTTGAGAAGCTGATCACCCTGACGAAAGCGGAGAACGACCTGGAAGCCCGTCGCAGGGCTCGAAGAGTTCTAGTCGGCCATAGCTCCTCAAGCAAGAAGCCAGAAAAGGCGCTCATTGGCAAGACGGAAGGCGAAAAGGTTCAGATTCTCGCCAATCGAAGCCTCATCAACGGCGAGGATCTGGTCAAGCATCTGTTCGACGTGATCGGACCTCGGTACAAGAATCGGCCGGGCGGCTACACGCGTATCACCAAGATCGGTCCGCGACGCGGCGACGCCGCGCCCAGCGCCGTCCTGGAACTGGTTTAACGTCTGTCCGGCTTGTCCGGACGGCCTGAGAAAATGAGAATAAAGCTCGTCGTCTCCTATGACGGCACTGATTTCTGCGGTTGGGCTCCGCAGCTTGGACTGAGAACGGTTCAAGGAACTTTGACAGAAGCTGTTCGCCGCGTCTCGGGCGAGGAAAACGAGATCGTTGGAGCCAGCCGCACCGATAGCGGAGCGCACTCAAAGGGGCAAACGTGTCATTTCGACACCGAGTCCGGAGTGCCGAGCGACCGGTGGGCAAGGATTCTGAACCGGCAGTTGCCCTGTGACATGACGGTGGTCTCTTCGGAGGAAGTCAAACCCGATTTCCACAGCCGCTTTTCCGCAGTGGACCGCTACTACCGGTACCGGATCTTGGTCGGACCGAACGACCCCATGAGGTCAAGGTACGTCCATCTCTATGGCCGCCCCCTAAACGTTCCTTTAATGGACGAGGCAGGTCAAAGGCTCCAAGGCGATCACGATTTTCTCGCATTTACCGAAGAGCTGGACGAGTCTGTGCAAAACACGCGACGGACCCTGTTTCAAGTCAAGGTAAGCCAAACTCGAGACGAGGTGTGGGTGGACGTGGTCGGGACGGCCTTCCTTCGCGGAATGATGCGCAGGATCGCCGGCGCGCTTCTTGAAGTAGGGCGCGGGCATCGACCCGTCGAAGAGGTCAGCAGGCTCCTCACGAGTGAGGGGCAGAGTCAACTCCAGTGGCCGGTCGTATTGCCCGCCGCAGGCCTGTGTCTCATGCGCGTCCGCTATGGACGCCACCCGCGCGATCATCGAATAGCTTCAGACGATTCTGGTTAGCTCCTTTCACTTCGAAAGGCGCGGGTGGAAAACAAATGAATAGGACGACGACAGTTAAAGAGGGCTCGGTTGAGCGCAAGTGGTATGTCGTGGACGCAGCCGGCGTCCCGGTAGGCCGCCTTGCCGCACAGGTCGCCCAGGTTTTAAGAGGAAAGAATAAACCGACGTTCGCGTATAACGCGGACTGCGGCGATTTCGTGATCATTATCAATGCGGACAAGGTGGCTCTCACCGGCAACAAAGCCGACGAGATCATCTATTGGCACTCCGGTTGGCCCGACGGTTTGAAGAACGTTTCCCGTGGAAAGCTGCTTGCCGATAACCCCGTCCGCCTCGTTGAAAAGGCCGTTTGGGGCATGACCCCCAAGACCAAGCTGGGTCACCAGATCTTCAAGAAGCTCAAGGTCTACGCCGGCCCCGACCATCCCCACGAGGCGCAAGGCCCCACTCCCCTAGACGTTCGCAAGGATAAGAAATAACCGATGGCAGTTTCACAAAATTACGGAACCGGACGCCGCAAGAGCGCGGTCGCTCGCGTTTGGTTGAGCCCCGGAGAGGGCAAAGTCACGATCAACGGCCGCGAGGTCAAGGAGTATCTGGGACGCCCCGTGCTCGAGATCTTGGTGAAGAGCCCGCTGGTCCACCTTCAGTTGGAAGGTAGATACGACGTGAAGGCGACGGCCAAGGGCGGAGGAATCGCCGGTCAGGCCGGCGCGATCCGTCTCGGCATCGCCCGAGCGCTGCTCACGGTCGACGAGGATTTGCGAAAGTCGCTCCGAGCCGGCGGCTATCTCACTCGCGACCCGCGCGTGAAAGAATCTAAGAAGTACGGCCGCAAGAAGGCCCGCCGCGGCTTCCAGTTCGTCAAGCGGTAAGGACCGCATAGCAAGCCGCAGGTTGGTCGTCCTACCTGCGGCTCCCACGCCAATCGTAGCCGCGACCTGGCTTGTGGTCGCGTAAATCTATCTAACACCATCGGCTGCGATGAAACCGTTTCGGTGGCGCAATGCTGCACGCGACCAAAAGCCAGGTCGCGGCTACATTGGTGTGGCGACAGGCGGAACCTTCAACCTGCTAACCTAGTTTGGTCTATTGGCCCATACCGAGCCCTTCGGCTCGATCAGTGCAACGCAACAGGCGCGAATCGCGCAAAGGTAAAGAGATGTCGGCTGCTCTGGGTACTGAAACACCGCCGGTCAGTTCGGTGCCCATCTGGAAGCAGCCCATGGTCCGGCGGCTTCTGGTCATTGCACTCCTAGCCGAGATCGGATACGCCGTCCTCAACATCTCCTCGATGCCGGTTTATCTGGCGGCAGACCCGGGCTCGCCGCACAAGCTGATTCCGGAGGGGCGCGGACTCGGCGCATCGGTCATCGGTTTCGTACTGGTGGCCTTTTTGTTCAGCGAGGCAGTCTTCAAGGGGCCGATGGGCGCGCTTGCCGATCGGTTCGGCCATCGCAAGCTGATGCTGATCGGACCCTGCATCACCACCTGCACGGCCCTTCTCACGCTCATCGTCCCCTACAACTCGGGCGCGATGGAGGTGGCGCTGCTTCTGCTCTTGCGCACGGCAGATGGTATTGGCGCCGCCATGCTCTGGCCGGCAGCCTTTGCACTCATGGGCGAGACCGTGGGCGACGACCAACGCCAACAGGCGATGTCGTTCTTGAACCTCTGCTACATGCTTGGTATCGCCCTCGCGTTACCGATTGGTGGCGTGGCGGATGACTGGAGCAGCCACAAGTGGGCCAGTTTATTTTTGGCGTCGGTGGTCTTCGCCGGTGTGGCCCTTGCTGTGTTTCGCTTCATTCCCCACGAAGATCAATTGCCTCACTTCGGTGAGCACAGCGAAACCCCCGCCGAGGCGGGCTTCAAGGACTTGCTCCATGCGGTTCGCCAAATCCCAGCGTATCTGATCCTCGCCTTCGTGACCTTCATCGGCATCGGCTTTCCCATGGCCATTATCAAGCTGTTCGCCCTCACAGAGTTTCAGATGGGTGAGTCTAGCTTTGGCTGCTTCGTCGTGTTGCCTGCTTGTCTTGGCATGGCGGTCTTCAGCGTCCCCCTCTCTCGCTATGGAGAGAAGATCGGCAAGTCACGTGCGGTCCATGTCGGAATGGCACTGTGCGTCGTAGGGCTTGTGATCGCCTCGTCCGGCGCCTTTGTGCCAGTGCTGCGGGCACCCTGGGTGTTGGCCCTCGGAGGCCTACCGCTCGGCGCCGGTTTTCTCTTGGCTATTCCGGCGTGGATGGCGAGCGTCAGCGACATCGATCCGCAGAAGCGCGGCTCCAATATCGGGGCGGTCATGACCGCCCAAGGACTCGGCGCCATTATCGGAGCGCCGCTCGGAAGCACCCTTTACGAAAAGCTCGCGCCGATCACGGGGACGGACCTCGCGCACTACTCGCCGTTCCTGGGATGCACGGCATGCGTTACCTGTGGGTGGGTATTAAGCCTCCGGCTGCTACGAGGGTCCCACTAAACTTCGCCCAGGTAAACTGAGGTGCTGGCAGCGCGGCCACGGAGGGTTAACAAATTGGCAACACGTCTCGGAATTAACGGATTCGGCCGCATCGGAAGGCTTTCCCTACGCACCATTTTGGAGCGGTTTCCGCACGACCTCGAGGTCGTAGCGGTCAACGACCTGACCGACACGAAGACCAACGCGCACCTCTTCAAGTACGACTCGACTTACGGCCCCTTCAAAGGCTCCGTCTGCCACGACGAGGGCTCCATCTCGATCAACGGCAAACCCATCAAGGTGTTCGCCGAAAAGGATCCCGGCATGATTGCTTGGGACAGCCTGGGCGTCGACATCGTCATCGAATCCACCGGCTTCTTCACCGACGCGACCAAGGCTATCGCTCACCGAAACCATGGCGTCAAGAAGGTCATCATCTCCGCACCGGCGAAGAACGAGGACAAAACGATCGTTCTCGGAGTCAATGACAGCGCCTACGATCCTGCAGTTCACCACGTCATCTCCAACGCGAGCTGCACGACGAACGGTCTTGCCCCGGTCGCGAAAGTCCTTCATGAGCGATTCGGAATTGAGAAGGGCCTGCTCACCACCGTCCACGCCTACACAAACTCGCAGAAGACCCAAGACACGGCTGCCAAGGATCTGCGCGATGCGCGAGCGGCGGCTGCGAACATCGTTCCAAGCAGTACCGGGGCGGCCAAAGCGGTTGGTCTGGTCATTCCGGAGCTTCAGGGCAAGTTCACAGGCATGGCGTTCCGCGTGCCGGTAAACACTGTTTCGGTTGTCGACTTCACAGCCCTGCTTGCCAAAGAGGTCAGCCCGCTCGAGATCAATGCGGCCATGAAGGAGTACGCGGACGGGCCGATGAAAGACATTCTGCAGTACAGCGACGAGGAGCTGGTTTCGACCGACCTCAAAGGCAACACGCACTCCAGCATCTTCAGCGCGGTCGACACGATCGGTCTCGGCAACTTCGTGAAAGTGGTCAGTTGGTACGACAACGAGTGGGGCTATAGCTGCCGCATCGCCGATATTGCCAAGTTCGTCGCTGACCGGCTTTAAGTCGGTTAGAATCCTATCGATGAATCGCGTGCTTTCGTCCGCCGCTTTGGCGGTCTCCCTTGTCGTCTCCGCCTTCGCCCAGTATCCCGGAGCCGACAGGCCGCCGGCGGATCTCGAAAAGGGCTACGACGCGATTAAAATCGACGACGCGAAGAAAATCCTTGGGTTTCTGGCTACCCAGTGTGAGGGTCGAGGAACCGGGCAGCCGGGTTTCGAAAAAGCTTCCGAATTCATGGCCAGGCAGTTCCAGGCGCTCGGCCTGAAGCCACTCGGCGACGACGGCACGTTCCTTCAGAAGACCACCTTCACACGGGCGCGCATCGATCCGGCCTCAGTGAGCCTGAGCGTCAAGGACAAAGACCTCAAGCTCGGCAGCCGAGACGTGGCTCTGTTCGGCGGCGGCGATGCCGTCTCAGTGTCGGGACCGATCTACTACATGAAGTTCGACGGCCGAGGCGAGTGGAACGACAATTTCAAGCCGAACGGAGGCATCGTGATCCTCGAGACGGGGCAGCCGAATAATCGGCTGGCTTTCAACGCCATTGCTGCCGGCGCGGCGGCCGTGCTGACCGTCGTGAAGAAGACGCCGATGCCTTCGTGGCAGGCCCGTATGGGGGACGAACCGCCCAACAACAGCCGCATTACTGGCGCTATCTCTGAGGGCGCCGTCAGCCGGCTGCTGAAAGAGGGCGGAGCTCAGATGACGCGCTCAGCACCCGATCAGCCTTTCATTTGGGAATCGGGACCGATGCAGATCCTGCTTGACGGCAAGCGCGTCGTGGAAAAGGTCCAAGTCGGAAACGTCGTTGGCGAACTGGAAGGCACCGATCCGACGCTCAAGAGCGAGTACATCGGAGTCGGCGGTCACCTCGACCACCTGGGCATACGAAACGGGGTGGTCTACCCAGGCGCGGACGACGACGGATCGGGCGCCACCGCCGTTCTGGAGGTTGCGAAGGCCATGGTCGCGAACCCGCTCAAGCCTCGCCGCAGCATCGTCTTCATGACGTTCTTCGGGGAGGAGATGGGGCTCTTGGGCTCACGCTATCTCGTAAACCACCCACCCGTCCCGCTCGACCACATGGTCTCGGAGCTGCAGATGGACATGGTCGGACGAGATTCCGACGGCATTCAGAACGGTGACCGAAACCGCGTCGACGTCGCGTCCGAGAACGTCGACACGATCCGCCTGGTAGGCAGCAAACGCATCTCGACCGAGCTGGATCAAGACATACAGAATGTGAATAAGTACGTCGGGTTCAGGTTCAAATACGACGCCGAAGACGTGTACACCCGCAGCGACCACTACAGCTTCGCGGCGAAGGGTATTCCGATCGCGTTCCTCTTCGATGGCTTCCACCCGGATTACCACCAGCCGACGGACACGGTCGACAAGATCGACTGGGTGAAGCTGACCAACGCGGCGAAGCTCTACTTTCTCACGGCGCTGACCGTCGCCAACGCGGACCTTCCGCCCAAGAAGGACGTGCAGCAGAAGTAGACATCGCGGCTAGGCCTTTGCCTGGTACGTCCCGACGAGGTCTCCCTTCGCCAGGACGTGCCCTTTTATTGCCTTGAGCGCACTGTCGCGGTCCGTTGCGTTGATCGACGGGACGTCCAGAGCGAAGACCTGGTAGTGGTAGTGATGCACCTTGCCCGGCGGCGGTTTGGGGGGATAGTAGCCGTTCTCGTTTGCGGAGTTCTTCAAGGCCGTACCCGTCACCGTCGTGGAACTCGGCGGGATATTGATGACCAGCCAATGGACAAACGGCTTTGTACCAGGGGCGTCGGGGTCTTCCACAAGGACGACCAGAGACTGGGTGTTCTTCGGGATGGGAGTCCAAATCAAGGTGGGCTGTGTGCCCGCTCCATAGCCGGAATAGGTGTCCGGAATCGTCCCACCGTTGGCAAACGCGGGAGATTGAACGTTCAAAGCAACCGGTGCGGCCGTTTCCGGCGTCTTGGACGCCACCTCGCCGCTGCCGCATCCCATTAGGACACAACCGGCAAGCAAAAGCGTCAGGGGCCTTGTTCCCATACCATCAAAGACTGCAAACGTTCCAGTGATGTTTTTGTGTATTAGCGGCTATGATAGCCTAGGAGTTACTGGGATGAGAACGGTAAACGACAGCCCCGAAATATCGGAAGACCACCTGGAAATCGTGAAGAACGAATACGAGGCGGCCAGCAGGGCTTACATGCCCATGTCGCGACACACTCTGGCCCGTCACCTTTCCACCAAGACGGGAATGCCCTATAAGACGGCTCTCACGGTCGTCGACACTTACTGCGAACAGAACAGCGTCCCCGTGCCCGACTTCCTCGGCCGCGAGTTCAACGTCGGCTGGCTGAAGGTCGTGTCGCTAGCTTCGGTGGTGCTGACAGGAATTCTTTGCTGGTACGGCCGCTCGCTTCATCTCCAGAAGCAGAATCCGATCTTCATGTGGATCTTGGCGTTCATGTTCGGCAGCTTGGCGGTCGTTCTGTGGATCAAGAGCCTGGAAGCCGAAGTGAGCAACGCGAAATCGGACATCGACCCTGCCAAGGAAGAGCTTCGCGCAGCCTCCAAGAATTGAGACGAGGCGTCGTGCTAGATTCTTACAGCTAGCATGGACCTTGTCGAACAATCGCTCGAAACTTGGCGGATAAACGACCGCCTGAACCACTATCTGCTCAAGGCCCTCGCCGACGAGGCGTTGGGCACGCCCTTGACAAAGGGCAAGAGCGTCGGCGGCCAGTTTCAGCACATCCATAACGTGCGGCTTATGTGGCTGAAGCCGGCTGCGCCCGACCTGTTGGAGGGCCTCTCAAAGTTGGAAGGCGACGTCCCAGGCGCCCTCCTTGGCGACGCGCTGACGCATTCCGGGCAAGCTATCGAGAAGCTTTTGCAGCGGGCCTTTGAGAACGACGGAAAGGTGAAGAACTTCAAGCCCCACGCCGTCGCCTTCTTGGGCTATTTGATCGCCCACGAGGCCGACCATCGAGGCCAGATCGAGGTCGCATTGCGGCAGGCAGGCACTCCTCTTCCGGACAAGGTGGGATATGGGCTTTGGGAATGGGGAGTCCGATAGCTTCGATCTAGTCTAACGACTTGGGCTCCATCGGCCAAAATCTTACTGGTGGCTCCTGTCAATGTTGCCGGGCTGCTCTGGGAGAACCCTCGCTATGCCTTTATCCTCTCTGCTCGCGTGTCTGACTCTCGCAACCGGCGCCGGAGCGCCTGCCGAAAACGTTTCGCTCGACAATGAAGAGCTGAAAGCCGCCGTTGCGTTCTGGCTGCCCGATATCGGCCCGTGCGCAATGGCTTTCAGCTCAGGCGGGAAGATTGCCGATCTTATCCCAGGGAAATCGATAGGCCCGGCAATGTTTCCCTTGGGCTCCATCACCAAGACCTTTACGGCCGTTTTGGTGATGAAGATGGTGGAGCTCAAGCTTCTCAATCTGACGGACAAGCTCAGCAAGTTCAACTTCGGCATTCCGGGTGACGATTCGATCACCGTCGAGCAGCTGCTGACTCACACGTCGGGCCTGCCCGACTACTTTCATTCGGTCGATCCCGCCTCAGAGTCGAGCCTTGACAAGATCATTTCGATGATCCGAGACGCTGCCACCGGATCGAAGCTCAAGCGAGGATCGTTTTTCTACTCGAACACCAACTATTTCCTTTTGGGCGAGATCTGCGCGGAGGTCGGGAAAGCGCCTCTGGGCGCACTGTTCCAGAAATACGTATGCGATCCTCTGGACATCAAGTGCCAACCCGAGCGGCTCGAGTCTTTCGACCTGAACTGGTACGGCGGCGCCGGAGACCTGGAGGGCACGGTTCAAGGCGCGGCGACCTTCGCGGAAGCCGTATCTGCCCGAGACGAGCGCCTGTTGAGGCCTGAGAGCTGGGCGCTCCTGGAATCGCCCCATGTTCAAATGAGCAAACCGGGCGGGCCGCTTGAGAGCTATGGCTATGGCACGATCCTCTCGAAGCTGTCGATCTATTCGACTCTCAGCCATGGCGGAACGATTCCGGAGAACAAAGGAGTCGACCCGTTCGTTTCCATGCTGATCTCTCGAGACAATGCACGGCTGCCCATGGGCTTCGTCGCCTTCACCCGCACCAACTTCAATTCGAAAAACCTCAATGCCCTTTACGGAGCCTTCGAGGGAGTCTGCGCGACGGTAGACCTGAAGCGATGGATCATCCGGTTCTGCAATGGCGTCACCGATTCGGATGTGACCAGGATGGTCGCCGGAGGGGAAATCGACCCTGAGCTGGGCAAGGCGATGACCGCGCAGTCGCTCGTTCCGCTCCGCCGCGAGATCGGAACGTTGAAGGCGTTCGTCGTACAGGCCGAGTCTGTGAAGCTTGATTCGGTGACCCTCGACGGAGTCGCAACGGGCTCCGCCGGAACGGCGACCGTTTCCGCTCGTTTTGGGGATGATGGCCGGCTGCTGAGCTTCGGCTTCAAGTAAAAAGCCATCGGCAGCCTTTGAGCGACGGTCAAAGGCTGCCGATCCTTATGTTTCAGCGGGCCGCCGATTTGGACGGCCCGATGGATTCCTTACTTGGCTTTCGTGTAGAGCCAAGTGACGGAAGTCTCGCCGCTCTTTATTCCTGGGCCGACGATGGATCCGTCGCTGAGGAGGAAGAAGCCAGCCAGATTGTTGTAGTTGGTCGTGGTTAGCTGCGTTGAGACATCAATCGGCTGCTTCGTGAGGGAAGTCCACACGCACATGTCGCTGATAGTCAAGTCGGGCCTTCTCTGGATAAGTCCCGTCGCCTTCGCTCCGTCCGCAGTGATCCCGTACGCCACGCCTAGGGGCCCAGTGCCGTTGGCTTGCGGCAGGAGGTGGGGCTCGATCCCGTTCGCAAGAGACCAGTACAGCGGGCTCTCGTTCGATCCGCCGACCACGATCCCGTTGTCGCTAATGGCTTGAGCCGTCATGCCCGACATGAGGCCAATTCCGGGAAGGGCCTGAGGAACCGCGTTAACACCGGTCACACCGCTGGTCGATACGGTCGCCTTCAGCCACACGACTGGATTCTGACTCGGATAGTAGCCACCGCCCAGAACGTCGTAGTTGTCGTCGATACCCGTCGCCTTCAGATCGGTGGAACGCCCATCCGACTTCATTGGGTAGAGGGTTCCGTTAGGATCCCAATAAGCTGGCACCTTTACACCGTTCGTGCCGGTGATGTCGCCCACGATGGTGCGAGTCTTGCTGCTGACCGCGACTGCTTCGCCGTTGGGCCCGAGAGAGCCTAGGGGAAGCCAGACGGCCGTTCCATATACGCCGCTTTTCTTCTGCCAGTAGCACGGGTGGTTCGCCGCACCGTCGAACTCGCTGCCGACGATCGTACCTCCGCCCACGGCACTGATTCCGAGCGCGGCGGTGCTATCGACAGAATTCTTGGGGGTTAACAGGACGGGCGTCGCCGTCGGAGTCGACCAGTAGAGTGCCTGGGTGGCCACTCCAACCCTCTGTGTGCCGACGATTTCTCCGTCCCCGAGGGCCTTGCTAAGGGTCAGGCTTCCATCGGGATCTTGTTTGGCGATCGGCACGGGCTCCGCATAGCCGGTGCCACCTGCCGAAGATGTTGAGGAAGTGGAAGTGGAGCCCGCTGTAGTTCCGCCGCTTCCTGTCGCCAAGACTGACGTGATGAAGCTGTTTGGATCGTCGATGGTCTTAGTGAGGCCGCTCGGGAGCGTGATCGCGTCCGTACCGTTTGTTATGGCGGAAAGGATTGCCTTACCGAGGTCATCTGTAAGACTCATGCTAAACGTGCCGGCAGTCAGGTCAATCGTGCCGCTTCCAGTCCATTTCTGGGGATCGACATTCAGGTCACCCTTGATCTTGGTCGCCGCCGAACCGGAGAGATTGGTGAGGTGGCAGACGATTCCAAACTGCTGATCGTTCACATCGATCGTGTCGCTTTTCGCGACGCTAAGGCTGTCGTCACCGGAAAGATTCATGCTGATAACGAACATGTTCTTCGGTAAGGAAAGAGCCTGTTTGTCAAACGTCTGCGTGACGTCGTGGGTCTTGATCGTGTTCTTGCCGTGCGAATCGAGCAGCATGATTTGAAAGCCGCCGCTCATCGGGATGTTTCCGCCCGTTATGTTGACCGTCGCATCGATTTGCACAGGGTATGTGTAGGTGCTGCCGATCCCTTCCGACCCTGTAGCCGTCATCGTCCCCTCAGGACCGGTTTGGTTCTGATTGTCGTAGAACTTGGTCGAGAGGTTCTTGCCGCTGACGGTAGTCACTGCATAGAGGTTTAGCGACGGAACAAAAACAGGATCGCCGTTCGGATGCATCTTGCCCAGTCCGTTAGGCGCCAGGTTGGTAAAGACGCCGGGAGGGGCTGTCTCCTGGAGGACAGTAAACGGAGCGACGATGCCGGCGCTAACAGCCTGCTGCCCTGCGATAGCTACATCGATCGCCGCGTTGTCTTCGGTGATCTTCTTAAAGTTGCTGCCACCTCCGCCACCGCCTCCGCCGCCACCGCAGCCGATCATCAAAGCAAGGCCGATCGCCACCGATGCGCCGGCAACCATGCCGCCGAACCGAGGCCGACTTTTGGACCATTGAGATTGGACACTCATGCAAATACTCCTGTGGATGGCTCGGGCAGGCACATGCCGCTCCGGCTCTCAAGAAGCATTTTCAGGACGTATCGTCAGCACACCGTCATCAGGCGACGGGAGTTGGATTGCAGCGCTCGATGAGAGCCGTGGCCTCGCCAATAAGACTGATCCCCGACCTTCCGATCGATTTCTTCTCGTAGGTGGTCATGCCACGCAGGAGCTTCCGGGCGCGTCTTGCCAGCCGCAGTGCCAAAGGCTTGTGCCCGCCCTTCTCCTCCACCTGCGCCAGAGCCAGCAAAACGCTCGCGTAGCCGGGAAGGGCATCCTCGCTCAGGTAATCGTGGGCGCTTTCGGACAGCGCTTCGCGCGCTGCGTGCAGCTCATTTAGGTCGCAGTACGCCTTTCCGAGACCCCGAAGCGAGGTCGCGGCGCCCAATCGCTGGTGAAGCTCTCGGCGGATTGCCAAGCCCTTGATGTGCAAGGAGATCGCCTCGCGGGGCCGGCCCGTGGATTGGACAAGGTCGCCGAGATATGTGAGCGCCATCGCTTCGCTGTACCGGTCCTCATAGGCCTGGGACTCGACGAGTGCCTGGCGGTACCCCGCTTCGGCGTCGTCCAAGGCGTCGAGATCTTCCAGCAGCCGGGCAACGCCCATGCGATAGTTCGTGGCTTTCGGGCTGATCAGACCGTGCAGGTGATGCGTCGATTGCAGCGCCGCTTCGTGAGCCTCCTCCTTCTTCCCAATGGCCTCCAACGACCGCGCCTTCCACAGGAGCGCGTAAGATGCGGCCAACTTGTGTCCGAGCCTGTTCGCGATCGTGGTCGTCTGATCGCTCATGGCAAGCGCCAGCTCGTAATCCGGAATGTAGAGCGCCGAGACGGATATCACCATGAGCGCGTCCAGTTCCAGCGTCCGATCCTCGCAGCATTCCGCGAGGGCCAGCGCCGTCTTCGATTTCGCCAAAGCAGTTCGACCGTCCAAGTGGGCCAGGCGCAACCTCGCCTGGTAGAGAAGCACGCGTGCCCACAGGCTCTCCGACAGGCGATCCTTCTTCTTGACCAGCTCGTCGATGAGCCTCTCGGTCTCGACCATGTCCCCCTGAGCATAAGTCAGGTCCGCAAGGGAAAGGGTGACTCGTACCTTGAGGCTCTCCGGAATTCGGGTTCCCGTTCGGGCAACCGATTCTTTCAGCTTGGCGATGCCCAATCCGGGGGTTCCCACCTCGATCCAGTGCGGAGTCGCGGCGACCGCCAGCTCAATCGCGAGGTGCGGCCGATCGCCGAGACCCAACGTATCGAGGGCAAACGAAAGGTCGTTCGAGACGTTGCTGCGATCCGGCTTTCGCATCTGAGGCTGGGGCGGACGCTGGGCGTCGTTGAGAGCCTCGCGAACGGCGTCCGAAGGAGTGATTCCGAGCTCTTGATCCAAGAGATCGGCGAAAGCCTCATATTCGAGCTGAGCCACGGCGTTTTCGCCCATTCGAACCAACGCGCGCAGCTTGCGGGCTCTCGCGCCGTCCATCAGCGGCTCTTCCAGAACGGCCCTCTCGGCATACTCCAGAGCTTTCGCTGGCTGTTCGTCCATCTCGGCGTCGGCCAAATAGAGGAGGGCGCGGATATAGACCTGGGCCAGATGGGACCGTTGGTCGCGGACCCACTCGTCCTCGATGCCCTGCAGAAACGGTCCTTCGTAAAGCGAGACGGCCTCTTCGCAGATGGGACGCTTCGACTCGGAGTCCCGATACCGCTCGGTGTCCAGAAGCGTTTCGACGTCCGACCTAAGGACTCCGGGATTCAGCCCAATCTGGGACCGCGTCGCGACGAGAGCCTTCTCGCTCTGCTCGCCGAGCGCGCCACGCAGGTAGACGAGCGTTTGACGCAGGTTGTGGCGGCACACTTCGGAGTCCGCCTCCGGCCATAAGAGTTGGGCAACCTCTTCCCGCTGATGAGGTCCAGGCTCGGCAAGGAGGAGTCCCAGCAGCGCAGGAACTCGGTTGGAGCGAAAAGAGGTGACGGTGACGCCTCCCGACTGGATGGAGGTGTGGCCCAGGAGCCGTATCCAGGTCTGTGATGTATCGAGGTGCGGCATGCCGGGACCCATTGTATAGTACGCTCCACCTGCCCGCTCACCGTTCCCACTGGAATATCCGCAAGAACTGCGAGCAGGCAGGCCTCGACTAGGCGGTCGCCAGAGACTCGGCGACCGGCCCGTCCGAGTCTACAATTCGCTCACCCTCGGCGAGTTCGGTAATGTTCCTGGGAACAAAGAAGATCGGTATCCAGATCAACGCGGTGAAGATTGTGGAGATCACGAGCGCCAACTCAAACCCGCCCCTTTCGAAGAGCTTGGATCCGGCAAGATCGCTGGTATCCGCGGCAATCGAGAACATGGAGGCCGTGAGCATGAAGGCGACCCCCTCGAGTTCCTTGGGGCAGCAGCGCATCAGCAGGTCGTAATAGGAGCCCAAGGCGATGCCGCAGGAGACTCCCGCGAAGAAGCTCACCCCGTTCGCCATGCCGGCGCTTCGGATGAGTAGGAAGGCGGGCGCGCCCAGAACAGCCAAAAACGTCCCCCAGATGAGCAGCGGTCTCAGTTTGAGGCGAGTGCAGAGCCAGGAGTACGAGAACGCTGCCAGAACCGTCCCCAAGCGAAGCCAACCTTGTGACGCCCCATACTGTGCCTCCGTCAGGTGCTTCTTGTCGGTCAAGAAGAACATGAGCGGGGTTCCCCAACCGGGCGCGAACTCGAACAGAAAAACCATCGCTGCCGGCAGGTAGATCGCCTTGTGGCGAACGAGCCTGTCCACGGCCGCCATCGCCCCCTCCGGAACGACCGAGACAAAGACCTCGTTTCCTGAGCGAAAGATGCTCTTCGGCCTCCAGACAGCCATGATGAGGACGGGAAGGCACATGATCGCCGAAGCAATGAATGGCGCATTCGGCGGAAGGTGAGAGCCGGGATCGCCGAGCCATCCGCCCAGGGCCGCCGAATACATCATCGCGCCCCGAGCCGTAACCAGCGTCACGACGGAGAGCCTGCCGGCCATCCCGTGCTCCTTCGCGATGGACGCCAGAAGACCTTGGGCCGCCGCACCCAAAATGGCCGAGAGGATGCTGAGCACGATCATCCCGACGGCGAAGCTCCAGAAAGTGAACCTTGCGGAGCCAAGCCACAAATAAACAAGCGCAAGCAAGATGGGAACGGCGAGGAAGTATCCCTGATCGCCTTTCCCAAAGGGCCGCCACCGGTCTCTGAGAAAGCCGAACGCGAAACCGATGAAGAGCGGCGAATCCGTCAGAAGCGTGAAGTACGAGATCTGCGTCGGCTTGAGGTGAAGCTGGTCCTTAAGAATGAACTGAATCGGAGTTCCGATGAGGCCGATCGCAGCCACGCTGAATACGACCATCAGC
Organism: Fimbriimonas sp.; assembly: GCA_035550555.1. GTDB lineage: Bacteria > Armatimonadota > Fimbriimonadia > Fimbriimonadales > Fimbriimonadaceae > Fimbriimonas. The sequence continues at coordinate 37,527 of DASZPA010000291.1, forward strand.
ACCGTTGAATAGAGAGCGACGAACCAGGTCGCCGCAGTTCGTTCTGGGTTCGTCTTGGCGGACATGAGGACTGGGTCTGCACATCTTAACATGCACGCACAGCACCTTCACCCGACAGCTGCGTCTCAAAAAAAGCGTTCTGGGACACGCAATGTCAGTCCATTTGCAAGAACGGTTCGGACATACTTGCTTTTTGCCTATCGTACGTGATCGATGAAACTTAGCATGGACTCCGGAAAGAGCTTGATCGCAGTGTTTCTGGCATTGGCTTCGGCGTCGATCGCGGCGGGCCAACACAAGGGTCAGTGGCTGGTCCATCCGATCAAGGGAACGGGGTATGTGGTGCACACGCCTAGGAAGCACAAGAGCCATCATCGCGTTGCCCGGAGAAGAGTTCGCCACGTCCGCCATACCCATCGATCGCGGACTTCGTAATCACGACCATGAATGCCCTCGAAAAGTCGAGCCCCACGTCTCTGGTCCTCGAGCATCCCGCCGCAGACCGAGAGGCGGCCATCTGCCACTTCTCGCAGCGCCTTTCGGTTGAGACCGACCCTTCTGATGTCCACGCGGATTTGCAAAACGGAGTCGGAGGCTTCCTGATCGTGGATCCCCGCAGCCGAGAAGCTTATGCCTCGGCCCATATCGCCGGCGCGATCAGCCTCCCCCATCGCGAGATCGATGAGAGGACAACCGCGGCCTTTTCCAAGGATCGGCTGGTCGTCACGTATTGCTGGGGCCCCGGCTGCAACGCGGGTACCAAGGCCGCTCTTCGGTTTGCGAAGCTCGGGTTCAAGGTGAAGGAGATGATCGGAGGCTTCGAGTACTGGGTTGCCGAGGGCTACCCCGTGGAAGGCGATCAGTCCGATACACCGCCGGTGCACGGCGTTTAAAGCACCGCGGCCCACAGTGCATTACGATCCACTCTGCCTGTACCTCACGGTGCCCCTCTGAAGTTGGCTGACGGCAGGATTACGGTTTAATTCTCGGGCCCCGTTCCTTCATAATAGAAACCATCTTTCGCCGTGGAAAGGGAGGGTCCACGGATCATCGACGCCTAGCCAGGTTTGCCTGATTTACGGTGTGATTTATTTGGTCGATTTGTTTCGGCAAACGCCTCAATCGGTGCGCCAAGAACCCCGTTGAATGGGATAAAGTCGATTTTGGAAAGGCGTTGTTCAAATGTATAGAAGCTACCGGCTTCGACGCATGTTTGCCCCTACGGCAGGCCTGACGAAGGCCGTCGGCGGCTTCATTTTGGGTCTGCTCGCTCTGGCCCTCGGATTCGGACTTAGCTTCAAGGGCGCTATCCTTCCCGTTCTTGGGTGGCTGAGCTCCGTCACCTCCGCCGGTGTCATGCAGTTCGTGCAGCCGGACAAGGTGGAGCTCACGAAATGGCTGCTGGGCGGCGTGATGCTGCTGCTCGGACTGTTTCTCACAATCCGCTCTATCCAATACGCCATCGATCACGTTCTGGAGACCATCAATCCGGCGCTGCGGGTCGGAAAGGTCGGCGACATCTATGTGAAGCGGCAGCACCTCGCTCAGGGCCCCCGCGTAGTGGCCATCGGAGGCGGAACCGGGCTGAGCACGCTCCTTAGAGGACTCAAGCGGCACACCAGCAATATCACCGCCATCGTGACCGTAACCGATGACGGCGGCTCTTCTGGGCGGCTTATCAAGGACAAGGGGATGATCCCGCCGGGCGACATTCGAAACTGCCTGGTCGCCTTGGCCGACGCGGAAAAGTCGATGACCGATCTTTTTCAACACCGGTTCAAAAACGACAGCGGCTCTCTGAGCGGCCACTCGATGGGCAATCTGCTGATCGCGGCGCTCGTGGATCAGGCCAAAGGAGACTTCGAAAAGGCGATCGAGATCGCGAGCGACGTTTTGGCCATTCGTGGCCGCGTCGTCCCAAGCACGCTTGCCCATGTCAGTCTTCGCGCGGAGCTAGAAAACGGGATCGAAGTATGCGGCGAGACCGCGATCGTCCAAGCGGGAAGCAAGATCAAGCAGATCTATCTGAACCCTGAGGAGTGCGAGCCGACCCAGGAGGCTCTGGACGCCATCGCCGCCGCGGATATGGTCGTCATCGGGCCCGGCAGCGTTTTCACAAGCTTGATTCCAAATCTGCTCGTTCCCGGGATTATGAACGCGCTCAAGAATACGAAGGCAGCGAAGATCTACATCTGCAACGTCATGACGCAGCCGGGAGAAAGCGACGCGTTCACCGCCTCGCAGCATGTGGGCGCGATCTTGTCCAACGTCGATGCCAAGCCTTTCGATACCGTGCTGGTCAACAACGGTCTTCCGACGGAAGAGGCCCTGCACAAGTACCGGGACTCCCGCCAGCACTTCGTTGAGCCCGACGTCGACAGAATCCGCGCGATGGGTCTTCGCTACATCCAAGGCAACTTCATGAGCGAGACAGACGTGGTCCGGCATGACCCGATGAAGCTGGCCGCGCGTCTGCTCACCTTGGTCCGGTAAGCGCAACGCAGTAGAATGGCGCTATTGGAAACCGGGAAGCTTGTCATCCTGAGCGGGCCGAGCGGAGTGGGTAAGGACACCGTCATCGAGGCTTGGCGCGCTAGAAATCCTCGCGTGCAGAGAGTGGTCGCCTACACCACCCGACATCCGCGTCCGACAGAACAGCCGGGAATCGATTACAACTTCGTCTCGCCGGAGCGCTTTATGACCCATGTGGACGCCGGCGACTTCCTGGAGTACAAGGAGGTTTACGGCAACCACTATGCCACGCCCCTCCTCGACATGCGCCGTATGCTGGACGAAGGCAAGATCGCGATCTTGAAGATCGACGTCCAAGGCGCCTTGACGGCGATGGATCTGCTGCCGGAAGCCCTCAGCGTTTTCATCCTTCCGCCGAGCACAGAAGAGCTGGTTCGTCGAATCCGCGGCCGGGGTACCGAGAACGATGAAGCCATGGCGCGGCGGATCGAGAACGCTCACCGTGAAATTGCCCAGTCGGAGAACTACAGGCACCGCATCGTGAACGACGATCTGGAGAGAGTCGTGGAAGAGCTGGAGCGTATCGTCGGGTGAGTGGCTTCCACGTTGTGTTGGGTGTCTCGGGGTCGGTCGCGGCTTACCGGGCGGCAGATCTCGCTCGCGATTTGATGCGAGTTGGCTGCGAAGTCCGGGTCTGCCTCACCGACGCCGCCCAGCACTTCGTCACGGCAAACCTGTTTGAGGCGCTCACGGGTAACCCGGTCTTGAGCGGGGTGTTCGAGGAGCCGGAGCGGGGCCGGATGGCGCACATCGACTGGGCACGGTGGGCGGACGTGGTTGTCGTAGCACCCGCGTCCGCCAACACGATTGCCAAACTCGCGCATGGAATCGGCGAAGACATGCTGACGACCCTTGCGCTTGCGACCACCGCGCCCCTGGTGATAGCGCCCGCGATGAACCCGCAGATGTATGCTTCCGAACCGGCCCAAGAAGCGCTTCGCACATTGGCGTCGCGAGCGGCATCGATCGTCGAGCCATCGGAAGGTGACGTGGCCTGCGGGGAGCATGGGCAGGGCAAACTCGCTTCCAATGCCCAAATTGCCGAGACGGTTCTGCAGATCCTTCAAACGGGTCGGTTGTTGGCCGGAAAGAAGGTGTTGATTACGAGCGGTCCCACCCAAGAGCCGATCGACAGCGTGCGATTCCTATCCAATCGGTCCAGCGGGAAAATGGGCGCAGCCTTGGCTCGTGCCGCCTTGCTGATGGGCGGCGAGGTCATGGTCATTTCCGGCCCGACGTCCGTCGCCTATCCGTTACAGGCAAAAGTGGTCCGTGTTCGCACGGCTCAGGAGATGCTGGACGCCGGCTTGAAAGAAGTTGACGACGCCCACATGATCTTCGGGCCGGCGGCCGTTGCCGACTTTCGGCCGGCTGATCCGAGCACCACCAAAGTGCGGCGTTCGGAGCAGCCAATGGAGATCAAACTGGTAGAGAATCCGGACGTCATCGCGACCTTGGCAGCTCGAAATCCATCGGCGATCACCATCGGATTCGCTGCCGAGCCCTCGGCCGGGCTCAACGATGTGTACGCAAAACTCGAGCGAAAGGGACTGTACGGAATCGCCGCCAACGATGTAAGCGACGCCAACATCGGCTTCGAGTCGGACGTCAATGAGCTGACATTGATCGTCAAAGGCAGGGAACCGGCTTCAAGCGGACGGCACTCTAAACTCGGATGCGCGCTCTGGCTCATCAAAAGCATCGCGTGCAGCCAACCGTAGCTGCGGATCTGCTGGCGTGTCGATTGATTTGGGATATCGGCAAACCGAAGAAACCACCTGGGGTGAAGCAGCGTAGCTACCAAGCCCCTGGAGAGCTCGTCTAGTTCAAAGGGCTGAAAGCCCGTTTCAACGCTGCAACGCCTTCACCGGGTCGGACCTTTGCCCCTCCCGAGCTTGGACCGCCAACGCGCCGTTAGCGCAAGACCTCTGTCTGCGTGGAGTGCGTGAGAAGAAACCAGCGCATCGCCTCGATGGCTGCTTTTGGCGCCTCCTCAGGCATGTACCGACCGCACGTCTCAATGCGGTGGGTCTCGTAATGAGAGAAAAGCTCCTCGAACCGCTCCAGCGAATAGACGTTGTGAATGGGATCTTTCATTCCCCAGAGAAGCAGCGCTGGTTTCTCTTGGATCGATGCGCGGCGCTTCCAGAGTTCGCCGTACCACCGGCGAGACTTGGTCATGCTCTCGATCATCACATAGAGCCCGAGCCGATCGCGATAGTTCCTGAACGGCTCCATGAACTGCTGACGAGACGGCCTGCGAATAGCGTCTCGATCTCCAAAGAGCGCGGGAAGGATGAAGGAAGGCGCCGCGTTGAGCAGGCGGTAATAGATACGGTTCATCGGATTACTCACGAGACCGGCCAGGCGGCAAGCCCAATAGTTGTTATTGAGCGGCCACATCCAAGTGTTGAAAAGAACCAGATTGCGAACCCGCTCCGGGTGGTTGAGCGCCCAAGAGAGCCCCACGGGACCGCCCATGCACTGAACCACCAGCGTGACGTCTTCCAGGCCGAGATAGTCCATCAGCTGCTCGAAGCGAGCAGCCTGGGCGTCGGGCCGATAGTTGATCTTGCGCGGCTTATCCGACAGGCCAAAGCCCAGCATGTCGGGCGCGATACAGCGGTTGGTTCGGCCGAGGTCTCGAATCAGATGGCGGTAAAGGTACGACCAAGTCGGGTTGCCGTGCAGGAACACGATCGGCCGCCCGCGCCCATGGTCCACGTAGCTCATCCAGCCTTCGCCCGTATCGAACTCGCGGGTGAGGAACGGATACTGTACGACGTTAAGCCAGGGGTAGTTGGACTCCGACGAAAAGGGCACTTGCGCGCTCTCCTTGGCTTGAATTTACCCCTACGCCGCAGGGATTGGGGCGAACTCTCGCCTACATCATTGAATACGGATCGACGTCGAGCGTCAGTTGCACCCCGTCGAAATGGAACGCGGCCAAGGCGTCGCCGACGGGTCTGGCGGCTTCGTGAGGCGGCAGCTTGACAAGAACGTGGCGTCTCCATTTGCCGAAGGCACGTTCGATCACGCAGTCGACGGGCCCCAAAACCTGAGCTGAAGGACACTCTCGGCCCACGATCTCGGAGGCGGCCGAGGTTGCCGCCGCAACCGCCTCACGGCTCTCGCCCGTCAAGACAAGGTTGATCAGCCTTCGAAAAGGCGGGTATCCGGCCTCCTTGCGCTCTCGTTTCAGGATCTCGTAGAACCTGAGATACTCGTGAGACTTGGCGGCGACGACCGCGGGGTGGTCCGGATTCAGCGTTTGGATCACGACCGATCCCAGCTGCTTGCCTCGTCCCGCGCGCCCGGCAACTTGCGAAAGAAGCTGGAACGTCCGCTCGGAGGCCCGGAAGTCGGGCAGGTTCAAGGAGACGTCCGCCGCGATCACGCCAACCAGCGTGACGTTTGGGAAATCCAGCCCTTTCGCCACCACTTGGGTTCCAACCAAGACCGAAATCGCGCCGGAGCGGAAGGAGGCGAGCGTCTCGTCAAGAACCCCTCTGCGCTTGGCGATGTCGCGATCCAGGCGTCCAACGCGGACGTCCGAGAACTCGGTGGTGACGGCTTCTTCCACTCTCTCCGTCCCCACGCCGAACGGAGCGAACCGGATGCCTTGGCATTTGGGGCAGGAGTCCGGCGGCTTGGTCTGGTAGCCGCAATGGTGGCAGCGCAGGCGGTGGTCGCGTCGGTGGAACGAAAGCGATACCGAACAGTTGGGGCACTCGATGGTGTAGCCACAGTCGCGGCAGGTAAGCGATGGCGCGTAGGCACGGCGGTTGAGGAACAGGATCACCTGCTCGCGCCGGTCGAGCACGTCGCGCATGCGGGCCTTCAACTCGTCCGTGAAGATCGAAGGGTGGTTCGCGCGATAACCCTCTCCCAGATCCTTCACGATCACCGCGGGGAGCTGGGAGGAAGCGGTCCGCTCGGGGAGCGTGAGAAGGGTCATGCCTCGGCCCGCGTCCTCATTTTCCGATTGCTCCGCCTCGAAAAAAGACTCGATGGATGGAGTGGCAGAGCCAAGGATAATGGGACAGGAGTGGAGCTGTGCCAAGTGGAGCGCAACTGTTTTCGCATGGTAGCGCGGCGCCGATTCCTGCTTGTAGGCCTGCTCATGCTCCTCGTCCATCACGATCAGGCCGATGTTCGAAAGAGGCGCGAATAGCGCGGAGCGCGCGCCCAGCACCACTGAGACCAAGCCGTCTCGTACTTTGAGCCAGTTGTGGAGCCGTTCAGCGTCCGGCAAATTCGAATGGAGAACCGCAACGCCCTGCCCAAACCGCTGCCGCAAAAGGCCGATTGCCTGCGCGGCAAGGGTGATCTCCGGCACCACATACAAGACTTGCCGGCCCATACGCAACGCTTCTGAGGCGGCGCGCAGGTACACCTCCGTCTTGCCGCTGCCGGTAACTCCATAGAGCAAGAATGGGTGGAAGACTTTCGCTCGGACAGAGTCGACGACGGCATCGATCGCCAGCCGTTGTGCTAGGTTCGGTTCATGAGGAGCCGACGAGGTCTTCGCTTCCTTCACATCGACCTCTTCCAGCAGCCCCGCTTGGACCAGCGCCTTAAGCGTCGCGTCCGTCACCGCGCCCAGCGCTTTGATTTCGGGAGCGGTGAGGGCCCCTCGCTCCGTCGCTTGGAGCTGCATGAGCGTAAGAGCTTGTGCAGGCTTGCGCTTTCCCTCACGCTCCAAGAACCGGTCGATCTTCGCTCGGTCTCCGCAAAGCCGATACAGAACAAGCGACTTTTGCTTCTCCGGAGAGGGCAGCACCTGGACATTTCGTTCCACGAGCCCGGCTTCCCGCAGCGTCTTGAGCGCTTTCAGGATGGCTGGCGCCTTTTTGTTTTCCAGGAGAGTTCCGCCCGATTCCTTCATCACGCGGATGACCTCCTGCTGGATCGGATTCAGGTTCGGAGGAACCAGCAAGTCCGGTTTGAGAGACCAAGCGCCCACCAACCGCGAACGAACTCCGGGTGGCAGAGCCGGGGAGAGCGCGGCCGCTTCTGAGCAGAGATACTCGGCGGCAACAAACTGAATCAGCCCGATAAGCTGCCTGGGCAAGCCAAGCCCCTCGACACGCGAGGTGACGTTCCTGAGCGACTTGAGCGGAAACGGAAGCTCTTTTTCCGAGCTCTGATAGACCCGCAGAACGAACGCCAGCTCAGACCGCGTGCCGAGTGGCACCACCACCGCGTCTCCGGCTTGGAGCGGCTCCTTAACGCGATAGGTCCACACCGCCTCCATGCCGCCCTTGCGAGGGTCGATGGCGACATCGCAGACGGTAAGGATTGGCACGGGTGCAGGGTACCGGTTCTAGTACATCATCCGGGCCAGCAGGAAATTGGAGATATAGACCAGCACCATGCTGATGACGACGGTGTTCGTGGTAGCACGTCCAACGCCGACAGCCCCGTTCGTGGTCCGAAGCCCTTGTTGGCACGCCACCAGCGTGATGACAAGGCCAAAAACCGGCGTCTTGAGACATCCGCCGATGAAATCGTGCGGTGTGACGAACCGCGTCACCGATTGGATAAACATGCTCGAACCCAGTCCTTGCGACTCCGCTGTGAGCAGGCCGCCGATGATGCCTGCCCACATCGAGACGAGGGCCAGGACGGGGAGCATCAGAAGGCCGGCGAGCAGTCGAGGAATCACCAGATAGTTGGTCGGATGGACGCTGAGCATGCGCAGTGCGTCGATCTGCTCGGTCACCGCCATGCTTCCTATCTGCGCCGCCATCGCGCTGCCGCACCGTGCGGCGACCATGATTCCGGCTAGTACCGGCCCTATCTCGCGGGTGACCGTGAGTCCAACGGTAGCGCCCACGAACGTCGTGGCGCCGTACCGGTTGAGGAAGGACGTGAGATAGAGCGAGAGCACTGCGCCGCTGAAAAAGCCTGTGAGAGCCACGATCGGTACGCTCGCCACGCCGATGAACGCCATCTGGTTGACCGTCTCGCGCCACTCGATCGGTTTGTGTCTCAGCCGCCGGACGCAGTCTGCCAGCAGCAGCCCCAACTCCCCAACGAAAGTGAGGAACTGAACGACCACCACGCCGGGCGGCGTCGAGTCTTCAAACTGGCGTGCCGGAGCGGCCATGGGTCTGACTATACAGCCTAGGCCTGTCTCCGCGAGACAATGCGGCTCCGACGAATCTAGGGTCGAGCTCGGCGAGCCTTAAACGTCAGTACCGCATAGACGCAAAGCCAAACCAGCGGCAAGCCGACGAAGAAGTCGAAGGTGGGCCTGTCAAGCGCATCACTGGGGTGTGTTGCCCAAACGAGTAGCCGTACGGCAATGCAGTGAGCGTACAAGCAAGAGCGACGATGGCGGGATGCTCCAGCAACCGGTGCTCCTTCATACGCCCAGTGTAACACTGACGAACCGGTACGACTTCAGCGGGGCTGGTATCCTAGTCAGTCGTGGCACGAGCGAACCGGAGGCCGCAGCCGTCCAAAAAGGCGGGGTTTCCCTGGCTTCTGTTCCTGCTGTTCGTCGCTTCGGTCTATCTGTTCTGGGTACTGCCTTATCAGCTAGGCACGCCCGTTCCGAAGGTCAAGTTCGGGAACGATGTCCGCTAAGCCACGAAACGATTTCTATGAAGGTTGCCCTCATCGGTTATGCGTCCAGCGGACGAAGCACTCTCTACCGCGCCGCGGCGCTCGGTTTGGCCAAGGGCGATGTGACGGCTGTCCCGGTGCCGGACGAGCGGTTTGACACTATCGTCGCGCAGGTCAAGCCCAAGAAGCAGACGCCTGCCACGGTGATTCTTTCCGACGATCTCGACGCTGTCGCTTCCAGTGGGCGCTCCTTATCGTTGCGGCTTCTGGACCAAGCCAAAAAGGCCGACCTGTTGCTGCACGTCGTTCGAGGCTTCGACAATCCGGTGGTGCCCTATCACGCCGAGATCGATCCGCTCCGCGACCAGGAAGCGCTAGACGTCGAGTTGGTGTTGAGCGATCTACAGATTGTGGAGAACCGCTTGGAACGGCTCAAGCGGTCGACCACGTTGAAGACTCCAGGATCGCCCGACTACCTGGAGAACGACTTGTTCGGCCGCATCCGTCCGCTGCTCGAGGCTGGTACGCCAATCCGGTCGATCGAGCTCACTGAAGACGACCAAACAATCATCCGTAACTACCAGTTCTTGACCAGCAAGCCGCTCGTCGTAGCTTTCAATATGGGCGAGGGAGAGGCGGGCAATCCAAGTCCCGCCGTCGCCAAGCGGGTTGAAGAGCTCAATGCGGCGGGAACGCCCGCCTTCGCCGTTTGCGCGACGATCGAGGAAGAGATCTCCCAACTGGATCCCGCCGACCAGGCTGAGTTCTTAGAGTCGCTCGGCCTGACGGAATCCGCAAGCAAGCGGGTCATCAAAGCCGTCTACGACGCGCTTGGATTGATCACCTTCTTCACCGCCGGGGAGAACGACACGCGCGCCTGGCCGCTCCGAAAGGGTTCGAACGCGCTTAAGGCCGCCGGCACCATTCACAACGACATCGCCAGGGGTTTCATCCGCGCCGAGGTGGTGCACTACGAAGATTACGCCGCGGCGGGTTCCCTCGATGCCGCTTACTCGGCCGGCAAGATGAGCTTGGAAGGAAAGGAGTACACCATCCGAGACGGCGACCTCCTCCACATCCGCAACAAGACCTAGGCTCAGTTGTTCTGAAACGGCTCGGTAAAACCGAGGAGTCTTCGCGTCAGGTCTCCGCCGGTAAAGAGCAGCTCACGAAGCGCCGCGCTAAAGTGGTCTTGTCGAATCACGGCGCGGTCGTTCTCGAGCAACGCTGTGGAGAGCGCTTTCCGAACAAGCTCTTCGATGAAGGCGGGCGGAGCGCCGTCGGTTCGGCGGACCAGGTCGCTCAGGTCCAAGTTCTCTCTTTCCAGCCCGCTTAGATACGTTTCAAACAGCCTCTCGCGACAGTCGGCGTCGGGGAGTGGATACTCGATGGCTTGGTCGATCCTTCCCGGCCGAGCTGCCAGGGCCAGCTCGAGCTCCTCGGGACGGTTGGTCGTTAGCAAGAAGAGCACTCCGGAGTTGTCGGAAACGCCGTCCATTTCGTTGAGAAGCTGATTGAGCGTGATGCGGCTTTGGAGATTCTCCTCCCGCCCGCGATCCCGGGCTATCAGATCGACGTCTTCGAGCACCACCAAAGAAGGGGCGAGCATGCGGGCCATCTGGCAGCAGTCTTTGATGAGAAAGAGCTGATCGGCACTTAAGAAAAGGGTGGTGAGGCCCGGAATCGCGGACGAGACCCACTTGGCGGTCAAGGTCTTGCCCGTTCCGGGCCGTCCATAAAGCAAGATGCCGCGCTTGACACTGCGGCCGGTCGCCCGCAGCTTCTCAAGCTTGTCAAAGAACCCGATCGTGTTGCGCTCGATAAGCGAAAGAGTTGCTTCGGGAAGAATGACGTCCTTGGAGGCCAGCTTGCTTGGCTCGTGGAATCTGAGGCTGAAACAACCTTGTCCCCGCTTGGCAACCTGGTCGCAGGTAAATGAGATGATCTGTCCTTTATAGACGCTGCTCCTTCCGCAGCCTTCGCTGATCCGTTCCAAGATCTTCTCGGCATCTTTCGGATCGACGGCCGCAATCTCAACTTCGAGCTTTTGCAGAAGGTCCGACTTCCCGACATACACCACCGCTCGAACCGGCTGGGTCACCAAGAGAAGACTATTGACCATGCAGGCCATTGTCTGATTGGCGGCCACGGTGACGCTTTCGGTCCGAACTCCGACAGCTCTCGCATTGCCGTTCAGGATGGTCGCCAACTCCTCGGTTCGGAACCCGATCATGTTTGACCCGATCCCAATGCGCCGACCATTCGGGTCGATTTCTCTGAGGGCGCGCTCGATATTCGGAAGGTCGACATTGGCAAAGCTACGTCCCAACGTCGGAACCTCGCTCGTGTTGCCCCGCAAGTGTCGCGAAGCTAAATATCGGATCTTTCGGAAGGGCCACCAGAAGTAGGCCGGGACACCAAGCACGGCTGCCAGCAGAATCGCAATGAGAAACGTTTCCATCGATTCAACCTCAGTGTAACGCGACAAGATTTGAGCTTCGGTAGAAAATAGGTCATGAACGAACGGGAGATGCTGCGTGAAGTCGCGGTCGGATTCGAGTACTCCTACCAGCACGACGACTGGATTACGCCGCTGGACGAGGCGCTGGAAGGCTTGAGCGCAGTGCAGGCTTCGTGGAAATGGACGCCTGACTCGAAGTGCATCTGGGAGATCGTTCTGCACCTCGCGGTCTGGAACCAGAACATGGTCGATAGGGTGAGGACTCGGGAGCAGTCACGCCCCGTCGAAGGCGCCTGGCCCTCTTTGCCGCCTGTCTGTGACGAAGCCGGTTGGGAAGCAGCGAAGGAGCGGCTCCGGGACGCGCTACGATCGTTCGAACAGATGCTCGAGACGACGACGCTCGATGAGATCCAGGCCAGCCCCTACGGACTCGCCGACCTCCTCTGCCGGCTGACGCACAACGGCTACCACTTAGGTCAGATCTCCAAGATGCGCGAGTGGATGGCTTGGTAACTTCGAATTTCCCGCTCGTGCGGCACGCATCGGTTCGCGAAACTCCACATCACGTTATGACTTGGATCATCCGGAAGCTGTCCTGAACATCCGTCGAATCCAGGGCGTGGATCTTACGTTGTGTCACCGACCCGTAGCCCGACGGGGAGGATCGTTTGATGTTCGAATGGCTCGCCGTTCACAATTTGCAGGAGCTTCCGAAGGGCCAGCCTGGCCATCTCTTCGAGCGGCGTTTGGACGCTGGTCAAGGTTCGGAGACATCCTTCGGTTTCCAGAGCGTCGTAGCCGATAATCGCCAGGTCCTCTGGTACGCGCAGGCCTCGTTCGTTACATCGTTTCAGAGCGAGATAGGCCAGGCTGTCGCTGTTGCAGATAACGCTGTCCGGCTTGGGGTCGAGAGCGAGCAGGTGCTCGAAGAAGCCCCGCCTGGATAGGACCCGCGACGCGGGATGCTCGAGTTCGAACAGCTCGTCGCAGCAGCAGAGGAACTCCTCGACGCGAGCCTGCGCGTTGGCTTGGTAGTTACTCGGCGGCATGAAAAGGGCCGGCCGTCGATAACCCCGCTCCTTCAAATGCTCCATCGCCAGCCGAATCCCCTGCTTGCTTTCTAAACCTACGAAGGGAAGGAGGCTATACGGGTCGCCGACCTCGACCGCAGGCAAGCCCACCTCCAAAATCCTCTTCACTATGGGGTCGTCGCCAGAGTTCACGATCATGACGCCGTCCACGATGCCACCGGCTTGGCGCGCAAAGTTCTCCTCCGTGGGCGTGTCCGCACGAGCGTTGTGAACCAATAGCTGAATATCCAGCTCGGCGGCTGCCTTTTGAATACACCAGAAGACGGTCGGCCAGTATCCCACCGGGGTCGACCATTGATCCCATCGCAGATACAGTCCCAGGATCCCGGATCGTCCTTTGAGCACGGACTGGATGTGGCGGTTCGGGTAGTAGCCGAGGAGCCTCGCTGCTTCTCTCACTCGCTCCTGAGTCACCACGGGAATGCGCAGGTCGTCGCCGCGATCCCGAAGAATCAGCGATACGGTGGACGGGGCAACGCCGGCCTCGCGCGCAACATCGGCCCTCGTCGGCCTTCGTGGCTTAATGGGTGGCATGAATGGTCGTTAGAAAACGGTCAGATGAGTTCTAGTGTTTCACGCGCCGGGGAAGGTTAGCAATAAAGTTTATTCTGGCGAGCCACCTGTGTGGACGGGCCCGCAATATTCATTAACAGTACCAAATTATTCACCAGTGAATTTCGGCAGCCCGTTCGCGTTCAGGACGCGACTTTCTTTGTAGAGGCGACTCAGCCTCTCTGCATCGGTGGAGCCCGACCCAATGCTTCCAACCCACGAGACAAAGTACGACCAGTTCACACCGAATCTGTGCATCCGCTCCACATCCGGCACACCCCCGAACTCGGTAATCGCGAGCAGCTTCTTCCCCTTGAACCGGTCGGCTAGCTCGTCCCAGGTGCTTGAAAGAGGATCGCGCTGGTCTGAGGGGTAGGCATCGATACCGACGATGTCCACAAACTCGTCGCCCGGATACCAATCCGGGTTGGTTCCCGAACTGTAGACCCAGATCAAGTTGTGCAGATGGTGCTCGACTGTCAGCCGCCGATACATAAGCTTCCACAGCTTCTTGAACGGCTCCGGGCCTTTTGCACCCCACCAGAACCAGCCACCTTCCGCCTCATGGAGCGGACGCCAAAGAACGGGTACCTTGGCGCGCTGGAACTTTTCTAGCTGCACAGCGATGGCGTCGATGTCTCGGAGGATCAGTTTGTGGTCTTGGGAGTCGGGGTGATCCAGCGCTTCGGACAGATCAAAGGTTGTCGCGTTAGTGTAGAACCCCTTGTACCAACTGGCGTCGATGTCCCGACCTTGCGCGTCTTTGATGTGCTTGTTCAGCAGGTGGTCTGGCGCATTCCAGTGCCAAGACATGGTGACGATCTGTCCCTTCCGCGCGTTCGCAATCTGGTTTTCAACTGCGTGCTTCGGGTCCGCGCCAAAGGCCAACCGCGAAGGCGAATAGTCGATGAAGTCGTCGCCGACGATAGCCGGCAGCACTTTGGCTGAACTCAGGACGAACTGGTTGTCTTTCGCGCCGTACTGCCCGGAGAGTGTTTTGCCGCCGTACTTCGACCGCAGGAACTCGAACAGCTTTCGGGCTTCGGCGGTCGCTTTAGGATCACACGGCTTGGAAGGCGGCTTGGGCAGGTGACTATCGACCTTCGTGGGGACCAGGTCGACTGAGTCGACGTCGTAATAGCCCCAACCTTTGTCAAGCTCGACTTCATTGTCGCCGTCGGTCAGCTCCACACGCCCCGCCGCGCAGACTTCGAAGTCGTCGCCGGTGGGAGAAAACATGCCGGACGTTTTGAATCCGTTCACGCCAAAGTCGAATCCTTTTTGCGCATGCGGCGAGCTATAGCGGATATGCACGGAGTAGATCCCGGCCTTGCCTTTCACATGCCATACGAGGCGGTCGCCGTCCTTCGTGAAGCCTGTGGAGTAACCCGATCCCGAATAGCCCGGGCGGGACGCCTCCACATGAGTACCAAGCTGCTGGGCATCTTCCGCCTCCAGATGGATCTTCTGTGTGACTGCAAAAGCAAGAAGTGCGATCAACTGTAGAGTCCTACGCCATCCTCAAACCTCGGCCCGTTCTCGTCACAGACGGCGTATCGAAAGTGACCGGTGAAGCCGACCGAAGCGTGGCGGCCCTGCTTGTCCAGGACGTAGAAGTTCAACCCAAAGTTTGGGCGCCCCTTTGAATCGAGTAATCGCGATTCGGACTGCTCCGCGACTCGCTTCAAAGCAGCCAGGCCGGCATCCTTGGCTGATGCGCCGCGCCGAAGCTCTTCGATGATCAAGAAGGAACACAGGTTGTACAGGTTCGCCTCGCCGCGGCCCGTCGAGCCGGCTGCGCCGACGGCGTTATCCACATAGAGGCCGGCGCCGAGAATGGGGGAGTCGCCGACTCGGCCCGGGATCTTGAACGCCAGACCGCTCGTCGTGGTCACGCCGCAGACATCTCCCTGCGAGTTGATGCCATTGCAGTTGATCGTGCCGTAAACATGTTCGCGATCCAGAAGCCCGTCGCGGATCATGCTGAGCAGAACCTGATGGGAGTCGCGCTTGGCCGGGTCCAGATAATGCTCGGGATCGCTGCGGCGCTTCCACTCCAGATAGGCCTTCTTGGACCTCTCGGTGTTCAAATCTGCTTCGATCGTGAATCCCATCTCGCGCGCAAACTTCTGCGCGCCGGCGCCGACGATCAGGTGATGATCTGTCTGTTCCATGACCGCCTTCGCGACGAGGCTGGGAGTCTTCACGCCTTCCAGCGCCGCCACGCCGCCCGCCCATTTCTTGGGGCCGTGCATGCAGCAAGAGTCGAGCTGCACCACACCGTCGGCATTCGGAAGCCCTCCGTATCCAACCGACATCTCGGCCGGGTCCAGCTCAACGATGTTGACGCCCGCAACCAACGCATCCAACACGTCGGAGCCTTCCGTCATCATGCGAAACGCCCTGACCACGCACGTCTCGTTCCCACCGTTCTTAAACTGGTTGCCGTTGCCGGAGGCGATCACGACCGGCTTCACTTCCTGCCGCGGAACCCAGATCTCAGGAAAGGCATTGGCTAACGGTGCTGCAGCCAACCCGACGCCAGACGCAATCAGGCCACGGCGAGACAAGGTGCAATCCACCGTCCGATGTTATCACGGACCTTCGTGCTATAAGGTCGGATGCCTTCGACGATCGTTGGAATAGGCGGCGGAAGCTGCTCGGGCAAGAGCACTTTGGCGAAAGCCGTCCAAGAGGCATTGGCGCCTGCGGCGTGTCAGGTGATCTCCACCGACACCTACATGCTCGGGGACAAGGGTCCCAAGATCACACTCTCCACCGGCGAGGAGTGGCCAAACATGAACTCGCCGCTTTCCACCGATCTGCCTCGGCTGCTGGAGGATCTTCAGAACTCCAACGCCGAAATCGTCCTGATCGAAGGGCTCATGGCGCTCCACTTTCAGGAGCTGCTTCCTCGTTACGCTCTCAAAATCTTCGTCGACACGGACGCTCCAACCAGAGCGATCCGAAGAATGGTCCGAAGCATTCAGCGAATGCCGGACACCGAGCCCGAATGGATCGGCCGCTACTATCTGGAGTGCGCGGTTCCCGGCCACGAAGCTTTCATCGAACCCTCGCGGAGAAACGCGGACTTGATCGTGCATGGCAATGGAGACACGCTTCGCACGGCGAACCTCCTTTCAAGGCTGATCAGTTCTGTGCGTCCAGAATAAGCTCGATGAGGTGGCCAATGGCTTCGATGCCGTCTCTGGCGCCGCTCGGAGAGCCCGGCAGATTCACGATCAGAACTCGCCCCCTGATTCCGGCGATTCCGCGACTCAGATGGCTCATCGGAGTCTTTTCGAGTCCTTTCAAACGCATGAGCTCCACCAACGAGTCCGAACGGCGATCGAGAAGCGGCGCCGTCGCCTCAGGGGTCACGTCGCGAGGAGCGAAGCCGGTGCCCCCGGTCGTGAAGATGGCGTCGCATGTATCGCAGAGGCTTAAGAGAGCCGCCTGAATCTGATCGATCTCGTCCCGGCAGATTCGCCGCTCGCACTCTTGAAAGCCAAGCTCGCGAAGAGCATCCGCAGCCGACGGACCGCTTAGATCGGAATCCAGCGACCGCGTATCGCTGACCGTCAGGACACCGACTCTCGATGCCAAGGAGCCTTCCCTCCGGTTTTGGTTATAAGCTGGATGTCGGTAAGCGTCAGGTCGGGATCAATCCCCTTGAACATGTCGATCAGGGTAATTCCGGCAACCACGACAGCCGCGTAAGCCTCCATCTCCACGCCCGTCTGAGATTCGGTCTTGGCTACCGCCTCGATTCCGATCCCGTCCTTGAGCGGCTCCAGGAATACGTCCAACTTCGTGAGAGCGATCGGATGGCAAAGCGGGATGAGCTCCGAGCACTTCTTACCGCCCTGGATTCCCGCGATCTGGGCAACAGTTAGGGCATCGCCTTTCGGCAGCCGCCCCAGGCCTTCAAGGTGTGCCGGCTTCAGCCGCAGGAAGCCCCTAGCCCTCGCCTCCCGAGCCGTGACGGCTTTCCCCGAAACATCGACCATCGACGCATCGCCTTCATCCGTGAGATGCGAAAAGTCGGGCAAGGTCTATCGGGCCTCCGACATCGAATGTAACCGCGACCCGGTTTGTGGTTCCGAGGATCGCTCGGGAACCATCGGTATCGAAACCGCGGAGACCGAAGCACGACACTCCTCAGGCCCACAAACTCGGTCACGGTCAGATTGGCTCTTAGCCTCCAATCTTGCCCGCCTTGTTCACCTTCGGGACCTCGATCGGCTGTTGCTTCTTCGGATGTTTCGCCAACTGATCCATGAGGTACTTCACGGCCGCCTCGATCTGCGGATCGTGACCGGTCGCGACGAGGTCCGGACGCAGGTCGACCTCGATATCCGGATCGACGCCGTGATTCTCCGCGATGATCTCGCCGTTCGTCGGATCGTAGATGGCGAAGCTCGGGACCGTCACGATGCCGCCGTCCACCAGGTTTGGCCGCTCATCGATGCCGACGAGGCCACCCCAGGTGCGCTCACCGATCAGCGGTCCGAGGCCCGCGTGGCGGAACATCCAGGGGAAGAAATCTCCGCCAGAGCCGGCATAGCCGTTGATCAGCATCGCCTTGGGCCCATCGATTGCCGGCTCGATCGGGGAGCTCTTCGCGTTCTGCTGAGAAGCCATCGCGAAGACCTTTCTTGCCAACGTATCCACGAACCATGGCTGCACGTAGCCGCCTCCGTTCCATCGCTCGTCAACAATCACCGCGTCCTTGTCCACCTGCGGATAGAAGCCGCGGATGAAGTCGACTGAACCCTGGTCGGCCGTGTCTCGGATGTGCATGTAGCCGATACGTCCGCCGGACATATCCGAGACCTCTTTCTGCGTCCGATCGATGAAGTCGTCGTAGCGAAGCAGACCTTCCGATGCCACAGGCCTGACCCGTACCTTTCGTGCGCCCGTCGTGCTCGGTGTGGAGTTGACTGTGAGGGTCACATACTTACCGACCTTGTCCAGAAAGAGCTCGTCTGGGTTGGTGTGCGCGTCGACGGGCTTTCCGTCGACGGCCAAGAGATAGTCGCCCTCGTGAACGACGATGCCGGGCTCTGCGAGAGGGCCGCGGTCGACCTCACTGTAGTTGTGGCCACGAAAGATCTTGGCGAACTGAAGGTTGTTGCCGACGACTCGGTAGTCGGCGCCGAGCTGGCCCACGGGAATGGTGCGGGGCATGGGGCCCATGTCTCCGCCGATCACGTAGGAGTGGCTCGTTCCAAGCTCTCCAATCATGAGTCCCAAAACGTAGTTCAGGTCGGCCCGGTTGTTTACCCACTTGAGATAGGTCTCGTAATGCTTGCCGACCGCGTCCCAGTCCACACCGTTGTAGTGCGGGTCATAGAACCGGTCGCGGACGTCTCGCCAGGCGTCCCAGAACATCTGCTTCCACTCCTTGCGTGGATCGATAATCTCTTCGACTTCGGACGTGTCCACTCTCCCCTGCCCAATCGCCAAACCGGGGTGGATATCTAAAACGCCAAGAATGCCGTTCGTGAAGTAGGCCAGCTTCGTCCTCGAAGCATTGACCGAAAAGGCGCCTGGAAGGCCGGCCATCAGGGGTGTGCTTTCGCGGCTGTCGAAGTCGAACTTGGAGAGCGTCCCGTTGGCAAAGTAGAAGACGCCGTTGTTCGCTCCGAGACAAGCCAGATACATTCCGGCGTCCATCGGCAGGGGCAAGATGCGGCTCGAAATCCCGTCCAAGTCGACCTTTACTTCGGGCCCTCCCGCGGCGGGAGGCGGCGTCGGAGTCTTCGGCTGCGGTTTGGGCGCCGGCGCTGCGGGTTCCGTCGATGGCTCCTCGTCGTTCTGGATCGTCAGCGGGTTTGGAGTGTCCTTCGAAAGAGGCACCACATAGACCCTCTGGCTGTTCTCCACCTTCAGGCTGAACTCGTACTGGCCATACGACGGATGGAACGTGCGGCTGGAGATCAGATAGAGGTACTTGCCGTTCATATCGAACGACACGTTCGAGTCGTTATAGGTGCCGTCATCCACGGCCGAGGTTTTGCCGGTCGCCAGCTCATATAGGTACGTGGCCGACATCCCGTTCTCTCCCGGCATGGTGAAGGCCAGCCATTTGCTGTCCGGCGACCAATCGGAGTCCCCGTATCCGTAGGGCGGCTTCCCGACGAGCGTGATCTTCTTAGTAGCCACGTCCAAGATCGACATCGTGTTGTCGGTCTTTTGGAAGAGGATCATCTTGCTGTCCGGCGACCAAGCCATCTGAGTGATGGTGCCCTTGGTCTTGCTGGTGAGCTGCGTCGGCGTGCCGCCCAACTGCGGTTCGGTGTAGATCTCGTAGCCGCCCGTCTGGTCCGTGATATAGGCAATGGTCTTGCCGTCCGGCGACCACATGGGATGGCGCGCTCGAGAGCCCGAAAGGTCCGTGAAGTTCCTCGTGTCGCCATGCTTGGCCGGCACCGAGAAGATGTTTCCTCGCGCCTCCACCGCCAACCGCACGCCGCTTGGTGAAAGCGAAATCTCAGAGATCTGCGGCGAGACGTTGCGGAGGTACGGACGGGCGTTCAGCGCTTCTGTGAGGATGCGTGCCTCGATCTTTGTGGCGGTACCTCCCACGATGTCGTAGGTGTAAAGCAGACCGTCCCTTTCAAACACGATCGTCTTCCCATCCGTGCTCGGCGTTCGGATATCGGCTCCGTCGTAGTGGGTCACCTGCGTGTCCCGCTTGGTGTCCAGATCGTATTTGAACAGGTTCTGGACCCCGTTGGCCTTGTCGCTGATGTAATACACGAGCTTGCCGACTACCATGGGGAAAAACGACTGTTCGCGCTTCGCCGGAAGCTCCCAGTACTTGTTTTCCGGGAAGTTGTAGAAGGCGATCTTGCCCTGACTGCCTCCGCGATACCGGCGCCAATTGAAATTGAAGGAACTCTGGCGGGTGTAGGCAATGGTCTTTCCATCGGGAAACCACGAGAGCGCCGTCACCTCGCCCAAAACGGTCTTCTGCGGCATACCGCCTTGCGGGTCGACCGTCCAGAGATAGGTTTGACGGTTGATAAAGCTGCCGGCGGTGGTGATGTATTCGATCTTGCCATCCGGAGTCCAGCCGCGGCAGATGTCCGGCTCGTCGTCGTAGGTCAGCCTCTTCGGCTCGCCGCCTTCCAGCGGGATCGTGTAGATGTTGGTGAGGCCGTCGTACTGACCGGTAAAGGCAACGGTCTTGCCGTCTGGCGAAAGCTGCGGGTAGCTCTCGACACCCGGAGCGCTGGTCAGCCTGCGGGCAATTCCGCCCGAAGTGTTGGCAACCCACAGGTCTCCCGCGTAAGTGAAGACGACGGTGTCCCCATGAATGGTCGGCAACCGCATCAGACGCGGTTCGATGGCCTCGCCTTGCAACACGGCGCCGGCGGCTAAAGCTGCAATGATAAAGCTCAAGAAGTTCCCCCAGAGATAACTAAGGGGATTATGGCCGGTGCGCGGATACGGCTAGGCCCTTCCGTTCTGGAGGCACGCGGACATGCCCTGGCCCTTCCCCAAGGGTGATCTCCCGCTACAATGAAACATGCCGGTCGGCCGATTTCTTCTCTGCCTTCACTCGCACATGCCGTACGTGCTGAGCCATGGGAAGAGCCCGCACGGGACGGACTGGATTAACGAGTCTGCAGCAGAGTGCTATCTGCCGCTCTTGCACGCCCTCGACCGCCTCTATTCGGAAGGGATCAAGGCGCGTTGGACCGTCAATATCACGCCCATCTTGAGTGAGCAGCTCACCGATCCCAGCTTCAAAGACGGATTCGAACACTATTGCCAGGAGAAGATCGACGCCTCCATCGCGGACGCGGCGCGCTTCGAAAGGGAAGGCCCGCTATGGATGCAAGGCTTGGC
This sequence comes from Fimbriimonas sp., assembly GCA_035550555.1. GTDB lineage: Bacteria > Armatimonadota > Fimbriimonadia > Fimbriimonadales > Fimbriimonadaceae > Fimbriimonas. Next base: position 58,596 of record DASZPA010000291.1, read on the forward strand.
CGGCTTCTGGCAGCGTTTCTACACTCGCGGCCTCGTGCAGTTCAAGCACCAGTGGAACCGAAGCATCCTGGACGGCTTCAAATATTTCCAAGATCAAGGCTGCATCGAGATCATCACGAGCGGCGCCACGCACGGGTACCAGCCGCTCCTCGGCACCGACGAGTCGTGCCGAGCGCAGATCAAGCTGGGCGTTCAGAATTACGAGAAGCATTTCGGCAAGAAGCCGAGAGGGATCTGGCTTCCCGAGTGCGCGTATCGTCCCCGATACGACTGGAAAAGCCCCGTCGAGGAAAACTCGATTCCCTGGTCCCGGATGGGCACTGACGAGATCCTCAAGCAAGAGGGCTTGGACTACTTCTTCGTCGACTCTCACATGATTCGTGGCGGACAGCCGCTGGGGACGTACGCCGCGAACTTCCCACAGTTGGCCGAGCTGTTCGCACGCTCCTCCAAATACTTCAGCCCGCCCTCGGAGTTCCGAAGCGAATACGAGCATTACCTGCTTCCTTCGGGAATGACCGTCTTTGCCCGAGACCCGGAAACGACGGTCAAAGTATGGAGCGGCGACTCCGGCTATCCGGGCGAAGAGCACTATCTCGAATTCCACAAGCAGCTTTATCCGAGCAGGCTGCGTTACTGGCGCATTTCCCAGAACAAGGCGGACCTGGGCCAAAAGCAGCCGTACGATCCGTGGGAGGCGTTCGAGAAGATCCAGGCCCACGCGGCGGATATGGTGGACACGCTCAAAGGCACGTTGGCGCGCTATCGCGGCCTTGCCGACCGGGAAGGAACGCTGGTGTCCATGTACGACACCGAGCTGTTCGGCCACTGGTGGTGGGAGGGCCCGGAGTTCCTCTATGAGCTAACGAGAGCCCTGCACAAGGATGCCGACATCGAGATGGTCACGGGCTCCGAAATGCTCGATCGAGAGCCGGCGAAGCATCTCATTCACCTGCCCGAGGGCTCGTGGGGCGAGGGCGGTTACCACTACATCTGGATTAACGACGGCAACTATTGGACGTGGCAGAAGCTCTATCCCATCGAGCGCCGCCTGCGGCAGATGGCCAGAGACTATGCTGGGGGCCCTGCCCACGAAATTGTCCTTCAGGCAGCGCGGGAGCTTCTGCTCGCCGAATCCTCCGACTGGCAGTTCCTCATCAGCACCTTCAGCGCCAAAGACTATGCGGAAGTCCGTTTCAACGACCACGTCACTCGGTTTGAGCAGCTGGCGGAGATCGCCGACAGGGTCCATACGGGAAGTGCGATCAAGCCAGAGGAGCAGGCTTTCTTAGAGGAATGTCAGCAGAAAGATGCACCGTTTCCTGAAGTCGATCTCTCCTTGTGGGCGGCACAGCCTCACGCAGCCGTAAAATAGCTTCATGCCCTCCCTGAGTCTTTGCGCGCTGGCGTTGCTGCCCGCGCTGTCCGGCGCACAATCCGGCAAGCCCTCCTCAAACTGGTCGAGAACAGATTTGTCACCTCTGACTCTGGCAGAGAGATCGGAAGCGGTCCTCCATCGGGCGACGAATGTCGCCTTCAAATATGAATATCTCTTTCACATCCGGTCCGGAAAGGGCAATTTCCCCGGCCTGGTGTTCATCAAAGACCGGAAGACGTTTCGCATCGAAGAGCCCGTCGTTTCCAACGTGGAGAGAATCGGGATGACTCCTACGACTTACGTCGGCAACGGCAAGCAATTCTCAAAGATTGTCTTTCCGCCAGGGCTCAACCATGCGGTCATCAAGAAGTCAAACCGTCCCTTTCCGCGAGAAGTGGCTCCCAACATCCTGGAGAGTTGGCCGAGAGATTGCATCCAGGACCTCTTTTCGGCGCTGAACGGCAATGGCGCCCCGCTCACCAGCCTGGTTCGGGCAGCTCAGAGAGATTCGAGCTTCTCGGTGGAGACCGACGTTCGCACAATCATGATCCCCGATAAGAAGGGCAAGCCCGTCCCGATCAAACAGTACAGAATCTTCGCGAAGCGAAAGGGTCAGGGGACCTTCTATTACGAGGTCGTCATCAATGCGACCAACTACCTGCCCACAACAATGTCGACGGCCGATGAGGAGTTTGGCGTTTTGTACGCGACTGCGATGCATGCGACTGCCTGGTACCTCAAGCACGTCCCCTTCACGTCAGACATGTTCAAGTTGGACGTTCTGAAATTTAGGGCCCAATGACAGCTTGTCAGGCTGCCATTGGGCCAACACGACTGCCAGGCCCCGGCTGCTAAGGAATTCGAGTCAGCGTGGTCTTGCCGCTTGAAGAGCCAAACGCCAGCGTCACGTTTGTGAGGTCGAGATCGGCCTTCACCATGCTGCCGTCATCCTTGTTCAACCAGAAGAACCCGTGGATCGAGCCCGGGTCGGTCCCGGCTTCCTTCTTCGTCGCCTCGACTTTGTAGGTGTCGAAATTGCCGATCTTCTCTTCGCCGACGAGCTTGAAATCGGCGTTGACCTCAACGGCTCCAAGCTTTTCGTTAGCCGGTGTCTTAACGGTCCAGCTGTCACCCACGTTGATCGGGTTTGGCGGATAGAAGAACTGCAGAAGGTTCGCGTAGCGAAGGCCGGGGCCCATCTGATCGGGCATCGAAAAATCGGTGATCTCGCCGTTCGCTTTGGTCTTGACCACCGTGGGGTCGGCGCTCGCGTTCACGTCCATCCCGTTGTAGGTAATGTCCGAGGTCGTCTGCTCGATGGTGAGCCCGCCGTCGTCGCCAACGGTCTTCACGACGTGCTTGATCTTGGCCGTTACGTCGCCGTCCTGGCCGTTGACCGTCATCTTGGCCGATAGGTCGTAGTTAAAAGTGTCGCCGGCCTTGGCGGTTCTTTTGATCGTGACAGGGTCCAGACCTAAAGCGAAGGCTCCCGCGAGAAGGGCGCCGGCAACCGCTAGCGAAATTAGGACGCGTTTCATGCAGTAAGCATAGCCGCAAGGGTGAGAGCGCCGCTATTTTTCCTGGACCACCACGTCCACCGTCGCCTCGACAGCCGTACCCTCCGGTTTGAAGTGGAGGATCGACACCACCAGCCGGTAAAGAGCGTTGTTTGGACGGCTCAGCAGCAGCGTTCCATTGGCGGCCTGGGGGTCCAAGCCGTGACGCGCCTCGTACCTCACCTTTGCGTAAGAAGACTTCGCCGACTTGACGATTTCAGCGAACCGGTAAGTGATCCAAGGTGTTCCCAAGAACCCTGTTTTGGGCCCTGACGGGCGGTTTTGCCAGGAATCGCCGACTCGAATGGCGTGGGGAGGCGCCTGAAAGACCGTGAGATGGTTCAGCAGGTCGGAAAACCCGTCCTTGTTCTCTTCCCGGACCGACCGATCTAACGGCGTTCCGTCGGCGGCGAAGCTTTGATCCGATGGCTGCTGCTCGTCGAGAGGCTTCGTCTCGCCGCCTATCTTTGCAGTCGCGTTTTTTGAGGTGACCCGCAGCCGGTAATTGCCTTTGGGGTCAACGGAGAGCACCTTCAAAGTGAGGTCGCTCTCAATGTCCAGAGCGCCAGGATCGTAATCGAACCGAACGCTCACGCTGTAGCTGTGAGTTTCCCCGACGACCGGCTTCCACGCCAGCTGATACTGAGGGGCCATTGCGAGAAGGGCCGCCAAGAGAGCCATTCAGCCGTCGACCCGCGTGTAAGTGATCGTGCCTGAAAGCGGTCCTTGCCCGCCTGGGAACACCACGTTCGAGTATTTGGAGGAGCACTTGAGGACCGAGCCATCTTCTTTGCTCACCCAGTAGGTGAATTCGTTGCTTCCCGGGTCGGTGCCTTCGACTTCCCGGAGAGATCCCACGACCCTCCAGGCGTCGTGCGTGCCGATCTTCTCCTCACCGTCCAAGGTGTACGTACCGTGCACGGCGACGGCGCCCGTCTTCGGGTCCGTTTTGAGGTTCTCCTCCCACTTGTCGCCGATGTTCACCGGCATGTCCGGACGAAGGAGGATCGTTAAATCGAGGCTGCGGAGGGAGGACGCGTCGGAGTAGTCGCCCGTCATCGATACGATCTCGCCATTCGGTTTATAAACGGTGATCGAGGAGCTCTTGGGAGCGTCAATCGAATTGCCGTCGTAAACGATCTTTCCGGGGTCGGTGTCGGTCTGGACGGAGTAGGTGCCGTCCTGATCGACTTTCACGATCTTCTCGACCATCTTGCTGGTCATCGTCGCCGGCGAGGCGTTGATGGTGAGCGAGGCGTCGATCGAGTAGCTCGTTGAGACGCCCTCTTTCGGTGAGAACTTCAGCGAGGCGGCATCGGAGCCCGCAGAGGAGATCCCCGCGACGTACGCCAGAACCAGGCTGGCCAGAGGCTTGCAAAACAGCATGGACGTGAGATTCATTGTACTAAAACGGGTCTCCCTATCAGCCGGTACGCTCAAGTGGTGGCGATTCGTGCCGTAACGCTGGACTGCGCGGGAACTTTGGTTCAAGTGGATTGGCAAATCGATCGGTTCGCCGTCGAAGCGGCAGCGCACGCCGGTCTGGAATTGCCGCCCGAGGCCTCTTCGATCTACAGGCGCATGTTCGGAGAGCGATTGCCGGAGTTCATTGCGCTTAACCGCCTACGCGATCCATCGGCCGGAAAGGAGTTCTACCGGCGTCTGAACGGCGAGTGGTTGGCGCTCTTCGACATCGGACCCGATAAGGTGATCCCTCTCGAGGAGTCGGCGGATCTGCTCGCGTTCGGTCCGGGCTCCACTCTCTTTAGTCTTTTTGAGGACGCCCTTCCCGCGCTGAAGACCCTTCGGGACAAGGGCTTAAGGATCGCGATCGTCTCCAACTGGGACTACACGCTCCACCGAGTCCTGGAGATGCTTGGCATTTCGCCATTTCTGGAGTTCGCCCTTGCGAGCTTGGAGGAGGGCTTTGAAAAGCCCGATCCGAGGCTCTTTCACCTAGCGCTGGATCGGTTGAGCCTTCGAGCCGAAGAGGTTCTCCATATCGGCGACCATACGCTGGACGATCTCGAGGGCGCCCGGAACGCAGGAATGCCTTCATGCCTGCTCGACCGCGGCGGGCTGGCTGAGCTCCCCGGCCGACTTTCGTCGCTCACCCAGATTCCGGAGGCGATCGCTTGCCTTTCCTGAGCGACTACGACTACGATCTGCCACCCGAGCTCATCGCCCAAACGCCCCTTGAAGATCGAGCGGCCTCGCGCCTCTTGGTCTTGGACCGGAAGACGGGAGCGATTCAGCACAGGCTCTTCGGGGAAGTGCCACAGATTCTAAGACCCGGCGATTTGCTCGTGATGAACGACACGAGGGTCACCGCCTTGCGGCTCTGGGGTCGAAAGGAGACGGGGGGTGAGGTAGAGGCCCTTCTGTTGCGCGAAACGGAGCCCGGCAGGTTCGAAGCGCTGATGAAGCCGGCACGGCGATTGCGAAAGGGGGCGACGGTCGTCTTCGGAGGTCTGGTGCGTGCGATTGTCGATGACGAGCTTGACGATGGCATCAGGCTGCTGCAGTTCGAGCAGGGAGAGGACCTGGCGGAGCGGCTGGCGGCAATAGGCCAGACGCCGTTGCCGCCCTATATCACCGAGCGGCTTTCCGATCCCGAGCGGTACCAGACCGTCTTCGCGCGTCAGTCCGGCAGCTCTGCAGCGCCCACCGCAGGCTTGCACTTTACGCCGGAAATGCTAAAAGAGCTCGAGGAGAAAGGTGTCGATACCGCCACGGTCACTCTCGACGTCGGGATCGACACCTTTCGGCCCGTAGGCGTGGAGAACCTGGACGAGCATCGGATGCACGGCGAGCGGTGCTCCGTGCCGGTCGAAACGAAAGCAAAGATCGAGTCCTGCACCGGCCGCATCGTCGCTGTCGGCACGACCTCCGTGAGAACTTTGGAGTCCTTTGCGACCGGCTACAGGAAGATCGCTAGTGGGTCTAGTATTGCAACTTTATTCATCCAACCCGGCTTTGAGTTCAAGATCGTAACCGGTATGTTTACAAACTTCCACTTGCCAAAGACAACGATGCTTATCATGATCTCGGCTCTTTGCAAACGGGAACAGGTACTGGTAGCCTATGAGGAGGCGGTTCGGCAGAACTACCGGTTCTTGAGCTTTGGAGACTCCATGCTCATCTTGTAGCATGTTTTTTGATCGCGCTTTTACGACTACTCAAGTAAAATGCGCTCTTGGGAGATACGAGGGACCTTTTTTGAAAACGAATAACTTTGACCCGCTAGCCTATATAGAAAGCGGCTTTTTGGACACGAAAACAGCAACCAAGGAAGGGGTAGGGGCCGAGAGTGATTTGGATTTGGCATTGCCATCGCTTGCAGACTATTTGGGAGGACCGGACTCCGATTCGGTAAACCGCGATTCTGTCGTTGCGGAGCTGGAGCCCCGCGAGAGAGCCCGGTTCCGGAAGACCGTTATGAGCGCGCCTCGGCCGCGCCGGACCAAGAGGCGTGCAACGGCCAGCGCGGCCATCGATTCGGACCTGCACGACACCTGGACCGCTCTGCCCAAGAACGTGGCGTTCCTATGCAGCTTCTTCGATGACGACGTCACCAAGAACTACTATCGGGGCGAGTTCAAGGAGAGCCGGCAGGAGCTGATCCGGCGCCTGCTCGATCCGGAGCTCTCGCTGGAAGAGACGGCTCGCCTGCTAGGCGTGTGCCCCGCCACCGTACGGCGCTACACGAACCGCGGTTGGCTGGCGCACCACCGAACGACCGGCGGGCAGCGAAGGTTTCGGCTTGGCGACATCGTCAAGTTCGTCGACCAGCATGGACGTCTCCCCGAGCTCTAAACGTTTCGTCTCGCAAATCAGGTGCAAGAATCTCGGGACTAACCCGATCCGTGTTGCGTAGGACTCCTAGAGCATGACGGAACCCGCCTGTACAAGCCTGGAGAGCGTCCTCCAGGACTTGGAACGATCGGCCCCCGGGGCGCCGCTATTGGCACTCGGGCAAACCATTTTTTGGGATGAGCCGATGAAGGCCGGCGTTGCCATCAAGCTGCGCCGAAGCGGGTCTCGGAGGCGATTCGTGGCAGGCATCCACGACACCGACTACTTTGCCAAGCTGCCCGGAGCGAAGGACGGCAAGGCAAAATTCAAGACTTTCCCGCATAACGACACGACGACACGAGGCCTCTGGAGCGCAGCTGGGGAGTTCTCGGCGTTGTTCGGATCTGAAACGGTGGTCACCCGCGAAGCTTTGTCGGCTGGCGGTGTACCGATCGACCGGCTGATGCGGGAACGCCCCGGATTTCTGGACAACGCCACGGAGGCGTGGGGCTGGCGAGGCATCGTTTCGCTGGACGAAGCACCACCTGTGTCCTTTGAGCTGCCGATCCGCGCGCTCCTTCCGGAACTCGAGCATGCGTTCGAATGGGCGACCTCCTTGACGCTGGAAAGCTTGGCCGGCCAGGGCCGAGAAATGGCTGAGAGCCTGGTGGAGGGACTTCGCACCACCATGTGCGACGAGGCGGAAGAGCCGAATCTCACGCTTACCGGCTTCTATAAGAAGCTTGCGCCGACGATGTACAAGTTCGCCGCTACCTCCTCGGTGGACATAGACACGACGGCGACCTCTGAGTTGCTCCGCTTCAATCGCGAGACTTGTGGCCTGCCTCGCTTCGACCTCCTCAACTTGTTCGTGAACCAGGAGACCCGTAAGACCGCATGCGACTGCTATAACGAGGCGATTCGCGGCTCTTCCGGCTTGTACGACCTTTCCCGATTCGGTACCGGCGCCATCCCGTTCGATCTGGTGATCCCGGGCCTGGGTCGCGGGACCGTTCGGCTGGGGACTCGAGGGGCCGTTGTCATGACCCGACGGCCGCAGTTTCTCAGCTACAAGCAGCCACTCCGTTCTGTCCACGATCTTGCAGCGCTCGTCGAGGCGAAGTTCGGGCCAAACTGCGTTCTGGTGGGCAAAGCCGTTGCCCTCATCGGCCTACTGGCCCGCGAGTTCGTATTTGTGTTCCACGAGGGCGCCAGCAGCTATGTGAAGCACTCGCGGCGGCTTCATAACCTTCTGGCTGAGCGGCTAGGGGTTGACTTGGCCGTCCACCCGATCCTGCGCGTTCGCTATAGCGCGTGGGACGCCCTCCGCGTCTGTTGCTCGTGGCTGCGCCTTCCCGAACCGCTCCAAAGACCCTTCGGCACGGAGGAGCTCTGCGCTCCCAGTTTCGCGGAGAGGTGGAGGGAGGTCGGGCAGGAGCAGGAGGCGTTGCTGGTCCAACTAGGCAAGCTCAAGCGGCCCATCGAGTTGATTCGCTATTTGGACAGCACTTTGGGAGGATCCTGGCACAAGCAGGCCGAGGAGTACGAGGCTCTCCATCACAAGCTAGGAAGCCTTCAAGAGAAGCTGAAAGGGCTGGCCAAAGAGCGGGACGACCTCTATGCCGAGATCCGTCAGCGAGCCCAAGATCGAGTCCAAGCGGAAGCGGCAAAGGGAGAGCAATTTAGGCAAAGTATCTTTGAAAAGCAGCCGTCGCCGGAAGAGGTGGCTGAACGGCAGCGCCTGACCAAAGCCGTGGAAGAAGCCGTTGCCCGGTCCGAAGATGCCGTCCATCGGCTGAAACAGTTGCGAAAGCGTCAGCACGAACTGACGAGCGATCCCGAGGTCGAGAAGGTCCACATCCGTCGGAGGGCGATCGAGCTCGAAGCCGAGTTGAAGCGGGCTCGCCTTATTCGCGGCGCGGTCACAGCCTCGAGAGGGCTGGCTCACGCCGCAGAGCGCCCGAGCGCGTGGTGGTTCCCGCTGGTCTGTCCCGACGGCCTGTGGTTCCGCGAGACGATCGAGCAGGCGCGGGCTTATCTGGAGCCTCTTCGCGGATGACCCGTGTTCGGTTTTGGAAGCTGGAATCCATCGGAAACGATTTCCCGCTGATCCACGAAGACGACTTCCAAGGGGACCTTTCCGCTTTGGCGGTCGCGATTTGTGATCGACGCTTCGGAGTCGGTGGGGACGGTCTGCTGACAGTATCGGACGGCCCGAGAATCAAGCTTCGCATGTTCAACCCTGACGGGACGGAAGACTTCTGTGGCAACGGCATCCGGTGCGCGGCCTTGCATGTGCGCTCTCAGGGATGGGTAGGGAGCTCGTTTGAGATGACCCATGTGAACCGCGTCGTACCTGTCCAAATCGATAAGGAGAAGATTCGAACAACCATCGGCGTCGCGTCCTACAAACCTGCCGACGTGCCGCTGAACTCCGACGAGCGTTTCGACCAGCCGATCTTTTGGGAAAACGGACGCGAAATCTTCGGCAGCGCGTTGACCACAGGCAGTACTCATGTGGTGATCCCCGTCGAAGAGCTTCCGAAGGACGAGGAGTTCTTCGATCTCGGACCCAAGATCGAGCATTTCGAGCTCTATCCGGCTCGCACCAGCATCATCTGGACGCAGGTGGCTGCACCCGGGCGTCTTAGTATCCGAATTTGGGAGCGAGGTGTCGGTGAGACGCTCGGCTGCGGGACCGGCTCGTCGGCCGCCGCTGCCGATTACCTGCGTCGTGGCTACCAGGGAACGACGGTCCAAGTCGATAACTGCGGTGGAACGGTTTTCATCGAGATGGACCGCTGGGACGCTCCAATCACCGTCACTGGCGACGCGAAAGCGGTCTTCGAAGGCTCGTTCATGTTCAAGGGATAACCTCGTGAGCAGTTAAACTGCGAGCGATGCTTCAAGTCGGTCTGAACCCCTATGGGATGTGCTGCACGTTTGGCCTAATCGGCCAGGGGACTGATCGAGGCGCTCCCGAGCCTTTGGGCCTTGAGGATTTCATCGAGTTGGGAGCGCAGGTTGGGGCTCGCTGTTTGGAGATCGATTTCAGATTCCTTGCGTCGCTTTCCAAGGAAGAGCTGACGGTGATCGCCGGCAGGCTACGCGACGCGGGCATGGTTCCCATCCTGTCGACCGGCGCGCCGACGGATCGGCTCGCGCAAGTCCTCGAAGCAGCCGTGGCGATCGGATGCAAGCTGATCCGAATGGCGCTCACG
>DASZPA010000292.1:0-9440 GCA_035550555.1 Fimbriimonas sp.
GCTCAGACGATCGCAAACGCCAATCTGGCGATGAATCAGAACCTCGAGATCGTGCCGATCATCAACAAGATCGATCTGCCTCACGCGGACATCGAGCGGGCAAGGGAAGAGGTCGAGAGCGCGGTAGCGATCGATGCCAGCGACGCGATTCCGATCAGCGCCAAGGCAGGGATCGGCATTGATGAGGTCTTAGAGGCGATTGTTGAACGGATCCCTTCTCCTCAGGGCGATCCCAACGCACCGCTGCGAGCGCTCATTTACGACTCGCACTTCGATTCCTATCAGGGAGCCGTCGCCTATATCCGGATCAAGGACGGAAGCGTCAAGAAGGGTGATCGGATCATGATGATGTCGACCGGCTCCAAAGAGGACGTGGACAGCACCGGCCATTTCGGACCGGGCTTGACCGTAAATCTAGGCCTCGAGACTGGGGAGGTCGGCTTCCTTACTGCCGCCATGAAGTCGATCGGCGATGCACGGGTCGGCGACACGATCACAAGCGCCTCTCACCCCGCTCACCAGGCGCTCGCCGGTTACCGTGAGGCGCTGAGCATGGTGTTCTGCGGCCTCTATCCCAGCGACGGGGACCAGTACGAAGACCTTCGCGACGCCATCGCCAAGCTCACGCTAAACGACGCGGCGCTGCACTTCGAGCCTGAGACCTCCGCGGCTCTCGGCTTTGGATTCCGCTGCGGGTTCTTGGGGCTGCTCCACATGGAGATCGCGCGCGAGCGGCTGGAGCGAGAGTTCGGGCTCGACCTGATCTTGACGGCGCCGTCCGTCGATTACAAGATCACCCGAACCAACGGAGCCGAGGAGCACATCTCCAACCCGGCCGATTTCCCCAATCCGCACGAGCTTTCCAGCATCGAAGAGCCGATCGTGAACGCGACGATCATGGTGCCCCAGGAGTACGTCGGCGCGGTGATGACGCTTTGCCAAGACCGCCGCGGCGTGTACAAGCGCACCGAATTTCCGACTCCTCAGCGCGTGATCCTCTACTACACGTTGCCGCTAGGGGAAATCCTTCTCGATTTCTTCGATAAGTTGAAGTCTGCAACTCGCGGATATGCATCTTTCGACTACGAGCTGGCGGGATATCAGCAGTCGAGCCTCGTGAAGGTGGACATCCTTCTCAACGGCGACGCGGTCGATGCGCTCTCGTTTATCGTGCACCGCGACTTCTCATACAACCGGGGACGAGCGATGGTCGAACGCCTTCGCCAGGTAGTTCCAAGGCAGCAGTACGAGGTTCGGGTCCAGGCGGCGATCGGGGCGAAGGTGATCGCGGCGGATTCGATCAAGCCGTTCCGAAAGAACGTCATCGCGAAGTGCTACGGCGGAGACATCACCCGAAAGAGGAAGCTTCTCGAGAAGCAAAAGGAAGGCAAGAAGCGGATGAAGCAGATCGGCTCGATCGAGCTGCCGCAAGAGGCGTTCCTCAGCGTCCTCAAGGTTGCCGAGTAGCCCCCGTCCCGTAGACGCGCCCCTTCCACTTGACCGTTCCTCTTTGATGCCAAACGGTCGAACGCATGACCGTGAGTGCGCCGATCGTAAGAACGACCGGCATCAAGAGCATCGGCCAAAGGGGCGTTCGCGCGATTCGGGAGACGAAGAAGCCGCTGAGCGCAAGCAGCCCGATCGCCGGCCAGACCCAGGGGCCGGCGAGCAGCCATCCCCAGCCGAGGAGCAAAAAGAAGACGGCCACCAGACCGGAGCCCCAAACGGTGCCCGTGATTTCGAACGAGTTCTTCGACATGCCGTCGAGGGCCTCTTTCCAGGTGTCGTACATTCGGACCTGAAGAACGGACGACAAGTTGGCGACCTCCACCGGAATGCCCTTACGCGCCAGGAGCCGGCCGATCTCGACGTCCTCCATGATCTTGTCCTTCACCTGCTCGTTGGGCCGAAGCCCCCGATAGACCTCACGCCTCCAACAATGAACTTGGCCGTTCTTGAATCGGTTGTGGCCGAGGCGGGTTCTGGAGACAACTCCATAGGGATTGCTGACCAAGAGGATCCAACCCACCCAGTCGAGAAAGAGCGGCTCCACTCCCCGCCCGGGCAGAACCTGGGGAAATCCCGTGACCATGCCGATTTCACTGGGAACGTCACGACACAAAGCGTTCATGGCCTCCAGAAAGCCAGGTACGGGTCTCACGTCGGCATCCAGAAACAGAAGCCATGGTGCGCTCGTGCTCTCAGCGGCCAAGGCTAGCTGATGACAAGCCCAATTCTTGCCCGACCACCCAGGGGGCAGCGGGGTGGCGGTCACGACGCGCGCGCCCAATTCCTCGGCAATCTTGGCCGTACCGTCGTCACTTTCGTCGTCGTAGACGATCACCTCCAATGCAGGATTCGGCTCCAAGAGTGCAGGCAGGAGGCGACGCAAGTTCTCTGCCTCGTTTCGGGCAGGGATGAGAACGACGATCTCCTGCTGGCCGGACCGGCGTCTCGGCCTGGTCATCAGCACCCAGTTGAGCAGGGCGACCAAGGCAAACAGGCTGTACAGCGCGACCATCAAATAGGCCACTTGGGGAGTGTAGCCGTTAGGCGCTGCGCCGCTTCTTGAGGAGCGCCAGCAGGGACATACCTCCCATCATCAACGCCGCGATGCTGGCCGGCGCCGAGCCCTCTTCTCGGTCCTGGGCATCCTGGGTAAGCCTCGCATGAATGGCCGCGACCCTTGTTGTGTGCCTGCTCGGCACGGAGGACGACTCAGAGGTTGCGGAGCATGGCTCGATTTCAAAGGGAGCCTCCAAATCGTTCAAGGAACTAGAGGAAGCCTTGGTACGCCGTCCGGATGACAAAGCCTCCGAACCCGCGCGGCTCCTCAGGTTGGCCACGTTTCCGGCCTCTTTCACCACGTAACCGGAAACATAGGTTTCCTCGAGGGTTTTTGCGGGGAAGGCTTCATTGCTGCTCGCCTTGGCGCCCCGAGTGCCGTCGGCAAGGCTCAAGACAGCCAAGCCCAACACGATTCCAACACACCCCAAGACCCAAACGAATCTCACCAGACATCCTCTGAAACAACCTTCAAGACAACTGGAAAAAGCAAGAAGACACCGTAATTATCCAATGGCGGCGGGCTTAAATCAGCCAGCAATCTTGCTAGGTAAGGATGAACTAAAAGAGACCCCGTTGTCCAGGTCTCGATGCCAGACGGCGCAGCGATGCTCCCGACAATATTCCTTCGAGCCTCTCGGAACTTTGCTCCCGGGCGTACAATTAAACATAACCAGGAGCTTGATCATGTGCATGCTTAGAAAGTCCCTCCTCTTCGCCGTCCCGACGATGGTTCTCGCCGGATGCGGAGGGAGCGAGCCGCCTCAGCCCACGATGATGGGCGGAAACACGGACATGATGATGTCCAGCGGGTCGCTCGGCACTGGGCCGGCGCGAGGGAGCGTGGCCGCCAAGCAGCCCGACCTTGGCCAAGACGCCGTGCTCAACGGCTACAAGATTTTCAACAATAACGACCCGTACTCCAAGAACGTCGAGAAGCTTGGCGTCGATCCCAACTCCGATAAGATTCTGGCGAAGATCGGCGTGGACAAGACGCTGGCTCTAGGCTTTGGCGCCGTCGGAAAAGACAAGGACAAGAAACCTTTCGGTATCCCCTATGTGGTTGTGTCCGGAGACGCTCCGCGGGTTGCGGTGACATTCGGGCAGCCGAAGGTGAGCGATGCCGGCCCGTACCCGTTCCCGCTGCAGATGCAGCTCGAGACCGCGACCGATCCCCACGCTATCGTGATCGACCGGGACGGTCAGAAGCTCTATGAGACGAGCGCGACGGCTGCCGACGGGGCAGGATTCAAGGCGAACGTCGGAGCCGTGTGGGACCTGCGCTCTTACAGCCCACGAAAGCCGGGGCAGCCGTCCGCCGATTCCTCCGGCTTGCCGATCTTCCCTGGCCTTCTTCGATATGAAGAGGTCAACTCGCAGGCATCGACTCAGCCGGTCGCTCCCAGCCAGCCGGGCCTTCCTCAGCCGCTTCCGCAGCAACAGCAGCTGCCGCTGGACCACGCCCTGCGATTCACGTTGTCAACCGTCAGCAAGGGATACGTAACGCCTGCGACGGCGTCCGCAGGAACTTCCACCGATGAGAACCTGCCGCCTATGGGCATGGTGCTTCGCCTCAAGAAGAGCTACGACATCTCCAAATTCCCAGCTTCGGCGCAAGTGGTGCTGAAGGCCCTCAAGAAATACGGCATGATACTGGCCGAAGTCGGACCGGATTTGACGATCTCCGGGACGCCCGATCCTCGCTGGAACGACGCAGAAATGTCGACGCTCGAGAAGGTGAAAGCAAGCGATTTCGAGGTCATCAGGCTGGGAGCGATGCAGGGCCTGAAGGACGATCCCAAAGCCAAGGAGGCGCCGAAGGTTTCAAGTCCTCCAACGGCGCCGACGGCCAAGTCCTAGCGCGTCTCGATCGTCGCGGTTTCGATGACGGCCGGGTTCTCGACGCGGGGATTGTCCCTTTGGTCTCTCGGCAGCGCCACGATCTTATCGACCACATCCATGCCGGAGACGACCTCGCCAAATGCCGTGTACTGGTTGTCGAGCGAGGGGTAATCCGCGACCATGATAAAGAACTGGCTCCCAGCCGAGTTTGGGTCGGACGAGCGAGCCATGCTGAGAATCCCTCTCTTGTGTTTCGTGCTGTTGAACTCCGCGCGAATCTGGTAGCCGGGACCTCCGGTTCCGTGGCGGGCTCGTTCGTCCGACTTCGAGTTGGGATCGCCGCCCTGGATCATGAATCCTGGAATGACCCGGTGAAACTTGGTGCCGTCATAGAAGCCCTCTCGCGCCAGCTTCTTGAAGTTCTCCACATGCCCAGGGGCCTGCTCGGGATGGAATCGGAGGACGATTTCTCCCAAGTTGGTTCGGAGGACGGCGACTTCTTCGGTTCCGGGGCTACTCATGGCCTAAAGTTACCAGGCCGGTCCAAAGCTAAACCGTGGAGTCCAGAAGCTCTCGGAAGGGCCCAAGCCACGGCTCGTACCGCTTCCAACGGTCGACGGAGGTTCGGTACACGGGCTGTCGAACCTGCCAGAAGCTGGGTGTGTTCACGGCCCGCTGGTTCGCCTCCGGTTGGAGACATGCGTCGTCCCATGGAAGTCCGCAGAATTCGACCATTTGCCGGGTAACCCCTTCCCGGTCGGCGGTCAGCTCCTCGTAATCGATTTCCAGTAGCCGGCCGGCAGGCAAGACCTGCTTCCAATGGTCCATCAGCCGGAGGTGCTGTTTGTAGGCGAAGACGATGTCGCCCTTGTCGCACACGAAGGGCGGCGTGTTGCGGATCGGCGTCATCCAAATTGAAAGGGCCGTGTCGACGGGGTTGCGGCGCATCTGCAACAGCCGCGCGTTCGGCAGGGCGAGGTGGATGAGACCCGCCACCAAGAGGCTGGCCGGGTTCTTGTCCGTTACATGGGGGCTGTCCGGGTGATAGCGAGCAAGAACCTCGCAGTACTCTCGGGCTGCCCTCTCAATTGCTGGGACGTCGAGACGCCGGCGCTGATAATCAACCAGCAGGGCCTCACGCCGAGTCCAGAAGCTCTGCTCGCCGGCGGCCGCGACCATGGGATGACTGGATAGGATCTGTTCGACCAGCGTCGTTCCAGTCCTCATCATGCCCATGATCAAAATGGGCAGCTCCGAGTCGAACCCAATCTGGCCCGCTTGCGCGACGATTTCGGGCGTAAAGAAAGCGATCTTCTGATCGGTTTCGTGTTTGTACCGGACCCGATCCAGAGCCCGTCCGCCCATCCACGTTTGCCGCACCAGCGCGTTAGCCTTGTCGAAGTGCCGCATCGCTTCTTCGTAATCCCCAATGTCGTCGAAACCCTTGCCGAGCGCGAACTGCAGGTACGGAAGCTCTTCCGAGCTCATTTCGGGATCGTCGACCAGCTCCTGCATCGCCTCGATCAGGCTCAGATCCTCGTTCGCGAGCCTTCGGGCCGAGGTCAGCGCATAGTAAGCGCGCCCTTGCTTCGGCTGAATCTGGAGCGCCTTTCGAAAGTCGGCTTCCGCCTCGGCAAACCTGCCCACCGTTTGGTGCTGCTGGCCACGGCTCACGTAGAGCGGCCATTGGTTGGGGTCAAGCTCCATCGCTCGGCCGAGGTGCTCTGCCGCCTCTTCGCCTCTTCCCGCAGCCGCCAAGGCGGTGGAAAGGGTTTTGTGGGCAGCGACGTTCCGTTCGTCGGCCCACAGGGCTGTCTGGCAATGTTCGATCGCCTCTTGCAGGTCCCCGTAGGTCGTCTCCAACTCGGCGAGTACGACGAGCACGGCCGGATCGGACGCAATCCGCAGCCCACGTCTCAGAGCCGAAATCGCGTCGAAATCGCTGCCAAGCTCCTTGAGCGCCGCTCCCAGGTCGTACCAGTAGCTTGCGACGGAGGGCTGAAGATCGGTGGCCCTTCGGAAGCGTTCCGCAGCCTCTTGGAAGCGCTCTTGGAGATAGTAGCAGTGCCCCAAATTGAACTGAACGTCCGCGTTGAGCGGCGCGAGCCGCTCGGCCCTCTCGCAGCACTTGGTCGCGTCCTCCAATGCCCCCTGCTCGCGCAGGAGCATGGCAAGCCAGTTCCAAGCGGGAAAGGATTTCGGGTCCAGCCGGACAACTTCCTTCAGGCGACCGACCGCCAATTCGGCCTTTCCCAGACGCGCGGCCGCCAAGCCGTTCAAGAAGAGCGCTTGAGCGTTTCCGGGCTGAACGGCAAGCACCGACTCCGAGAGTCGCTCAGCTTCCTCTAAGCGTCCGCCCTGAAGTGCCTGGGCCGCCCCCTGAAGGAGCCGGCCGGTCTGAGTTGGATCGGTTCCGCCGCCGGGACGGCCTCCCCTTTCCGGACGAGAGTGCTTGGACATGCGGGCTTCCGGCTTTTACCTGATCGGCTGCCCTGCACGAGACAGGCGTAATGTGACCTAAAAATAGCATTCCCCAAAATATTGCATAACTATACATTTGGTCTATATTTTATTAGACATGTTGTATTCTATGTGGGTATGCCCCGTGAAAGCGGTTCCGACCGGATTGCACGCAACGGATTTCGCAACATCACCGCTTCTCTCCGAGACAGGATCGAGGCTGGTGAGTTCATTGCGGGCGCTTACCTCCCTACGGAGCGCGAGCTCCAGGCCGGGTTTGGAGCAAGCAGGGCAACGGTCCGCAAAGCGCTGGCCGCACTGATCGACTCGGGTTGGGCCTTCAACGTTCCCAAGAAAGGCGTCGTTGCGACAAGGGGACTCAAACCGGGGCTATCCAAGAACATCGCGTTCGTCCACATCGACGACTTCTCACTCACCAGCCTAAACGAGCTGCTCGCCCGACTCCTGGAAGAGAAGGGTTTGAATCTCGTTCATTTTTGGGGTCCGACGAACCAGCCGATGGAGGACGCTCTGCGCAGGGCCGCGGAAGAGAACTTTGCCGGCGCCTTCGTCTGGTCCTACAAAGGCTTTCCCGACGGCGATCTCCTTCGGATGGCTGCCGGCCAACTGCCGATCATCGCTCTCGACCACCGAATCGGCGATCTCGAAGCAGACCTGGTGACCTTCGATCACGAGGCCGCAGCTTACGAAGCTACGGAGATGCTCGTCCAAGCTGGGTGCAAGGTCATCGGCATCACCGGCATGCTCGATATGCTGGAGATCACCCATCACCGGATCTGCGGCTACATGCGCGCCATGTTCGACTATGGCCTGCAGCCGCTCACCAACGACTTTCTCTTTACCTATACAAGTGGAATGCAGGAACCGGATACATCCGGCCTGCTCCACCGTTTGAGTAGTTCGGACCGGCCAGACGGTCTCCTGGTTCTCCAGGACATCTTAGTTCCCGCGACGGCAAAGGCGATCCAATCGGCTGGCCTTTCACTGTCGACCGACCTCAAATTGAGCACCATCGGCGTCGTGCTGCAGCCCGAAGTTCGGGAATCGATCGTCGCCGGCATCGAGCTCGATTGGCAATCATTGGCCCATCAGGCCGTTGGGCTTCTCACCGAGAGGCTCGAATATCTTCACCGGCCGCCAAAGGTGTGCTACGCGCCCCACGGATTGACGGTTGGACCAGTCTGCGACTCGGCTCCCGAGAACCTGCAAACACCAGATCCTTCTACGGAAGGGCTCGTGGCAGGAGTGGAGTCCATCAATCACAAATCGAATATGAGCTGCGCGGCATCGGAACGCACGCAGCGCTCTCGAAGCAGAGAAACCTCACTATGAAAAAAGCCTTTACTCTTATTGAGTTACTTGTCGTCATCGCGATCATCGCGATCCTCGCCGCCATCTTGTTCCCGGTGTTCGCCCAGGCAAAGCTGGCCGCCAAGAAGACCCAGGCGTTGAGCAATACCAAACAGCTCGGCCTGTCGATCCTCATGTACAACAACGACTACGACGACGTGTTTCCTGTGGCGTTCGGATCCACCAACTGGACCGGCAACGACCTGTGGCCGCAGCGCGTCTATCCGTACGTCAAGAACATCGGAGTCTTTGGGAGCCCGGCAGACAACCTGGCCGGCAAACCCGCCTCCGTTGGAGACTGGGCCGGGACGGGCATCTCCTTTGCCGCCAACGCGTACTACGGCGACTGGTGCTGCGCGCCGAATTGGACTTCCGGCTTCCAGCAGCGCGGCCCCATGGGCATTCCCAACAACACGACGTGGCTTGACTTTGTCGCCTACAGCACCACCAGCATGACTCAGCCTGCCGGCACAATCCTATTGGGCGAGAAGCACGGCGACGACATTGCCAAGTGGAATACGGCCTATGAGGGCAACGACTTTAACGATCAGGGCAACTTCTCGGCGTTCGGAATGGGCGCCGTGCTCGGCGGTCAGAACGTGGATGGAATCGGCTGGGGCCCGGAGCTCATTCCTAACGGAACCAAAGCCGCTGCGCCGTTCGAGTACGGCCCCAACGGCGCCGTGAGCGCTTCTTATAACAATCAGGCGGTCTTCGTCTATGTGGATGGCCACGCCAATTCCAAGGTGCCGGCCTCGACCAATCCGAATCCAACGACTCAGCCCCAGAACAACCTCTGGGACGGCCTTCGCTAAAGGTCTCTCCAGCCAGACGCGAGCTGATCGCGTCTGGCTTTCTTAATTACCCATGCAAAAAATCGGACGAGCAGTCATCTGTATTCTCCCTTGTGTCGTTCTGACCCAAGGATGCAGTACATCGACACCGCAGGCCACGGCCCAGCAGGCAAAGGCGTTCCAAGGAGGCCCCATGCCTCCGGACGTGATGCAGAAGTTCAAGGCGAGTCAGGAAGCGGCGATCGCGCAGAGGGCCGAAAAAGCGAGAGCCGCCGCGATGGCAAAGGGCCAGTAAAGTCTAGGAGGAAGCGCATTATTGCGCCATAATCCAGCAATTCTTGATTAATTGTACAAATAGGCATTTAGAAAAAATACATGTTGTACAATATGTCGAATGGCCCATCAAGG
>DASZPA010000293.1:0-5356 GCA_035550555.1 Fimbriimonas sp.
GGGCTGGCGGACTTGCCAGGCGCTGGGGGTGGTTACGGCTCTTTGGTTCGCCTCGGGGTGGAGCGTCGATGGATCCCAAGTCAGGCCGCAGTAGGCGAGCATCTGGCGAGTGACCTGCTCACGGTTTCGAACCAGATCTTCGTAGCGGACTTCCAACATCGCTCCTTCGGGAAGAAGCTGCTGCCAGGCTTCCATGACCTTCATGTACTGCCCGTAGACAAAGGCGATGTCGTTCAGATCGTGCGACCATTCCAGGGCGAGCCGGTTGATGGTTGTGTAGATCGAAAAGCAGGCGTCGGCTGGGTCTCGGACGACGTGGATGATCTTCGCCTTGGGAAAGGTCCGGTGCAGGTGCGGCGCAAGGAGGTAGTTGTCGGGCATCTTGTCGACGATTCTTGGCAGGTCCTTTCCGGCGTGGGAAAGTTGAACCAGATACTTGGCGGCCAGGTTTGGGTCGTCCAACTCTTCCCGATGGTGCAGCCAAAAGCCCTGCTCGCCGGCTGAACCGACTTCCGGGTGGCTGGAGAGGATCTGCTCCGCCAGCGTCGTGCCGGATCGCAGCATTCCAATTACCAAAACAGGGGTCTCGCTGGTGGACGCTTCCTTCGCGGCGGTGGAGGTGAGTCCTTCAATCGTCTCGTCGATCTTTCGTTCATAGAGCGCTCGGGCGAACGCACGGCCGGCGAGGTTCGACTCTTTGGCAAGGCGATTGGCCTCGTTGTAATCGCGCATCGCCGATTCGTACTCGGCGAGGTCCTCTTCCGATTTTCCGAGCGCGTAATGAAGGTGGCAGCGATCGAATGCGGAAGCCCCTTCCAGGCGGTCCCGCATCTGGCCGATCAGGGGCCGATCGATCTCCGCGGATTTTCGAAGGTAGGCAAGGGCTGAATAGGAGGGGCCGAAGTTGGGGCTCTTGTCGATCGATTCGCGAAGCTTCGATTGGGCTTTTTCGATAGCTCCCAGGCCCAAGAGGATCGAGGCTGCGGCGAAGAGGGATGCGCCGTCGCCGAGACCTTGGCTTTCCGCCGCTCGCAGGTTTGCTTCGGCGTTTTCCGTGTCGTTTGCCAGAAGCTGCGCTCGTGCGAGGCGAAGATGGGAGCCGGAGCTCGGCTGAATCCTGAGCAGGGCCTCGGCGTACGCGATCGCGCTTTTGGCATCGCTTTCGTCCAGAGACGCTTCGAACAAGGCTTCCAGGAGCTGGGGTGAGGGAGGCGCCAATGCCGCCGCGCGCTGGAGGGCTGTGATTGCGGCCGTGTTTCTTCCGAGGGCCTTCAGCGCGGCGCCCAGGCCTTGGTGCGCCTGGTGGGACCTCGGGTCCAGGCGCACGACGCGTTGGAAACAGGTTGCCGCTTCCTCAGCCAGCCCCATTTCCAGGAGGCACATGCCGAGCTGATACTGAGCGGCCGGGTCGTTGGGACTTGCTTCTGCCGCTTGTCGCGCTTCAGTGGCGGCCTCTTCGATGCGTCCGAGCTGTCGAAGGGCCCGAGAGAGCCATAGGGCCGGCTTCCCCGTTCCTTGGTCGAGCTCCTGTGCCCTTAGCAGGGCGGGTAGAGCGTCGTTGAAGCGTCTCTGTTTGATCAGGATGGCGCCCCGGAGAAGGAGAGCGGCGAAGCTGTCCTTGTCTTGGAGAAGAGCGGCTTCGCAAAGGCGAGCGGCTTCGTCGAGACGTCCGGAGGCGAAGGCGCGGTCGGCCTCGATCAGCTTTGTGGTCATTCAGGTTCCTGGCGTCGATGGACGCGTGTTTCTTGGGGCTCTGGTTCAGCCGTGGGAGGTCGCTGAGGGCTGGCGGAGGTCACCGCTTCGCGGCGTTCCTGGGGTGATGGTGAGTTTTGGCGTGGAGGGGATGCCTTAGCGGGAGGGGACTGGTCTCTCTGTGGCAGGGGGATCTTTCGGACTTTTGGCTCGGATGGTCCCGGAGCGACCCCTCTCCCGGTTCGGCAGCTCACCGACCTCTCCCCCAGAGGGCGAGGTTTGGGCTTTGGGGTGTGCGGGATGGGCGCCTTTGTAGTGGCTTTGTCGAACCCTTCCGGGGTTGGTCTGGAGAGATGTTGGGGCGCTGACCCAGGGTTTGGGCTAGTCGGTAGCGGTGTGGAGTTTTGGCGTGTTCGGACCGGAAGACCCCTCTGCCGGTTCGCGCCAGCCTTCGCGAGAGCTTCGGCGGGCAGGTGCTCACCGACCTCTCCCCCAGAGGGCGAGGTTGGGTCTGGCGGGTTCTGCTAGATCATCGTCCCCCACCGCAATGGCGGACTCGCCTCTCTCAGGCAGGAATATTGTTCTGAATTCTGACAGCGACGGTTCTGGAGAGACCCCTCTGCCGCTATTCACCAGCCTTCGCGAGAGCTTCGGCGGGCGAGCGTTCACCGGACCTCTCTCCCATGGGGAGAGGTTGGGTCGGGATGGACGCCTTTGTAGATGCTTTGTCGGGTTGGTTTTTGGTGGGGTGTTCGGGGGCGGATGCTACAGCTCATCGACGTACCTCCAGTCCTCGACCTGCCTTAGCCAAGGCTCGAAGCGTTTCCAGCGGGACACGGATTTCTTGTAGACGGGTTGGCGGACTTGCCATCGGCTGGGGGTGGTGACCAGGCGGTTGTTGTTTTGGGGTTGGAGGCAAAGGTCGCTCCATTCGAGGCCCAAGAACTGGATCATTCGCCGCGTGACCCCTTCCTGATCCGCGACGAGCTCCTCGTAGTCCACTTCCAAAAGCCGGTTCGGAGGAAGTGCCTGTCGCCAGTGGTCCATCAGCCGCTGATACTGGC
Source organism: Fimbriimonas sp. (assembly GCA_035550555.1). GTDB lineage: Bacteria > Armatimonadota > Fimbriimonadia > Fimbriimonadales > Fimbriimonadaceae > Fimbriimonas. The sequence continues at coordinate 2,757 of DASZPA010000293.1, forward strand.
GATAGGCACCCGCCAGGTTCTTGAACGAGTACGCAAAGGGCGGGTGGAAGGCAAACGGTACGGTGAAGATCGAGAGGCAGGTGTCTCGGGCGTCGCGCCGGCAATGGATGATACGGGCATTTGGCAGCGCCGAATGGATGGGGCCCAAGCTCATGTAGTTCTGCGGCATCTTGTCGCACACGCGGGCCTTTTCGGGGCAGGTTCGTTCGAGGAGCCGAAGATACTCTTCCGTTGTCGCGCGGATTGCCGATGAGCTTGCCTGAAGGCTGCGCGGGCCTTCTTTGATCCAGAAGTCGAGCTCACCGGCGCCGCCGACCTGCGGGTGACTGGAGAGGATCTGCTCGGTCAACGTGGTCCCCGAGCGCATCATCCCGACGATGAACACCGGAAGCTCACTCTCAGATCCGTGTGGGGCACGCCGTTTCAATTCGTTCTTGGAGAAGGCGTCGATGAGATAGTCGACTTCTCTGACGTGCTCGTCCGAATTGAAGCCCTGTCCGTGGCTTCTCATCTCTTTGCCGGCGAGGGAGTTGGCCCGTAAGTAGTGCCCGAGCGACTCCTGGAACCGCTCCAAGTCCTCCATTGCCTTTCCCAAACCGTACTCGACGCGAATGCGGTTCGCCGCAGAGATGTCTTTTGACCGGGCCATGGCCTCGAGCCGCTCGACGAATGCAAGATCATCCAGCGTGACTTTGCCGCCGTAAACGTATCGGACGGCATAGGCAGGGTTATCGGGCTCGATCTGGGAGGCGCGGCGCGCAAACTCTTTCGCCTCGTCGAACCGGCCGATCTCGGGGAGCAAGAAGCTCATCAGGTCGTGGGCCGAAGCGAGGTTGGGATCGAGCTCTATCGCCTGGCGCAGATTTTCCTCGGCTTCGGCGGATTCGCCCATTTTGATCAGGCAGTGGGCCAGCGAGACCCTTGGTTGGGCAGCGGTTTGGTTGAGGCCGATTGCGCGGCGGAAGGCGTTGGCCGCGACGTCCCATTTGCCGAGTCCGAAGTAGCAGCTGCCGAGACTCACAAAGAGATCGGGATCGTCGCAGCCTGCCGAGGCCACACTCGCAAGATACTGGAGCGCCGCACTTCTGCGTCCCATCCTCTGAAGGCAGATGCCCATTCCGGCAGCCGCTCGCGTGCAGCCGGAATCCCGAAGCAGGGCCTGCTCATAGATGCAGCATGCCGTTTCGAAATCGCCCTGCTTTCGAGCAAGGTCGGCCGCGTCTAGCTGTGATTCGGGGTCCAGAACTTTCTCCACGCACGGAGGGGCGCTGTGATCCATACGAACCGGGGCGAGGAAAAATCCCCGCCCCCGAAGATGCTCACTTGTTCAGCGGACCCATGTGCGGCCGGTTCCCATGCTGGGGGGCGACCGTGATGACGCCTCCTTGCGGAGTTGTCGACCCCACTGCGGGTCCCGGAGGGCCGGACGAAGTATCGTCGTGACCGCAACCAGCCAGACCAATCAGCAGGCATAGTCCGATAGCAAGCGAGACTAAGAGCTTAGTCATATTCTTTATTCGATTTTAGAGTCCGCAGGGATCGTCGGGGCCGAAGAGGCACTCGTGACCGCCAGGAGCATTCAAGTAGACAGGGAAGTTGTTGGTCGATTGCTCGGCCTTTCCGTTCAGGCCTGTAAAGGCCCAAGGGTCTTCCTTGATACCGCCCAACAAGTGGTGGAACTTGACGTGGCCGTCAGTATTCGACATGTTGTCTCCATTGTTGTGGATCCACTTCGAGTAGCTGGGCCAGACGTAGTTGCTTCCAGGATAGTCGTAGATGGCAGGCGAGTCGGTCGAGCCATTTACTTGCAGGCTGCCGTCCGGGTTCGGCACATACATGCACGAGCCATTCTGGTCGAAGCCGCAGTTGAGCACGGGCGCCGGCGTGACGCGGCCCTCGAACTTGTTGTTGAGAACGCCCGACCACATGGCCACGGTCAAGGTTGGATTCGTAACCGACGTCGAGCTATAGCCTTGGATGTCGCCGTTGTAGGTATAGCTCGTATCCGGCACGGTGCCTGCCGAGTAGCGGTAAACGTTATACTCGCCGCCGCCAACGCCGGGGCAGAGCTCCATTGTTTGGCTCTTGATATAAGGTTGGATCGAGTTGCCTGCCGTGTTGCAGTCCCACTCTCCGGCGCCGCACGGATACTGCCAACCTACGAAGCCCGTACCGGACCAGTAAACGCCGTATACTCCATGGAAGTTAATGGATCCCATGGGGAAATCGTCGTCATAGTCGTTGGAATACATGAGTATTGCCAACGTGTCTTGTTTTAGGTTGCTAAGACAAGAAGCGGACTTGGCTTGCGCCTTTGCTTGGGCGAACACAGGGAATAGAATCGCAGCAAGTATTGCGATAATAGCGATGACTACCAGCAGTTCAATAAGAGTGAACGCTTTGCGGTTTTTCATGAATACCTCCGATCTCTGGCAATTTGGATGAAGGCAAGTTGGCAAATGGAACGCCCGTGCTTTCTCTAATGATCAGCGGGGCATCAAGAAAAATCTGTCGCGAGGGCTGGACGCCCTTTGTGGCAATCCTTTCAAGGACTCGCTGAGCGGTGGCACGGCCGATCTCGACGAAGGGCTGGGCTACCG
>DASZPA010000294.1:0-13591 GCA_035550555.1 Fimbriimonas sp.
CCGAATCCATCCTCGACCAAGTCAAAGCATGCCGAGAGATTAATGACTCAGAACACTAGCCTTGTTAAGCAACAACGAGAAAGATACGTATGAGACAAGCGGCAACGAAAAAAGGCGCCTTGTGAAGCGCCCTTTTTCCAACTCGCAGACTCCGAACTTAGTTGTCCGCGTAGAGATAGAACTCGTACGGGTGCGGCCGCAGGTCGACTGCGTCGCACTCGTTCTCGAGCTTATACTCCACGTAGCTCTCGATCAGCTCGGTGGTGAACACGTCGCCCTTGAGAAGGAAGTCGTGGTCGTTTGCGAGCGCTGTGAGAGTGGCGCGAAGAGAGCCTGGGGTCTGCGTGATGGCCGCCTTCTCGAGAGGAGGCAGCTCGTACAGGTCCTTGTCGATCGGCTTTGGCGGCTCGATCCGGTTCTGAATGCCGTCGATGCCGGCCATGAGGAGGGCAGCGAACGTCAGATACGGGTTCGCCATCGGGTCTGGAGCGCGGAACTCGACGCGCTTCGCCTTGGGCGACTTGCTGACCATCGGGATTCGAACGCAGGCCGATCGGTTTCGGGCTGAGTAGACCAGGTTGATCGGCGCCTCGTAGCCAGGCACCAGCCGCCGGTAGGAGTTGGTCGTCGGAGCCGCGAACGCGAGGAGCGCAGGAGCGTGCTTGAGCAGACCGCCGATGTAGTGCCGAGCGGTCTCGCTGAGCGCGCCGTAGCCGGTCTCGTCGTAGAACGTGGGTTCTCCGTTCTTCCAGATCGACTGGTGACAGTGCATGCCGCTGCCGTTGTCGCCGAAGATCGGCTTGGGCATAAACGTGGCGGTGTAGCCGTTCTGATAGGCCGTCTGCTTGACGATGTACTTGTACTTCATCAGCTTGTCGGCCATCGTGACCAGCGTGTCGAACCGCATGTCGATCTCGCACTGGCCCGCTGAAGCGACCTCGTGGTGGTGCATCTCGACGTCGATGCCGGCCTCGATCATCTTCAGGACCATCTGCGTTCGCAGGTCTTGGAGCTTGTCCACGGGGGCGACAGGGAAGTAACCACCCTTGACCTTGATGGTGAAGCCCGTGTTGCCTTCCTTTCCGGAGTTCCAAAACGCCTCGTCGGAGTCGATCTTGTAGAACGCTCCGTCCGGACCGTTGCCGAACAGCAGGCTGTCGAATACGAAGAACTCCGCCTCGGGGCCGAAGAACGCGGTGTCGCCGATGCCGGTCGACTTCAGGTACTGCTCAGCCTTGACCGCGGTGTAGCGCGGATCCTTGGGGTAGGGCTGTCGGGTGAGCGGATCTTCGATATTGCAGACCACGACGGCGGTCGCCACATCGGTGAACGGGTCCATGAACATGCTGTCCGGATCCGGGACCAGCAGCATGTCCGACTCATTAATAGTTTGAAAACCCCTAATGCTCGAACCGTCGAACGCCAACCCGTCCTCAAACTTGTCTTCGCTGAAGTGGCTGGCAGGGATGCTGAAGTGCTGCCAGGTGCCCATCAGGTCGGTGAACCGAATGTCCACGATCTGGGCGTCGTTCTCAGCCACGAAATCTACGGCTTGCTTTGAATTCAAATCGTTCTTCCTCCAGAAAATAACCCGAATCTCCGCGATTCGGAAGGACTCCTCCTCTGCGAAGAAGGCGGCTTAACATTGCGTCGCGCCGCCCCTATCCACCGCTCGCGACGCTGCAGAACGATTGCGCAATTATCTCAAATTTGCGCGGGAAAAAGAAGGCCTGCCTCAGAAATTGCCTTAACAAGCGCCGGGAGGTGCCTCGGGACGACCTTTCCCGGGTTTGCAGGACGTCCGAAGGAGTAGCGATGGCGTGGAATGGAAACAGGAACGAGTCTCGATACTATCCAAGGCCGCCAATTCCGGTGCGGCCCAGAGATTGGTCCTTGTGGGCACGAGCCGCGATCGCAACAACTGTGTTTGCGCTGCTGGCGGTACTCCTCGTTCCGGTCTTTAACCAAGCCAGGCTTGCCGCAAAAGAGGACGCCGCCATGAGCAACATGCACCTCTTGGGGCTGGCATCGCTTATGTATGCGAACGACAACGACAACCACCTGCCGCCACACATGGAGTCCGCCGCTGCCGCCAGAGCCTATCTCCAGAAATACGCGGAGCAGGACGCCGGACTTGACATCTTTACCACGGCGAATCCGGCGGGTGGAGAGACGCTCGGGAACCCACGAGTCAGTGGGCTCGATCTGGACGCGATCGCCGAACCTTCTGAGACGGTTCTTTTCTACGACAGCGAGCCTTGGCACTCCGAATACATGCTGGCTTGCTACTCCGACGCGCACTACGCCATGACGGACGCCTCCAAACTTGCGGCGAAGCTCAAACGAGATCCAGTTATCAAGGTTCCTCCTCCCAAGAAGCTGTCCGTAGGCCCATAGAGCCGCGATCTGTATGCTCGTCGGCCTCGAAGACCCACCGGTAACACCGCGAGCTATCTATAGTAAACGTGTGGCGAACGTCACGCACGATGCGAGTCGCGAGGATACGCCGAAGAGCTCCAGGAAGCTGCACTGGGTTACCGTGGCCTATCTCGGTTGCCTGAGCCTCATTCCAATTTCGATCGTGGGGCAGCTGATCTATTTCGCCATCAGGGACGACCTACATCCGCCCGTGCCGCCCCTAGACATGATCCACTCACGAATGCAGACTCTCCTCAATGCGGAAATGCGTTATGCCAACGACCACGATGGTCTCTTGCAACCCGAGATGTCGAGTGCGCAAAGCGCCAAGCCCTACCTGCATCCCTATCTGTATAGCGATGAAGCCTGCCTATCGTTAAACCCCGACGGAGGGGAGATCCTAGGAAATCCGCTCTTGGCAGGAAAGGAATTCGCGGCAATCCTGAAACCCGAGGACACCATCGTTTTCTATGACAGCAAGCCTTGGAAACGAGAAGCCCTCGTCGCCTACGCTGACGGAAAGGTTCGCTTCATCGATTGGTCGCAGCTCCGTCCGCGTCTCGCTCTCAATCCCTTCGGTGCCACCAGGACCCATCGCTAGAGTTATATAGTTGTCGTGTGGCGAACGGCAATCCCGGCTCCGATCAGTACTTTGTCGAGGTAAACGGCCAGCGATATGGGCCGGTGGGTTTGGAGCAGCTCAAGCGCTGGGTGATGGAGGGACGTGTCGAACGTCAGACCGACCTGATCGAAAGCGTCAGCGAAAACCGAATCAAGGCAGAGAGCCTGCCGGACCTCTTCGCAGTCTCAACGACGCCACCCGTACAGGCGCCGCCTGCAAAAGCCAGACCGGCTCCCTCGGCGCCTGTGACACCATTATTTGCTCAGTCGGCGCCAGTCAAAAAAGGCTGGCCTGTCTGGGCAATCCTTCTTGCTGTGTTTGGAGGCATGGGAGTTCTCTGCTGCCCCATCTTGGCAGCCATCGTCATACCGGTCTTTGCCCAAGCCAGGGTGGCCGCTCACGAAGCGAAGGCCGTGACCAACCTCAAGCAGCTCGCCATCGGTGTCCTTCTCTACTCAGAAGACAACGACGACGCCTTTCCTGCTCGCCTCGACACGGCGCTTCAGACGCAGCCCTATCTCTCGCCCTACGTAATGGACAAGGGGATTTTCAAGTCGCTGAATCCGGACGGCGGTCAGATCCTGGGGAATCGAGTCTTGTCGAACCATCTTGTGACTGCGGTCGCAGCGCCCCGCCAGACCGTCCTCTTCTTCGATGAGAAACCTTGGCGTCCCTCTTGGGCGCTTGCGTCTTTCGTGGACGGTCACGCGGCCAGGTCGCCGTTCATGCAGCTTCAGGCGCTGCTCAGCGTCAATCCCTTTCCGCCGATCCCTCAAGAGTCGCCGGTGCAAGTGGCCCCGCCCGCCGATGTCGGCGCAGATGCGGGAAGCGTGCCAAATACGCCAACTTCGCCTGACACCGGCTCGAGCCCCGTGCCTGGAAACTATCCCAATCAAGACTCCGTGCCCAACCCGGCTTATCCCCCCGATAGTGGTTCTGGCGCCGATGGCGGAGCTCCGCAGCAGAACGGAGCGAACGACGGCTCGCAAGGCTAAGACGCAACTTGGCGCTGCGGTCTCAGTGCCTAAGTCCGGTATATAGTGTCTCCGTGTCAGATGACGGGACGGGACAAAGTCAATTCTTTGTAGAAGTTGGGGAGGAGCGATACGGGCCGGTGAGTCTCGACACACTCAAACAGTGGGTCGGAGAGGGTCGAGTCCATCGCCAGACCAAGCTCACGTCCGCTTCGGACGACTCGCAAGTCGCGGCGGGTGACATTCCCGACCTCTTTGCCGAGCCGGTTCAAACCGAACCGCCGGCGGCGAAAGCGCCGCCTCCGCAGGCTCCGCCCTTGGGTTCAGAGCCGAGTGGCGAACGTCTTCGTGCAAAGCAGGGCTGGCCCGCATGGGCCATCGTCCTCACCGTCTTGGCCGGGCTGGGAGTCCTCGTCCTTGTCCTTCTCGCGGCAATGCTTTTTCCCGTGTTTACTTCGGCAAAAGCCGCCGCCACAAAGGCCGTGGCTACGGCAAAAAAGCAGGATGATCGCAAGCTGAGAGACCAGGGCCTCCGAAATATGAAAGACCTTGGACTCGCCACGGTCATGTACACCGTGGACTTCGACGACCGCTACCCGCCTGTAATGGAAAGCGCCGTTGCGGCCAAGCCCTATATCGCGCCGTATGCGAAGTCTCAAGCGATCTTCAATTCTTCGAACCCGTCGGGTGGCGAGATCTCGGGAAACCGCGCCGTGGGAGGTATGTCTGAGGCGAAGATCCCCGATCCTTCAGATACGGTTCTCTTTTTCGATAGCAAACCGTGGGAATCGGAGACCGGGCCCGAGGGCCTTGCATGCTACGGCGATGGCCACGCCGGCCTGAAGCCGTTCCAAACGGTCCAAGACCTTCTCGCCCGCGATCCCACTTCGCCCGCCCCAACCAATGGGCTAGATCCGAGCGCCAATTAGTGTCTTGGCGGCGAATAAGCACCCTCTTTGAGCGGTGAGGCTTAGAGCCTGCCGCTCTTGGGGAGCGATCACGCGGGCTATATAGTGGGTGTATGGCAGACCGGAGGCCGGTACTGAATCAGTATTTCGTCCAGGTGAATGGCCAGCGCTATGGTCCCGTTGCGATGGATGTGCTGCGACGGTGGGCGGCTGAGAAGAGAATCCACCCACCGACCGAGGTCGTCGACGCGCTCGAAGGGACAAGTAGGGAAGCCCGTGAAGTGCCAGGTCTCTTCGAATCGACGTGGATTCCGGAGCAGCGCTCCAGTGTGGAACCTTCTCGACCTCGGAAACGTTGGCCGGCCTGGGCAAAGCTGACAGCGGCCTTCGGCGTTCTTACGACTTGCGGTCTTCTAGCCGTGGGAGCTTTCTTGGACTCCCGTCCCGAGCGAGGCCTGATGTACGATCCCGGTCTTCGCGGCATCAAGCGCTTGGCTCTCAGCGCCCTCATGTACGCGAGCGACTACGACGATTTCTTGCCGGCTCACATGCTCTCTGCCAACCAGCTTCGTCCTTATCTTTCGCCCTACGCCCAAGAAAGGGGCATCTTCTCCTCAAAGAATCCGAACGGAGGAGAGCTTCTGGCGAACACGAAGCTCGGTGGAATCTGCGTCAGTGACGTCCCGGCGCGAACCGTCATGTTTTACGACAGCATGCCGTGGTCGAAGGGCAATGGTCTCGAGGCGAACGTCGACGGAAGCGGAAAATACATTCCGTTCCGCGAGCTCGAAGAGCGTCTGAGAGCCGACCCTACCAAGATCTATTCGAGCAAATAGTCAGGGCCTTCCCGGCCACGCGGGCCGATCCCCGGCAGCGGCCGCAAGCGGCGGTCGGCTCAAATGCGAACGGTGACCGGCTGTTCTGAGTACCATCTTTATATGGGTGCCTTCTTTGCTCCCCGCGACTGGGGGCGTTTGCTCACGGCGATGCTCACACCGTTCGATTCGGACGGAGGCGTCAACTACAGGGAAGCGGGCAAGATCGCGGCCTTCCTGGTGGACGTTCAGAAGAACGACGGCATCGTCGTTAACGGAACGACCGGCGAGAGTCCGACGCTCAGCGAAGACGAGAAATTCAAGCTCCTGGACACCGTCCTCGACGCGGTCGGCGACCGGGCGGCCGTGGTTTTCGGCGCAGGAACGTATTCGACGGAAGAGAGCATTCGACTCACCCGATCTGGTGAAAAGCACGGAGCCCACGGCATCATGCTAGTGAACCCGTATTACAACAAGCCCGGCCAGAACGGACTATACGCGCACTTCAGCACGGTGGCGGCCGAGACCGGCCTGCCGGTGATGCTCTACAACATCTTCCCGCGCTCGTCGATCAACCTCGAGACGCCAACTTTGCTGCGGCTCGCGGAGATTCCGAATATTGTGGCCGTCAAGGAGGCCAGCGGCAACCTCGGCCAGATCGCGGACGTGTGCGCCCAGGCGCCTGCCGGCTTTCGGGTCTACAGCGGCGACGACGCGTTGACGCTGCCCATCCTAAGCGTCGGAGGATATGGGCTGGTCAGTGTGACGGCGCATGTCGTGGGCTCGACGATCAAGCGGATGATCGAGGTCTTTTCTTCGGATCCGGCCGAGGCCGCCAAGCTCCACAAGAGCCTGATTCCGTTCACGAAGGCCGCATTCAGCGCTCCGAGCCCGGTGCCGATCAAGTTCGCCGCGAGCCTGCTTGGCTTCGATTGCAGGAAGGTGCGATTGCCTCTCGTACCGCTCACGGAAGTGGAAGAGGCGGGCGTTTTGAACGCAATTGCGCTCCATCATCCGAACATCGGCCTCGTCGAAGCCGTAGCTCATGCGTAGGAAACCTTGGCGAGGCGCCTCACTGAGGACTCGCCAGGAACGAATCTGATAAACTTACCGGTATAGCCTATGATGACTGCCCTAGTTGCCTTTTCCGTTTTAGCAGGAGCAACCTTCCAACAAACTCCGGTGCTAGACAAGCAGATCTATACAGATAAACAGCTCGGATTGTCGTTTACTCATCCATCAACTTGGCTTCTTGAGAAACCCAACGCTCCGGTCGATAAAAAGAAGCGGGGCCGAAAGAAGGGTAAGCCCGATGATACGGCCCACTTTCTGCTTCCCCTGGCCGGCTCCTCTCAAGATGCGGAGCTTCTCGTCATGCGGGCGGAGTTCTCTGGAAGCAAGGAAACGTGGCAGCAGGTTCAAGCCGACGCGAATAAGGATCTGAACCGAACGGTCGATCGTCAGTGGGATCAGGAGATTCTTGGCGTTCCACTTCTCCTTACGCGCATCTCCTATACCGAGAACGGTGTTCAGAAAACGACTTTGACGGGCCTCCTCTATAACGATGCCCCTGACAAGCTGCTCTTCCGGCTGACGGGTCCAACAGGCGATTTCGATAAGGACCAGTACGAATTTACGCAGGCGATGGAGACGCTGCGGACAACGAACAACCAGCTCCCGACCGAACAAGACCCTGACCATCCCAAAGTCGCTCAGCCGGTGGCCGACCCAGGCGCCAAGCACGTCATCTTTTCACCCGGCGCCCCACCCAAACCCATTCTCGCACCCATCTCGACGCCCCTCGTGGTATCGACGAAGAACGTGCTTCTTCGTATTCCAAAGGGTTGGTCCGCAAGCCATATCGACGGCAACACGCTTCAGCTTTCGAACGCCGGCCTCCCCTACGCGGTCGACGTGAAGGTGTTTTCCGTGTTGGACTCGGATCCTCCCATGACCGCGCTCGTCAAGGCCTCGGCAGTGAGTCTTAACGACTTCACGACGGTCTCTTCCAGGCAAGACACGGCGGCCGCACCGAACCAGGCCAACTGTGTCGTGTCCAGCGTCTGGCGCGAGGGCTCCGGCGCGAAAGGGAACATCATCAGCTACGAGGCCATCGGCAAATCCGGCGACTTCTACTTCCTGGCCACCTGCCGACCCATTCCTGGCCCCAGCGCATCGGCGCAGCGAAAGCTCCTTCAGGAGCTGATCGGCCAGACCAGCATCGAGTCTCCTCAGTGATCGCGGCCTTCAGCAGCTCCAGCTCCTTGTCCAGCGTCTGTTTGGTGAGGGAGACTGGCGAGGTGCTGTGGTCGGGAGAAGAGGAGGCCTCCATGCGAGCAAGCACCGCGTGCCTGGCCCTCCTGGAGAGGGGCCTTGAAGAAAGTCGCCTGAGCCTCGAAGACTTCCGGCTCTTCGCGGCCGACATCGGTCCCGGCAGCTTTACAGGTGTCCGAGTGGGCGTCGTGTTAGCCAAGACTCTGGCTTGGAACCAAGGGGCCATGTGTGCCGGTGTGGACAGCTTCGACCTCGTGGATGCCGGCAGCACGGTGGTATTGCCAAGCCGGAGAGGCGAGTATTTTGTGCGGATGGTCGGCTCGGACCCTTTCCGGACCATGCAATGCCCCGAAGGGGCGGTAGGGTATGGCTTCGAAGGCGGCGACCGCAGGCCGATGGCAAAAGGCGTTTCCAAGCTGGTCGGCTCGCTGGCGCCCGTGGCGCCAGTCGAGCTTGTGCCCCACTATCTCATTGAGCCCAGCATCTCCACGTCGAAGAAGCCCCTCGCAAGGATTCAGAGTGGTTAAGCCGACGATCCTCAAGAATGTGTCGCTGCGGCCCTTCTCCACGCTGCGTGCCGGAGGTCCTGCCGAGCTGTTCCGAGAGTGCTGCACCTCGGAAGACCTGATGGAGACCGCGAGCTTTGCCCAGAAGATGGGCTTCAAGAGCACGGTTGTCGGGTCGGGAAGCAACATTTTGCCCGCCGACCTGGGAGTTTCGGGCCTCGTCATTCTCAACCGGACCCGATCGATCGCGATTGCGCGAAACGGGGACGTGGTGGCCGACAGTGGCGCGGGCTTCCAGGAGCTTTTCTTAAAGGCCGCTCAGGCAGGGCTGCGGGGATTGGAGTTCGCCGTCGGAATCCCTGGTACCGTCGGCGGCGCGCTTGTGAGCAACGCCGGAGCCTATCGCAGCTGCGTGAGCGAGTTTCTGACAGGCGTCGAAATCGTTGAGAATGGGGAAGCCCGCTGGGTCGACCCCTCGTGGATGGAGTTTTCCTACCGGGACAGCGTGTTTCGGCGCCCTGCGCCCCCCCACGCCGTCATGATCCGTATAGCCATGAAGCTTCCGCATGGCGAGCCGAAGAAGATCTACGACGAGGCGAGGGAGTATCAACGGCAGCGCATCAGCAAGCAGCCGCCAAGTCCCAGCGCGGGCAGCTTTTTCAAGAACGTCGTCGATGCGGCTCTAGCCGAATCGATTCCGGGCCTAACCCCTGGAATGAGGGCCGCCGGGGTCGTGCCGGCCGGATTTCTTATCGAGGCGGCCGGCTTGAAGGGATTTCGCATCGGGGGCGCAATGTTGGGAGTGAGGCATGCGAACTTCATCCTGAACGTCGCCGGCGCCACGGCCACCGAGATCCGCCGCTTGGCCCGCCACGCCCGGGAATGCGTTTTTGAAAGGTTTGGAGTGAGGCTGGAGGAAGAGGTCCTCTACCTCGGCGATTGGACCGACTGGTGAGTTGCGCGCGCTTCGCCGCTCCCACCCCAGGCTGAATATGGAAATCCGGAAGTGCCTACGGAGGCGGGCTCGCCGAGTCTCCTTTGATCACCCTTCTTCCGTCGTAGCAAGGCCGGATGGTGGCGTGCTTCCGAATGTAGGCGATGGTGGTTTCGAGGCGGGGCTTGTTCGTGACCGTCTGGTCCGCGATCCCCTTTAGGATGAACTTGGCATAGTAGTCGTTGGTCGCGCCGAAGTACACCCGATCGTCCTCGATGGGCTTGTCGTCGATGGTGGCGCTGGTCAGCTTTCCGTCGTCGACGGTGTAACGAATGCCGGACACCGGCGGCATCTCCTTAACGAGAATCGCCTTGATCTGCTTACCGGTCGCGTGGAAGGTGACGATTTTGTCCCCAAACGGGTCGACCGTGGCCAAATCGCCGAACGTGACGGGACCTTTCGGCAGAGTGGCACGCACGCCGCCCATGTTTTCGATGTCGAAGTCGACGCCAATCTGCTCTCGAACGGCGTCGCAGACCAGGTTGTACTCGGCAAGGTCGGACCCCTTTTCAGCGAAATCGCCGTCAGCCTGGCCGACGACAACCCCGTACTTGGCCGCAATCGGATCCCAGAATTTCGATACGACTTGAACCACGGACGGATCTTCGGGTACGGATTTCGTGACGGGAAGAAGGCTGCCCATGTATTTGGAGACCGTCCACCCTCCTGCTGGCTGGTGGTGCAACGTGAGATCGAGGCGCCCCAGCGTTCCCGCCCATTGAAAATCCTGCACCACGAGCGTTCCGTGAATCGAATTGGGCGTCTTGTCGCCCAAATGCGGGATCAGAACAGGCTTGGAAAGGAGCGTATGGGAGTGACCCCCTACGATCACATCGATTCCTGGCACTTCGGCGGCGAGCTTCTCGTCCTCATCGACGCCAATATGGGTGACCGCGATCACGATGTCCGCCTTCTTGCGAAGCTCGGGAACCAGCTCCCTCGCCGCATCGATCGGCTGTTCCATTCGCAAGCCTTGCTTCGCCGCCGGATAGGTGTGGGCATCGTAGGTGAGCAGTCCGAAGACGGCAATCCAAACGCCCCCAACCTGTCGAATCACGTAACGCGGGTAGACCGATCTGCCGCCGGCATCGACGGTATTAGCCGAGACCATGGGAAACTTGGCTTCCTCCTGGAGGTGGCGCACCTGGTCCAGAGTGTTGTTGAACTCGTGGTTCCCCGGGCAGGCAAAGTCATAGCCGATGGCATTCATGGCCGCTACGTCGGCGTCGCCGTGATACTCCACCGAAAGAGGAGTTCCGTCGCAGATGTCGCCCGCGTCGATCAAGAGTGTCTCGTGGCCCTTTTCCGCTCGAATTTCATGGACCAGCGTGGAGCGCCGTGCCGCGCCTCCGATGTCGTGCCGGTCTTTTAAGAGCGCAAGGTCGCTTCCGGGGTTGAACACGTCGGGATAGCTGTAGGGAAGCAGGTGGCCGTGAGTGTCGTTTGTGTGGAGGATGGTGAGCTTGACGTCTTGGGCGAGACTTATGGCTCCCAGAAGGGCCAAAGCCACCACAGCCGCCAGCTTTGTGGAAGTAAGTTTTGCAATAGCGATCATAGGAATCCCCTCAAATCCAAGAGGTCCTCAGGGTAGGAACCCCTGGTCTCCATTCGATCAACGCCTCGCTTCTTCGGAAGGCGGTAAATAGGCCGGGCCAATCGCCCGACCGGTATCAGAAAGCTACCGCCGCTTTTCGAGCCTTAACCTGAAGTTGACGAAAGCCAGCCTGCAAATGACAATATTGCGTTTATCATCTTCGCTTCACGACGCTTGCCTTTGTCTTTGAAATCCTCCAAAGGCTCAGGGAACAGACCCCAGTTGACGTTCATCGGTGCGAACTCGCGGGGCGTTTGATCTTGCAGGTGGGACAGTAGTGAGCCGAAGGCGCATGCTCTCGGCGGCGCCGGGGTTTCCAGACCTTGCAGTCGCCGGGAGGCAACGAGACCCGCGTAGATTCCCATGGCGGCGCTCTCGACGTAGCCCTCCACTCCCGTGAGCTGCCCGGCCACGAAGAGGTTCGGAACGTCCCGCATCTCCAGGTCGGCGGTGAGCACGGTGGGCGCCTCGAGGTACGTGTTGCGGTGGATCACCCCGAAACGCACAAACTCGGCATTCTCGAGGCCAGGCGCCATACGAAAGACCCGCTTCTGCTCTCCCCACTTCAAACGGGTCTGACACGCCACGAGGCTATAGAGGCTCTTCTCCTTGTTTTCGGGCCGAAGCTGCAGGGCGGCATAGGGCCTTCGCCCGGTCCTCGGATCGGTCAGGCCGACGGGCTTGAAGTTTCCGAACGCGAGCGATCGCTCCCCTGCTTCGGCGATCGCCTCGATGGGAGTGCAGCCGGCGAAGTATTTGATCTTCTCCAGGAAGGCGTCTTCGATCTCGCCCTTTGCGTCTCTGCGGCCTCCCGCCTCAAACGCGTGGATAGGAGCGCGCTCGGCCGACACCAGAGCGTGCACGAAGGCGAGGTACCGCTCCTTGTCGAAAGGGCAGTTCAAATAGTCGTCGCCCTCGCCCTTTCCGTACCGGCTTTGAGAGAAGGCGATCGTGCGGTCAACGCTGGCAGCGTCTACAGTGGGACTCACGGCGTCGTAAAAGTAGAGATGGTCCCTGCCCGTAATTCTGGCCAGCCATTGGCTGACTTCGGGGGATGTCAGGGGGCCGGTGGCGAGAACCACGATCTTTCCCTGGGTAAGAAAGCCTGAAATCTGATCGGGTTTGAGCTCCTCACGGCGGAGCTCGATTCGCGGATGGTTGGCGATCGCTTCTGTGACGGCTTTGCCGAACGCCTCCCGATCGACTCCCAGAGCTTCCCCGGCGGGAACCTCGTGCAGGTGGGCGATTCGCAGAATGAGGGAATTGAGCGCCCTCATCTCCTCCTTCAGACGCCCCGCGGGACTCGTCGGAAGCTTGGATTTGAGGGAGTTGGAGCAGACGAGCTCTGCCAAGTACTCGGTGGTATGGGCCGGCGTCATGGTCGTCGGGCGCATCTCGTAAAGCGACACCCGGACTCCACGCTCGGCAGCGGCCCAAGCGGCCTCCACTCCCGCGAACCCGCCGCCGACCACAACGATCTCTTCAGACCCTTTCAACGAGTCCGGAATGTACCATGCACTGTTTGATCGTTCGATTGGGGCGGCCATGGACTCAAGTCCCTCCGGCCCTGAAAGGCCGCATAGAATAAATCTGTGGAGGTGCGAGACCGGCTGGAACTGCGCCATGGGCGCTGGCATGAGCCGATGTATCAGAGCAGGCTAAGGCGACCGGCCACATGCTGCCCCAGCAAGATCGACTCCGTCGCCTCTACTGCAAAATGGTCCCTCTTCGCATTCGGCGCTATCTGTATCGCCGTTTCGCAGATCGTGTACGCAAATGGCGGCCATTTTGATGTCGGGGTTTTGGGCGGCCTCTTCTACTCGTGCCTGCTGCTGTACGGGGTGGTTTGGATCATTGCCAGAGGCTTTGCGATCTTGGCCAAGAACTTTATCGGGCCGCCCTCAGGAATGATGTCTCCAATCTCCGACGGCCACCTTCAGCGCATCGTCAAGTTGGAGGTCTGCCAGGGAGGCCGTACCACGGGCCGGGATGAGGGTCAGATGTGGCTGGCGGACGGCGGTCTTTACTTTGTGGGCGATCGAACCTCCTTCGCCATTCCGTTAGCTGGAGCCTCACTCGTGAACCCAGACTTACTGCGAAGGTCGACCACATGGGGATGCTTTTATCGCCTTCGAACCGGAGTTCGAGGACCCGGAGGCGACTGTTCCCTCAAAATCCACCTCTACAACCGGTCCCAAGACTTCGATTTCGAGAATGCCTTTAAAGAGATGGCGAACTGGAAGGGAGCGGCCCCCGAGAACGCGGAATATCCGCCCCTCGAATTCGGTCCCGGATGCGATTCGCTCCGAAATAATCTCTTCGAGTCATTCAACCGATTGAAGCTCTTCGTTCAGGAGATGATTTCACACAGGGGACCTCGATGACGAAGCAAGTCCCCATGGAGATTCCATGCTGTTGGACACACGATTGGACGATCTCAATCTAGATGAGCTGCGTTTCTCCCATTGGCATGAGCCGATGTCCCG
>DASZPA010000295.1:0-17056 GCA_035550555.1 Fimbriimonas sp.
GAGATCAACGAAGAGGTCAACGTCGAGATGGCGAAGGAGATGAAGGACCAGAAGCTGGATCACGACATCGACGTCCCGGCGATTCACACCGACGTCAAGCCGATCCATGTCCATGTTCCCAAGATGAACATCCGCGTTCCGGCGGTCCATGTTCACGTCCCGGCCATGCACTTTCATGAAAAAGGCCAGCAGATCGATATCCCCGAAATCAAGATCGACATTCCGGAGTTCCACATGAACATGCCGGACATCCATGTCGACGTCCCGGAGATCCACGTCAACGTTCCTCCGATCCACATAAAGGCCAACAAGAAGCACAAGTAGCCGTGCAGGGCTACGAGTGTCGAATCGAAATCACAGGGCAAGCAAAGGAGTCGCGATGTCTATGAAGGTTTTCTTAATGTGTTTGACCTTGGCGGGACTGATATCTTTCGGCATTTCCGGGTCAATGGGCCTGGGAAGGAACAAGCCCGCGAAACAGGCGCGTATCGAAGGTGTTGGACCGGGAACGGATAGCTGGCAGATCTTGCGGCGACCGATTTTTGGCCATCCAATCTATCGCTGGGCCGAAAATAGCGGGTTCGGCGAGCCAAATGAGGGAGGCGAAACAACAACATGGGTAAGGCAGTTCAGATTGCCTTTTGTATCGGGCTAGTCTGCGGAATGGTCGGGGGAGGCCAGCTTGCTGCGTACAACTTGGGTCATCCCGCCGCAAAGAGCGATGAGGATCCGATGGTTCAGGATATGGAACATCGAACGATCGTCAAGCTCTTGTCGGAGAACGTTCGATTGAGATTCGGCACGTTGCACCCGAAAGCCATGCCGATACCGACAAGCCTTGGCAAAGTGAGCGAAGC
Organism: Fimbriimonas sp.; assembly: GCA_035550555.1. Classification (GTDB taxonomy): domain Bacteria; phylum Armatimonadota; class Fimbriimonadia; order Fimbriimonadales; family Fimbriimonadaceae; genus Fimbriimonas. Next base: position 858 of record DASZPA010000295.1, read on the forward strand.
AAAGCCGAACAGGCTGCGGCCGGTCGCAATGCTCGCCGGATAAGAATAAGCGAGAATAGAAGAATGACGTCTCTGAGGAAGGTTCGATAGATGCCGCGAATGATCGGCCATGGGCTGAGCAGGCGCGAGCGAGAGGTGCTGGATGCGCTTCACCGTTTGGGCAAAGCCACCGCCGTCGAGGTGATGGAAAACATGCCCACTCCTCCTTCCTACTCTGCCGTGCGTTCTATCTTGCGAATCCTTGAAGACAAGGGACACGTAAAGCATGAGGAAGATGGGAAGCGCTATCTCTACCTTCCCGCCGAATCTCGCCAATCGGCCGCCAGGTCAGCCCTGGACCAGGTGATGACGACGTTCTTTGGCGGGAGTCTGGAGGTTGCGGTTCGTACCTTTCTCGACGACCAGGACGCGGATCTGAGCGACGACGAGCTCGATCGACTCTCCGCGATTATCGACCAGGCACGACGCTCCAAGGAAACACCCCGGTGACCACGGAATTGAATCTTTTGCTTGACTTAGCCGCTAAATCGACCGTTGTGGTGGCCATCGGCCTCCTGGGTCTTGTCGCGCTGCGGAAGGGATCCGCTGCGAGCCGTCATGCCTTTCTACTGATTTGCCTTGCCTCGCTCTTGGCGCTGCCCGTATTGGAAGTGGCCTTGCCGCGCTGGGAAGTTCCGTGGGTTTGGGTTCGTCACGTCGAACTCCAAGCCGCACCTGAGGAGGCGCTGACCCAGCCGGACGCCGTCGTTCAGACGGCGCCGGCTCCGGGCGGGCCCTCCCTACCGGCCTGGGCCCTGTTTTGGGGGCTGGGCTCGCTCTGCTTTGCCGCGCGCGTGATGTTTGGCCTGAAAGCCGTGGCAAAAGAGCGCTCCCGACGGCCGTCCATGCCCGAGGGTCCGCTGCGTGACCAGGTTCAAAAGTTGACCGCTGGTAAGAACCTGCAGCTGCTGATCGGCTCACCCGGCCAGCCGCCGATGACTTGGGGCTGGCGCCAACCGGTCATGATGCTTCCCGACACGGCCAATCAATGGCCCGAAGATCGTCTTCGATCGGTCGTGCTGCATGAGATGGCCCACATCGAACGGGCCGACTGGCTCACCCAGACCATGGCACGCCTCTGCTGCGCCCTCTACTGGTTCCATCCCGGCGCATGGTTCTTGACCCGCGCGCTGGAGGCCGAGAGCGAAAGAGCCGCCGACGACCGCGTTTTGACCCTGGGCTGTCTTCCGGAAGACTACGCTTCTCATCTCCTCGACGTCGCGCGGGCCGTCCGCTCGGGAAGAAGTCTTGCAGCAATGGCCATGGCGCGAAAGGCGCCGATTCGCGAGAGGCTCGAATCGGTTTTGGCCGACGGTCAGAACCGCCGGCCCATGGGTCGAGCCGCGACGGTCGGACTGTTTTCGGTTGGAGTGGTCGTTACCGCCGCCGTCGCAGCCGCCGGCCCGAAGATCGAAAAGGTCATCGATCCACCCGCTCAACCACAGCCCGTGCAGCTCACTTCCGTTGCGGCCCCCGCGCAGGACGTCGCAAGGACGGAGCCCCGGCCGGAAAAGAGGAAGGGGCTGGCTCGCCCCGTCACCGTTGCGGTGAGAACCGTGCATCGGCGTGTGGAGCTTTGCAGTTCGGTGTCCTCGACCGCCCATGCCTGGCACATGGCGACGGTCACGGCTTCCACTCCGGCCAAGCCATCCATCGTCGAGGCGACCAAGCCATTAGCCACGCTGGCGATGACCCCACCGGAAAACGCGGAAGACGTCAAGCTCGACATACAGACGTCGAAAGAGGTCGAGCTTGCGCTCAAGCACGCGGACGTCGAGATCAAGAAGGCGAGCGCAGAGGCGAAGACCGCGATGACGAATTTCAAGTTTTCCGGCGTCGACGTCGACTCGCCGACCATGAACGTTCAGATCCCGGCGATGCACTTCAAGAGGAAGGAGTTCAATATCGACGTCCCGGCTATCCACGTCTACGTGCCGGCGGTCCATATTCACATGCCGAAGACCGAGTACAGCTTTCCGCGCCCACCGCTGGCAGCACCCTCGCTACCAATGAAAGACGCGAACCCCGATCCCGACGCTTCGAACTAAGCGTCGGGTGCAGGGTATTCTCTTAGCCTGCTCCCGGGGATGTAGCTCAGTTGGGAGAGCGCTGCAATCGCACTGCAGAGGTCGTGGGTTCGAATCCCATCATCTCCACCAAATATCGGTTTCTCTGCCAAGAGGAGCGCCTGCCTCAAAGGATGCTGAGCAAACCTCACCGTGGCGTGATAGTGGGAAGTCAGGCGGGTTAAGCCTTCCTGGGGGCCGACTGGGACTTGCGCCAGGCTGCTGGGGGGAGGCCTGTGGCTCGGCGGAAGGCTCGGGAGAAGGCTGATTCTGAGTCGTAGCCGACTTCCAGGGCGATGGCGGCGACGGTTCGGTTGCTCTGCCGCAGCCATCGCGCTCCGAGCTGAATCCGCCAGTTGGCGAGGTACTGCATCGGCGGCTGGTCGATGTACTGGAGGAACCGCTCATGGAGCACGGACCGGGATGCACCCACCTCCCGGGCGAGCGAGTCGACCGTCCAGGGCTCGTCAGGACGGCCGTGCATGAGCTCGAGCGTCTTGCCGACCAGCGGGTCGCGCAGCCCGGCCAGCCAGCCTTTCGCGTCCTTGGGGAGCCGCTCCAGAAACTGACGGGCCGCATCGATGAAGATCATCTCGCCAAGGCGCTCAAGCACGGCGTCGCCTCCGGGCCGGGGCTCCATCGTCTCCGAGACAGCCTGATCGATAATGCGCGAGACCCAACTGCCCGACTGATGCGCTGGAAGATGCAAGAGGCGCGGAAGCGCCGAGATCAGCGGATTGAAAGGGCGCAGATCGCATCCGAGGAAACCGCAGACGGCGATCATGTCGGCATCCTTGGCCGGGAGCCGGACACCGGCTTCCACTACGCCGTGGTGATAAGAGATCGGCATGGGCTTCGGGTCATCGCGGACGGAGAACACCCAATCCGCGGTTTGGCGGATCGGCTCCACGCCGGGAGCGCTCGAGACGACGTGCCGGTCGCCCTGCGGAAACATGACGATGTCTCCCGCGGCGAGTCTGCGCGGCTGCTCGCCGGAGACCGCCGCCCAACCGTTGCCCTTCGCGATCATGTGGTACTCCATCACATGCTCGCATCCCGGCAAGACGGCCTCGGCGATCTCTTTTGCGGGCGGAGCTTCGGCGGACCATTGCCCGCTGCAGCTCACGTAATAGAACACGGCCCCGCGGATGCGGATGCTCCGCAGCAGATCGGACAACGGGTCGGGATCCATCGATACACTGGATTGTGCGCCCAAAATGGTGGCCGTAGTCTTTTCGAATAACCATTCCGGACGATCGGTCAAAGATGCCGGACGCTGAGACAAGTCTTGGCAGGGGTGGCCCCTCGATACTTTGTCCATTGGTCCGAAGAATCGGGCCGAAGGAGAAAACATGAAATCACTCGCCACGGAATGCACGACGCACAAGCCGGCGGATTCAAGCTCGGAAAGCATCGACTTTGCCTCTCTCAAGGAGCGACAGCGGGCCACTTGGGCGACCGGAGACTACGCGACGGTAGGATTGCGAATCCAAATCGTCGGCGAAATGCTCGTGGAGGCCTTGGACCTGCGAGCGGGAGAACGCGTGATCGACGTCGCCGCCGGAAACGGAAACGTTACCATGGCCGCGGCAAGAAGATTCGCGGAGGTCACTTCCACCGACTTCGTCCAAAGCCTTCTCGACAAGGGCGCCGAGCGGGCCGGAGCCGAGGGTTTGAGCGTTCACTTCCAAGTCGCCGATGCCGAAGCGCTGCCTTATGCGGACCAATCGTTCGACGTTGCTGTGTCAAGCTTCGGCGTCATGTTCACGCCCCGGCAGCAAAAGGCGGCAAGCGAACTGATCCGCGTCGTGCGATGCGGAGGACGTATCGGACTTGCCAACTGGACCCCGGAAGGATTTTTGGGCGAGCTGTTTCGGCTCATCGGACGCCACGTCCCGCGGGTAGCCGGCTTGAAGTCTCCGATGCTATGGGGTAGCGAGGACTATATTGTGGAGCTATTCGGCTCTCAAGCTGCCGATATCCACTGCAACCGAAGGCTGTGCAATTTCCGATTCAAGTCGGCGAACCACTTCGTGGAGTTCTTCCGAGCATTCTATGGGCCCATCCACAAGGCCTTCGCATCCCTCGAGCCCGAACAGCAAAGAAGCCTCGCTTCAGAGTTCGCGGCGCTCCTCGAGCGGCATAACGTCGCAGGCGCAGGTTCGCTCGTTGTTCCGGCCGAGTATCTCGAGGTCGTGGTCACACGGAGCTAGAGCTTCCGTCAACAGGAGATACCCCATTTGAAAGACAATTCATCGAATCAAGAAACAGAGGTCGTCGGAACCCCTCGAGCGGTGAGTTCGCAGTGAAAACTGCGTACATATAAATTACGGCTTCGTGGAGAGCCTTTGTCAAGTCTCTACACGACGTGCGATCAGTAAGGAAACAGGGTTCGTCGACGAGCTCTTGGGAGAAAGCCCCGCGGGCGCACAACGGGCTGGCCTCAAACGGCGAGCGCCGCTTGGTGGATGTTACTGTGCCTGCCGTGGTATGGTCCTATGGGGATAGCATGAGCCAAATCGGGCTGCCAACAACGAGGCTCTCGGATCGCGAAAACAAAGTACTGGATCTCGCGGTTCAGGGACTGACCGACCAGCAGATCGCCCAAAACATGGCGATCACGCCCGCGACCGTGAATAGCTATTGGGTAAGAATCCGTGGCAAGCTCGGCCATCTCAGCCGCACCGAGCTTGTCGGCGCCGCGCTGCGCTCGCAGGCCAAAGAGCAGATGGAGGAGATGCGCAGGCAGTTCCAGAACGACCGGACGGCGGCGCGGAAAGAGGCATTCGCGGACAGCGAGCAGTGGGAGATCTTCAGAAGCGCCCTCGATATCTTGCCTGACGCCGTGTTCATTTGCGACGAGAGCGCCAACTTCGTCTACGCCAACCAGCGTATGCTGCGGATGTTCGACTATCAATTTGAGGACCTAATCGGCAGAGACATCGAGGTTTTGTTTCCGCACCGGACGAGACACCGGGACCGGTCGCTGATCGCCCGGTTCCTGGAGGATCCCGGGCCACTTTCCATGGGGATCGACCGGGTGGTTTATGGCATGCGAAGGAACGGCTTGGAGATGCGGATCTTGCTTTCCCTGAACGCGAAGTTCGCCGAGAAATCGCTCGTCGTGACGGGCGTCGTGAGGAACTTCATGGAGGATGTGGACGTTCGCCGGCGAAACACGTCCGCTTATTCGAACACGCTAAGTCGCCGCAGCGCAGCTCGAGAGGAGAATGACCCCCTTCTGCTCCGTGGCGCCGCCCTGTAAGGGTGTCACAAGGGTCTGGCACACGACCTTGCGCCCCCTTCGATTGACGGCCTCCAACGATAACTGCTGAGGTTCGAGGGTGCTCAAGCAGGTCCGAATCGCGATTCGGAGCTGCTCCACAGGCAGGCCGATGTCCAGGTTCAAAAAGTGCTTGCCAAGGACCTCATCGGATCGAAGGCCCCAGAGATCTTCCGACTGCACGTTCCACGCCAGTATGTGCAGATCGGCGTCCAGGACGATCACCCCATCGCGCAGGCCGGCCAAGATCGTCTCCAGGAAGAGGTTCGCCCGGTTCAGATCACGCGACCTCAGGCGAAGCTCCTCGTTGATCGTCTCCAGCTCCTCATTGGCCGACTGGAGCTCCTCGTTCATCGTCTCGAGCTCTTCGTTGGTGCTTTGAAGCTCTTCGTTGGTCGTCTCCAGCTCCTCGACGGTCGATTGGAGCTCCTCATTGGTCGTTTGCAGCTCCTCGTTGGTGCTCTGAACCTCTTCGTAGGCCGTCTCCAGCTCTTGATTGATGTTCATCAGCTCGCCTTGCAGCCGCTTGAAGTGGGTGACGTCTTCGAACGTGATCGACGTCCCGATGATCTCCCCGCTTTCGCCGGTCAGCGGAAGGATATTGATGTCGAGGCTCGTTGGGTCGCCGCTTGAGCTGCTCCAACTCACATCTTTATGCGTAAGAACCCGACGCTGTCCCACGGCTTGGTCGATGCCCGATCGAAGCTCGACTGGACGATAGCTCACCTCCAGGTCCTGAATCGGCCTTCCGATGTCCCTTGCAGTCAGCCCGAACATCTCCCGGGCGCGAGCGTTTGCCACCATCATTCGTCCGCCAACGTCCAGAACCATCTGGGCGGCTGGCGAGCTTTCCAGAGCCGCATCCCGCAGCTTGCCGGCCGGATTGATCTCGATCCGCTGAATATCGGAGTTGGACGGCGAAAATAGGTAGGAGCGGTCTCGCACCCGGCTTCTTTGAACTCTCGTGAAGACCCTGTTCTTGAGGTCGATCGGCGCAAAGAGATTCGTGTGGGTGAGCAGCGTCTCGGCCTTCCCCAGAAAGAGATAGCCGCCCTCCGTAAGCGCGAAGTGGAAACGGGAAAGAATCCGCTCTTGCGTTTCCGCGTTGAAATACATGAGCGTGTTGCGGCACAGCAGCATGTCCACACGCGAAATGGGGGCGTCCTGGATCAGGTCGTGACGGCCGAAAATGACCGATCTCCTGAGTTCCCTGTCGAAGTAGTAGCGGTCGTTGTTCCGCTCAAAATACTTCTTCAAGAAGGCCTCGGGAACGGACTGGATCTCGCGCTCCGAGTAGCTTGCGTACCTGCTCTTACTGAGGGCGTCGTCGTCCAAGTCGGTCGCATATACCTTGACTCTTTCGCGGAACGCGCTCACCCCCATCGCCTCGCCCAGAAGCATCGCCATCGAATAGGCTTCTTCCCCCGAAGCGCAGCCTGCCACCCAGATTCGAATGTGCTGGTCGGGCATTTTCGACTCCAGGATGGCCGGGATGACGTTCTCCGACAGATAGTCCCAAGCTTCCTGGTCGCGAAAGAAGGACGTCACGTTGATGAGGATCGTGTTGAAGAGGTGCTGGAACTCGTCTTGATGGACTTCCAAGTAGTCGAGATACTCCTCGTAGCCCTCGACGTTCACCTGAGACATGCGCTTCTGCACGCGCCTTTGGAGGCTCGATCTCTTGTAGGCGGTGAAATCGAATCCCCGGTTCAGCTTCAAGTACTCGAGAAGCCGTTCAAACTCGGAGCCACCTTCACGTTGCTTCGATTCGTTAGTCGGTTCAGGTTTCCTGGTGGCCATCGGTTATGTCTCTGGTTCTTTTGCGTTGCGTGTTACTTGCAGTGCCCTTCTCAAGATTTCCAGACGGTCCAAGCCCAGGTTCAGCTTCGAGCGGTAGGCTTTTGCGGATTTGGAGAAGCCATGCCTTTCGGCGCGCTCCAGCATGCCGGTCAAGAGGTCGTTATGCTCCTCGATGGCACGCGCGGCCGTCCATAATGCCGCCTCCATCACATTCTCCTGGCTGCTCGAAAGGCTCTCTGCAAGATAGGAGTGTCCGACACGACACCGATAGTGCATCACACCTTCTTCGTCCAGCTCGAAAAGCGTCCCTTGGCATTCGGGACAAACGAACGCCGACGGCCGTCCTCTGCTCTCCAAGCCGCTGAGCTCCTCCAAAGACATCTCGACGGGATCAGGAGGCTCTGAGTTACTGCTTTCGTCCACGGCTTTGCCTGAAAGTTGCGTCAAGGTGTCGGCTATTTCATCGAGAGAAAGGACCCTTTGAATGCCTCCGGCCTCGATGGCGTTGCGGGGCATATCGGCGAAGGACGCCTCGGAGGGTTCTTGGGCCAGCGTCAGTCCGCCCAACCGCCTGACCGCCATTGAGCCCAGCGTTCCGTCGTCGAGCAATCCGGAAAGGATGACGCTGATCACGCGGCGGCCCCGCGAGTGCGCCGCAGATCGAAAGAGAGGATCGATCGAAGGACGGTGAGCGTTCTCTTTCGGGCCCGGCGCCAGCCGTATGGCGCTCTTTTGCAGAATCATGTGGAAGCCCGGCGGAGCAACGTAAACCACTCCGATGTTGGGCTCCTCGCCGTCCGTCGCGTGCTTCGCTTTCAGAGCGCCGGCTCGCCCGAGGATTTGGGGGAGGACGCTGGTTGCTCCCTCGGGAAAATGCATGACCACGAAGATGGCGGCGGGCAAGTCGGCGGGAAGCTTCGAGATAAGAGCAGACAGAGTCGAGACCCCTCCGGCCGATGAGCCGATCACGATCGTGTCTATGGTCTGCAACTGCGGATTTTCGTGGCTTGTACTCCCAATTCTGGCTGCCGCCGGAGCTTCTCGCAAGAAGGTGACGTGAGACGGCTCCTCACTGTATACCTGCTAATCGGACGCCTGTCCGAATGGGCCTTAGGGGCCCCGCTTAACAGCTCATCACCTTGTTGGAAAGGCCCCGGGCGCCGTGGGAAAGATGGTCTTTGAACCATTCGACGGCGATCTCACACTCCACAGCAGCGCCCAGCTCGAACCGGTCGCCCTTCTTCTCTTTGGACAGCACGGAGACATCCGCAGATTCAAAATCCCTTGCCGAGATCTTTCGAAGCATGTGGGAATCGCCGCCCGGCGCCGACGCGATGAGACAGATCGGCGGCAAGTGCGGTTCCAGGTAAATGCTCTTTGGGAAGCTGGCAGGATCGCACACGACCGCAGCCGAGATCATTTCGCCGCAGTTGGCGCATGCCGCCATCACCGCCGCACCTGCAATCTTCGCTCCATATAAGCCTAAGGAGCAGTTCATGGTCATCGAGTGCTTGCGCAGCAAACGTACGACTGAGCAGATTCGATCCGCCAACACGTCGGCATCCGATTGAAGGTAGGCCTTGCGCCGGAGTTCTTGAGAGGCGATCAGATTCATGACGAGACACCCAAGCTTCGACCGGTGGAGCCCGTCTCTCAGCACCGCGTTGCTGTGGTCGGACTCGATGGACTCCGTCGCACGAGCCACAACGACGACGCCTTCGCAGGAGCCGGGCTTTGAAAGCGTCCCGCTCAGCTTGGCTGTTCTCGTTTCAAGCTGGACGCAGTGCGGCGACGCGTTCGACCTGTCCGGATCGGAAGCTGTTTGAACGATGTTGATCGATTCTTCAATAGCCATTTCACGGACGCCCTTGGGACTGAAGAGGCTCGCCTCCCGTCGCTTGGGCGAGACGCCTTCGTCTGCCCCGAGCCTCTTCCAAAGATCCCTCCGCGGAGGTCCGCCCCAAACCGGCCTCCCTCCCTGGTGACCATCTTACGACGCCGATTTCCGATCAAAAGGCGCGATTTCCATGTACATGTTTGTCTCTACGCACTGGGCAGAGCCGTCATGGAGCTTGCACGGCAGATAGGGTGCCGATGCGCCCGCGTGTCAGCCGTCGCGCATTCTTTCCGAAGCGCTCGGGGCCAGTGCAGACGCTGCCGATATTGCTGCCCGCCAATGGTCGCGCCAACAAGTCCATTCTTGCGATTTAAGAAGACCGGATTTGGCTTTTCAAAAAACCGTGTTATAGTAACCAAACATTTGGTCAAGCCAAACCAAATGTTTGGTCAAAGCGACAAAGACGTCCATGAACGGAACGAAGAAAGCCACGCTCAGAGACATCGCCGACAGGGCGGGCATCAGCCAGTTCACGGTATCGGTGGTGTTGAACGGGGCCAAATCCAACACTCGCGTTTCCGAGGACACTCGCCGACGAATCAAGGAGATCGCCGCCCAGATGGGGTATCAGCCGAACTCCCTGGCGCGGGCGCTGCGCCGCCAATCGACCAACATTCTGGGCTTCTACTTCGGCTACGGCTACCTGGAACCGCACGATCCTTTCCATGCCGAAGTCCTCACCGGCCTCCAGCGCGGGTGCGAGGCGTGCGACAAGGACCTGATGATCCACTACTCGTTCCACCGGTACAGCGTGGATGAGGTCTTCGCCGAGCTGACGGGGGGCAAGATCGACGGCCTTGTCATCATCGCGGCCCCCGGCGATCCTTTGGTCGCGAAGGTTCGGGGCTCCAACCTCCGGGTGGTTGCCATGACGGACGCTATCGAGGGAGTCCCTTCGGTTCTGGCGGATGACGCCGCCGGCTCCCGCGCGATCGCCGACCATCTTTTCGAGAGGGGCCACCGCGTGATCCTCTACCGCGCCTGCCCGGGCGAATCCGACTCGGCGGGCCGGCGTCAGCGTGCTTTCGAGGAGAGAGCCTCAGGGCTCGGAATCACCACCATCCCCGGCCGAACTTCCAGTTGGAAGGGCTTTGTGGAAGAGGAAGAGGCGAACCTGATCGCCCACCGAAAAGACCTGGGGATCACCGCGGCCGTCTGCTGGGGGGACCCCAGCGCCCACGCTCTGCTCAGCTACTGCAAAAGAAACGGGCTCTCAATTCCGGAGGACCTTGCCGTGGTGGGATTCAACGGCATCGAGCCCAATGTGGAGCCCCTTTACGATTTGACCACCGTCCGGGCCTGTTGGTCCAACGTGGCCCAAAACGCCGTTCATCAACTCGTCGACTTGCTCGAAGGCAAAGAGGTCCCCGAGAGGACCGTCCTGCCGGTCGAGTTTTATGTTGGAGGCACCTCCTAATAGTCCTTGGCCATCGTTGGCCATGCGCATCGAAGCGACCATGAAGCACTACTCTCAGAAAGCGTTCACTCTTATTGAACTCCTCGTCGTAATCGCGATCATCGCGATCCTTGCCGCCATCCTCTTCCCGGTCTTCGCCCAGGCGAAGGCTGCCGCCAAGCGAGCCGGCACCATCTCCAATCTCAAGCAGATCGGAACGGCCGGCTACATCTACTCGAACGACTACGACGATATGATCGTCCCAGCGACCAACAGCTTCGACACTCCGACCATCATCTTCTATCCGGATAACGGCGCCTACTATGAGGCACTGGCCCCTTACGTCAAGAACACGGACGTTATGTTCGATGTCATGCGCGGCAAGTCGCTCACGATCGATCCGCAAAACGCTTGGACCAATCTCGTAACCCTCTCCATCAACCGAAATGGATGGAGCGCCTATGAGACCTGCGATGCGAGTTGGAACTGCTCACGAACTTGGAGAAGCATCTCTTCCCAGGAAGACATTGCCGAGCGCGCGGCCTATGTGGTTACCGCACACACCGGCAGCGGCACATCGAGCGATCCGCAGAATCTGAACCTGGGCTACGCGTTCGTGAGCGACGAAGCGGCCTGCGCCGTGGTCGTGAACCCGCTCCAAGAGACGAACTCTCGCTTCCAGCGGACCTATGTGGCGGCCCTGAACTTCCACAACGGAATGATCCCCACCTCCTTCGGCGACTCTCATGCGAAGACCGTCGCGTTCTCGAAGGTGGGTTACATGGCACAAACCGAATCCCAGGCTGAGGACTGCGCGGGCTATAACGCCAGCCCGGTCGATGATCCCGAGCCGCTGATCAACCACAAGTACTGGGGCACCTGGAACGACGCGACCCACTAGCCCTGAGAGCGACACATCAAGATGCAAAAGGCAATCGATCCCAAACTCGGAATCGCCGCGATTGTGGTGATCCTTCTGGCCATCGGCGGTGTGGTCTTCGCTACCAGCCGTGCCCCGGCGCCGGTCAAGGCCCAGGATGTGTACAGCGCGAAGGTGCTTGCCGATCCTGATCCGCCGCGGCCCGGAATGCCCGGCTACCATCGCCATCAGTGAGCTTGCCCTTGCGTCTGCATCGGTCGGGCGGGTCCATTCAGTGACCCGCCCGTTTTCCCCCACGCATTGGGGCTGAGCGGACCGCAGTCGGAATTGACGTCTATGGCGAAGAGCTTCAGCGCACCCTTTTCCGGAGGAACGGAGGCCTCGAATCTCAATCTGCTGCTTGCCTGCAGACTCCTTGGCCGGTTCTGGACCTTTGTCCGTCCGTACCGGGGCAAGTTCTACCTGGGCCTCTGCCTTATCCTGATAGCCGTTCCGCTCAATCAGCTTGCGCTGTTCCTCACTCGCGACGTAACCAACAAGGCGCTCAGCTCGTCTGCACTCACCACCGACCAGCGATGGTCGACCGTCATCCACATCGTGGGATTGCAGATCGTCTTCTACCTGGCCAGCGCGGTCCTCTCCACATGGCGCGAGGTGCTCGAGTGGTACGGAGGCATGCGCTCGACCCTGGACCTCCGGCTGGCGTTCTATAAGCATCTTCACCGTCTGCCACTCTCTTTCCTGAATTCGCGGCCACCTGGGGAGCATCTGTTCCGGTCGACCACGGACATGACCTCGATGTTCTTGGTTCGCGGCCGGGTTGCGGTTCCTGGAGCGGCGGGGCAGTCTCCACCGGACAGCAAAGAAGTGGCCATGGCCGCGTACTCGAACGACGTGGACCCCTACGATCCCGGGATCATGGGGATGATCGTCCGCACGGTGCCGATGATCTTCGAGACGCTCTATGCCCTTGCCTGGGGCCTGGGTCTCCTCTTTCTCATCGACCCGATCCTCAGCCTCTGCCTGCTTATCTACATCGTCCCGTTCACTTTCTTGTCCGCGCGAATGTTCGACAAGATCCGCCGCACGGCCTTCGCCTATAAAGAAGCCGGCGAAAACGAGATCGCGGTGTTGCGAGACAGCGTTGGTGGACTTCGCACCCTCAAAGCATTCGGCCGCCTGACTGAGCAGCTTCGAAAGTACGTTCATGCCGCGACCGTCACTCGGCGGCGGGCCATCCGCCAGGCCTACGAGATCGTTCTCACGCAGAACGTGCTTCAGATGGGCCTCAAGTGGATCTTTTCACTCACCGTCTACGGTTACGTCACAGTTCGCGTGATGAAAGGGCAGGCCTCGGTGGGAGACTGGGTAGCGACGTTCCTTCTGATCGATTCCGCTCAGGCGCCGCTTGAGAACTTCGTCCAGCTCACGCAGCTCACCAAAATGCAGCTGGTGCCGGCGCAGCGAATCCTGCACACGCTGGACGTACAGCCCACGCTCCTGGATCGCCCGCACGCCGTCCGCCTGCCGCGAATAGAGGGGCGCATCGGCTTTCACGGCGTCACATTCGGCTATAGCCCGGAGCAGCCGGTGCTGCACAATCTTGAACTGACGGTCGAGCCTGGCGAGTACATCGGGGTGGTCGGACCCAGCGGCGCCGGCAAGAGCTCGCTCATTGCCCTGCTCCTCCGTCACTACCAGGCGAACTCGGGGAAAGTCACGGTCGACGGCGAGGACCTGCTGGATGTGAAGCTTCTCAGCTTCCTCGACCAGGTTGGCGCCGTGCCACAGACGACCTTTCTATACTCCGGCGCCATCGCCGAGAACATCCTCTTCGGGAACCCGTTTGCAACCCTTGAGGATCTCGAGGCCGCGGCAAAGGTTTCTGGCGTCTCAAGGTTCGCAAGTCAACTGACGAACGGCTTGCTGACCGAGGTGGGCGAAGCTGGATTGATCTCGGGCGGAGAGCGTCAACGGATCGGGATCGCCCGCGCCCTCATTCGCGACCCGCGCATACTCATTTTGGATGAGGCGACGGCGAGCTTGGATCCCGAAACGGAAGAGGCGATCCTTGGCTCCATCGATCTGCTTCGAAACGGCCGAACCGTCCTTTCCGTCGCTCATCGCCTGAAAGCCGTCCAGCATTGCGACCGCATCGTGGTGATGGATCAGGGCCGCATCGTTCAGATCGGCAAACATGAGCAGTTGGTCGTCGAGCCGGGACTCTATCAGAGCCTTTGGAACGAGCAAACGCGAGACCTCGGCATGCTGGCGGAGGCCGATCGATGACGGAACGGGAAGCGCTGGAACAAGGGTTCGGCTATCGCCGCAACTCTTGGAGAGCCTTCCGCTTCGTGCTTCGGTTCCTGAGGCCGCATCTGCGGCGGATGCTCCTGGTTTGCCTCATCGACGTCTCGATCTCGCTGCTCAATCTGGTGATCCCATGGTTTGGCAAGACCATGGTCGACAAGGCATTTCCTCAGCACGACTGGCTCGAAATGCGCACGATCGTGATCAGCGTGGCCGCGCTTCTGCTGCTCGTGCTGGGTCTTACCAGCCTGCGTAACTTCCTCTACTACGTAACCGAGCAGAAACTGGGTCTGGAGCTGCGCCACCGAATGTACGGGCATTTGCAGCGGCTCTCGCTGGATACCACCGAATCGCTTTCCATCGGCCAGCAGCAGTTTCGAATCACCACCGATGTGGACCGGATCGCGCATATGCTCGTGCGAATCATGCCGACCGCCGCGATGCTGGTGGAGTTCGCCTTGATCCTGGCTGCGGCCATCTACGTGGACCGAGTCTTGACGCTCATCGTGCTCGGTTTTCTCGTTCCCTGGACAGTGCTCTTCGTCTGGGTCACTCACTTCGGGAGGGTCCTTGACCGGCGGCGGCTGCACATCGCGGAGCTTCGCGATGCAGGCGTTCTCCAGGCGGCCGCCTCGTTTGGGACCATCAAGAGTCTCGGACGAAGCCGCAGGGAGGTGCGCCGGAACACCAGGGTCTCGGTGGCTCTGCAGCGGGTGGCCGCCCAGGGGTACCTCATCCTGGTTTTCTTCGAGTTCGCCACCCAAAAGCTGATCCCCTTTGCCAAGACCACCACCGTGTACTTGCTGCTTGCCCGAAAGGTCGTGCTGGGGCAGATGACGCTGGGCATGACCGTGCCGATGATCGCTTACCTGGGCCGGCTCACGTTTCCCATCGAGCGCATAGTCAACTTCGGCTGCTGGATATGGCAGACGATGGTCTCGGCCGAACGCATGATGCAAATACTCCAAACGGAGCCGGCGATCGAAGACAAGCCTCATGCCGAGAAGCTCTCCGTCACCGGCTTGCTCACCTTCGAGAACGTGTCGTTCGACCGGCCCGGAGTGGGCCGCGTCCTCGACTCCGTGTCGCTCTCGCTGGCGCCGGGTCGTAAAGTGGCGTTGGTCGGACCCAGCGGAGCCGGCAAGAGCACGCTTTTGTCGATGGCTCTGCGCCTGCTCGATCCATCAGAGGGCCGCGTGGTCGTGGATGGGCATGATCTGCGAGAAATCGACCGCCCTACTTATCTTCGCCAAACGGGAACGGTAACTCAAGAGACCTTCATCTTCGGGGGCACGCTCGCGAGCAATTTGCGCCTTGCGAACCCGAACGCGACCAATGAACAACTCGCTACGGCGCTATCGGAGGTCGGCTTGGACCCTTGGGTCCAAACATTGGCGGCCGGTCTGCAACAGGACCTCGATGGCGGACTCGCCATGTCGGTGGGCCAAAAGCAGCGGGTCGGAATCGCCCGCGCTCTCCTGGCCAACCCGAAGATCCTGTTCCTCGATGAGCCGACCTCGGCGCTGGATCTTCGCACCGAGCGAGAGGTAATGGATACCCTCCGCAGGGTCGGCAAAGATCGGGCCACCCTTCTGGTAACCCATCGGCTGGAGACGGTCCAGGATGCCGACGAGATCGTCGTGCTGGATCGCGGGCAGATCGTCGAGCGCGGTACTCACCAAGAGCTTACGGAGAAAGGCGGACTCTACGCCAAGCTGCAGAGCCTGAGTCGGGGCCGAGCACTACTGGAGGATAGAGAGCCTGAAGAGGCAGTTGCGTTATGAAGCAAATCTTTCAACCCGAGTGGAGAACACAGAACCGGCTCAAACGCAAGTTCTACGCGCGCTACATGGTCTGGCTGGAGCGGTTCGGATATCTGGTTGTGATCGCCGTGATCGGGGCCTTTCTGTTCGCGTTCAACTATCCCGTCGACGACACGATCTCTGCCGATGGGGTGAAGCTGGCAGCGGCGGCGACTCCGGTCGATGCCAAGGACCACACGTTGATCGTGCGGCGGCTGAAGAACGACTTCGACGACGTGAAGGCAGGCGATCCCGTGCTGGAAGTCGTGGAGGGCGATCAGGCGATCCAGAGCTACCAGCGCTGGCAGAAGATCGATTCGCTGCGCTCGGACTTGGGCGCTACCGCCGACCTGACCTCGCTGGCACGTCGCTATCCGAGGCCCTCAACAAAAACGATCCTGGCTCCGACCGCCGGCACATTCAGATGTGATCCGAAGACCGACGACGTCGCTCAGGGGACGGAAGTCTGCCATGTCTCCGACTATTCGACCGTCCAACTGCATGCAACTCTCACAGGAGACTCGGTGGCGAAAGCGGCTGTCGGACAGTGGGCGAAGATCTCGAATATCGACGTTGAAAGCGATTCCGGGACGGTCCTTCGAGCCACGGCATCGCAGGGGCCGCTCTTGAGCCATCAAGTTCTCGGCCCGGAGATTCGCAAGGACGTCGCGGCGAGATTGGCGGGCCACGCCGTTCAGTTCCGAGACGACTTGCCTCTAAAGATCG
>DASZPA010000296.1:0-9583 GCA_035550555.1 Fimbriimonas sp.
TTTCTATTCTGGGAACCACTCTAATAGACCGGCGGCGACGAGCTCGTGCCCTCGCCGGTTTGGGTGGTTGACCTGAGCCATCAATGAGGTCAACGGAGTCCCTCTGGCTACCTCCTGCCTAAAGAGCTCGAAGCTGTCGACAAGGCCAACTTCCTCCTCTTTGGCCAGTACCCGAATTGCCACAGCTTGTTTGGTCAACGGATCGCTGGGGTCGTCCATCTTGGCAGTAAGGTCGCCGGTGGGCGTAAGCAGGATCACTTTGATGTGATTTCGCTTGGACTGCTCGATCATCGACTGCCACGCCGCTCTCACAGCAACCGGGTCTTGGTCACGATCATTGAGACCGTAGTCGATGGTCACGACATCGGGATGCCGAGCGACGACATCCCGGGCGAACCGCTTTTCACCTTGGATCGAATTCTCACCTCCAATCGCGGTGACGGTCACATTGATCACAGCGTGCGGAAATCGACTGGCAAGGCCCTCTCTAAGCAAACTCGGATAAGCGTCGAGCGATCGGACCTCCGGAGTCTTCGCGTAGCCGGCGGGCACGCTGTGGCCGTGGCAGACGATCTCGACCATCCTGTTGTTCGGCCACTCCTTCCTCAGCTCCGCAACCACGTTCGAAAGATAGGTCTGAGGCAGGGCTTGGGAGAAGAAGACGAGAGCAGAAAAGAGCATGATGGCTGCTCAGCCTACTTTGCCTGCATGGTTACGGACTGCCAGCCCCGATCGTTGTCGTCGTCTTCATGGCGGGCGGAGATGTATAACCCGCAGTAGTAGGACGCGGGGTGAGGCGTGAGGTCGGAGTGAACCAGGTTCAGGCCGTTCATGATCTGGTCAGCCGTGGCGTACTTCCTATCTTTGTGGAGGGCGTTCCCGCACTCTTCAATGTCTTTCATCAGTTGGTGCGGGTCTTCTTTGTACTGCTTGGAGAGGTCGGCGATACGCCTCTCGTAGCTCGGCACGTCGCCCACTCCCGCATTATCAAAGGCAGCAAGCTGGGTTCCTACGGTCGAGTTTGGCTTGGATTTTACGGCGTCGTCGTTCGGGTTATGGCCCGAGTTCATGATGTACACGCTTATTCCGACCCCTATGAGAGAAGCGACCCCAAAAGCATACGGAGAGGACTTCTTGCCTTGCTTCACGTACGCATTCTATCCCTCGACAACAAGAAGAGCTCGATTCGATGGCGTTTAGAAGGAGCCATCCAACGCACAAGCAACCCAACGGCGAGCAGGTTGTTCCGTTTTCTTTAAGATGCCGTGATGGAGATTGAATTCGAGCCGGAGGCGGGCTATAGTGCAATCACTGTGAAGCGGGCATTTACTCTCATAGAGCTTCTTGTCGTCATTGCAATTATCGCGATTCTGGCCGCGGTGCTCTTCCCGGTCTTCGCTCAGGCGAAGGCTGCGGCCAAGGCGACGGCTTGCCTTTCGAACATGAAGCAGATGGGGCTCGGCTTGCAGCTTTACGTGAACGACTACGACGACATGATGTTCTACCGGTCGGGCTGGGCCAACTCGCGAGCCGGAAACACTAAACTGATCGGCCCAGGGGAGAAGAGCGACAACTTCCGCTGGTGGAACCTGTTGATGCCCTACCTCAAGAGCAGCGCCATTCTTAAGTGCCCGGACGACGATCAGCCCACCCTGAGCAACGACTACAACGGCACACCCAACATCTACCGCTCCTACATGGCAATCGCCACGGCGGAAAGCATGAACCTCGGCGCGCTGCCCAATCCCGTCGATACGATGGTGATCACGGAGAAGTGGGGACACGACTACACTGGCAACCGCACCGACTCGTGGATCGAGCCTTACAACGGCGACATGACCACCGACATTAAAGATCCGACGCGCACCTTCACTGCCGCCAATCGCCACGCGCAGCACATGAACTGCTCGTTCTTCGACGGTCACGCGAAGTCGAAGACCGGCAGTCAGATCCAAAGCAGCAAGGACCTGAGCGGATGTCAGTTGGTCTACTCGTTCCCGTTCTCCGGCCCCAATCCGCCAACGGTCTTCTCTTCGAGTTCCGTGCCGACGCAACCGAATCTCTGTTCAACTTTCAGTTGGCCATAGGCCGGTTTGGGTGGTGGGACTAGACGGCGTCGGCTAGTTCCTTGAGCATACGGTCCGACTCGTCCTGCGAGACGCAGCTATCGGTGACGCTCTGGCCAAAAACCAACGGCTGACCGATAACAGCGTCCTGTCGACCTTCGACCAGATTGCTTTCGATCATCACTCCCATGATTGCGCCGGAGCCGCTTTGAAGCTGCCGGGCCACCGCGTGGAGCACCTTGCCCTGGTTCCGGTAATCCTTCTCACTGTTGCCGTGGCTGCAGTCGATCATGACGCGCGCAGGGACCTTCGCTTTCGTCAGCAATCGGCACGCCGCATTGACTGACTCCTCGTCGTAGTTCGGCCCCGATCTAGAACCGCCTCGGAGGATCACATGACAGTCTGGATTGCCAGTAGTGTGGAATAGTGCTCCGACAGCCTGTTTCGTTACAGACGGGAACCAGTGCCCTGATTGAGCGGCCTTCACGGCATCGACGGCCTGCTGCAAGTTACCCTCGGTAGTGTTTTTGAATCCGACTGGCATCGAAAGGCCGGACGCCAGCTCTCGATGGACCTGACTCTCAGTTGTACGGGCGCCGATGGCGACCCAGCTCGTAAGGTCAGCGATGTGCTGGGGGATCTGGAGGTCGAGGAACTCGGAGCCAGTGGGAAGCCCCATCTCGTTCACGTCAACTAGGAGCTTTCGGGCAAGGCGCAAGCCTTTATTAACCTGGAAGCTTTCATCAAGGTCGGGATCGTTGATCAGACCCTTCCACCCCACGCTCGTGCGCGGCTTCTCGAAGTAGGCGCGCATCACCACCAGCACCTTGTCGGCGACCTCGTCGGCTGTCTTCTTCAGGCGCTCCGCATAGATCCTGGCGGCGTCCACGTCGTGGATCGAGCAGGGGCCGACCACCGCCATCACCCGTTGATCTCGACCGTGAACGATGTCCGCGATGGCGCGGCGAGCCGTAAAGATCAGTTCGGAGGCGCGCTCGGTAACCGGCAGCTCTTCATGAAGGATTGCCGGCGGGATGAGCGGCCGGGTCTCGATGATGCGAAGGTCGTCGGTCTGTCGTCGCATGGCAGGGGCCATGGGATGGTACCAGGCAAGCCTGTACCATCCCAAATTGCCGTCTACGCCAAGCTGCCCATCGGATCCCACGGGTCGAGTGCGACCGGCTTCTTATCGAGAGCCTTCAACACATCGCCGGGCATGTGGTTCTTATGCACGACGACCTCATAGTTGAACTCGTCGAACCAGGCGTCGCTCATTTGGAAGAAGCCCTTATCACCCGGCTTGTCGCTCCACGAGTTCTCGACGCGCCACTTACGTGGCCGGCCATCCTCGTCCAAGTCCACACCGGTGAAGACCATGGCGTGAGTCATCTGAGACTGGCGGTACTGCAACCGTTCCGCCTTCGACATCGCCTGTTCGGTTCCATAGAGCAGCCCGTAGTCGAACATGCCGCGGTCCATGACACCCAGATCTCTCTCGAGGAACTGTCCCACGTCGCAACCGAACCAGACCGGATCGCCAGCCTGGATCTGCTTGATCGCCGCCTGCTTCATGGTCTCGATGTCCACATTGAGATACTCGACAATGTGGCCACCGACCACATTGCCAAGGAGCTTGACGGTATACACCTGATTGTACTGGTGTTGGGGCCGCGGGTCGTGGATGATGCAGACCATGTCCTCCAGCTTGATTCCGACGAACTTGTCGTAGAACTCCTGCGGAGTGACCTCGCCGGTGCGGTGGAACACCTTGTCCTTGTCACGCCACTGCCACAGAAACTGTCGCGGCGGCTCTCCGAGGTGGATGCAGAGCATCCGATAAACCTCGGCCATCTGCTGCGACTTCATGTCCTTGAGCTTGTCCTTGGTCGCGCCGCCTTCCGAAGCGTTTCTCAGCGCACAAGAGTAGTCGCGTAACTTCCCGGTGATGTAGTCGTTCATCCGACCGGTCGAAGAGCTGCTTTCGGTCTCCGGCATCACCGTTTTAGGCACCACGCCGTACTTCTTGATCAGGTTCACGAACATGTGCCACTGGCCGCCATCTTGAATCGGCGAGGCCAGCAGGAAGTCGAGCGTGCGGCTGCCTATCGGCTCGTGAAGGGTAGCCAGGATGTTCTCCAGGAAGTAGTTGGCCTTCTCCAGCTTGTCCCAGAACATGGTGTAGTTCTGGCTCAGCTCGAAGTTGTCGCTGATATTCATGCCTTGCATGGCCTTCGTGCGGAACGTATTCAGCGCCGCGAACATCCAGCACCTGCCGCTGCCGTTTTGGCTGGTCGCCGAGTTTTCGGGAAGATGATGGCTGAACGAGTTATCGACCAAGGCGGACTTCCGCCGATTCAACGCCACCTTGGAGGCCGTGGTCGTGCAGACGGCGTTCATCGACGCCCGGTAAGCGGGATCGGAATCGAAGGCATCGATATAAGACAGAAGATCGTCGGGAGTAATCGCGCCGCTCGCCTTGGGCGCAAGAAGATCGGACATATCTTCATGATACGCCCATCGCTTTCCGCCCCTCCGACGAACAAAGCCTTTCGACACACGCGGCTAGACTGGAGCAAGCTTAGGACGAATCTTTATGGAACCGTCCTCTACGGAACCAGTGGGCTGCTTGGTCCATATCGCCGCAAACGATGACCTGCGCCGGTTGATCCTCTACGTGAGAAATCCCGGGGATGAGTCGTCCGATCCCTGGCCGGTTCATGGCGCCCTCTTGCGAACGCTCATCACAGCAGTCTTTCCCGAGACCTGCGAGATATTTGCGTATCATGGCGGCCGCTATCCTTCCAAGGCAGACCCCCAGGAGAATCTCCTCGAACGCCATACGAAGGAATCGTACGCACGGTCTTTCGAACCTCGCCCGTGGTGGCGAACCTCAACCGCGTGGGTCTTCGGCAAGCCGCGAAAATGCCGACTTATCCGGACTTTTGAGGCAGGAGACGCACCGGGCTTCTTGAAGGAATTTGTGTTGGGATTCTCGAGCTGGGAGAAGGCTCGAGGATGCCTTTACGAAGCCGACCTCGCCATGGTGACGGCCGGCTCCGACACCCCGGATACGGCCGATCCCTACTTCTTCGTCCGGCAGGAAAACTGCCTGGCCTTCCTTGAGAAGCTCACGGGCGCGGCGGACGCCGCGGGCCTATCCCTCTCCATCACCAGAGACTTCGCAAGGGTGCGATCGATGCTGAAGTTGGGTCATCCGTAAGAGTGGCCCGAATCGCACTTCGCTCAAAAAAGTATCCGCACTTTTCAAACCTGCTGTATGATCTAAACGTTTAGGAAAACGTTTAGATGGTGACTTTGAAGCAGATCGCCCGGGCGAGCGGAGTCTCTACGGCGACGGTGTCTTACGTAGTGAACGACGGCCCCCGACGGGTGCTGCCCGAGACACGGGAGCGAGTCCTCAAGGTCATCCAAGAGCTCAACTACCGCCCGAACGTGGCCGCGCAGGGCCTCCGCGGAAAGCGCACGAACACCTTCGGAGTCGCGTTTCCCCACATCGTCACGGAGCCCTTCGACAACGTCTACTTCGGCCCAATCCTGGCCGGCATCGTTGACGTGGCGACGGCGAGGCGTCAGATGACGATGCTTTTCACCGGCATCTCGCTGGAGGACGGCGACGTGAACCTTTCGCTCTTTTGCGACGGCCGGTGCGACGGATTCATCTTCGTAGCCATTCCTGCCAAAGACCCTTTGATTGAGAAGCTATCGAGACGCGGCGCCAAAATGGTGCTGGTAGGCACACAAGTCCAAGGCCTTCCAGTCTCCACTGTCGATAGCGACAACGTGGAGGGGGCCAGGCAGGCCACGCTCCACCTTCTCGACCTGGGTCATCGCAGGATCGGCATCATTCAGGGCAACTGCGACAGCACGAGCGGACCCGAGCGGACGCTGGGCTTCCGGTTGGCCCACCAGGAGCGAGGCGTGCCCGTCGACGAGTCTCTCTTGATCCCCTCCCGTTACCAGGACGACGCTGCATACCTGTCGTCGTACCGTTTGCTCTCGATGCCTCCAGACCGACGCCCCACCGCCATCTTTGCCGCCCAAGACTCGATCGCGCGTATGGCCTACACAGTCGCCTCGGAGCTGGGGATCCGCATTCCCGAAGACGTCTCGCTGGTCGGTTTCGACGACGTCGCCTATGCCCGCCATCTCTCGCCGCCCCTCACCACCGTGCGACAACCCCTTCGCGAAATCGGCGCCGAAGCCGCGACGGTTCTCTTCAACTCCCTTGAGGCCGACGCCTTCGAGCCGGTACGAAAAATCTTTCAGGTCGATCTTATTGAACGCGCCTCGTGCCGCCCGCCCGGGCTCACCTGAGGCTTTTGCTGCCTTCGCCATCTTCCCAAAGTTGGGAACACGTCAATGGAGAATCATATGAACTGTAAGCGGGGATTCACCCTCATTGAACTACTTGTAGTCATCGCTATTATCGCGATTCTTGCTGCAATCCTTTTCCCGGTCTTCGCACAAGCCAAGAAAGCCGCCAAGGCGACTGGGGATCTCTCGAACATCAAACAGCAGGGCACGGCCCTGGCTATGTACAACAACGACTACGACGATCGTTACCCGTTCGCATTAACGGCCAACTGGTATCCGGATGGCTGGGTTACGTTGACCATGCCATACGTGAAGTCGCTGCCCATGTTCCGGAGCCCGCTCGAGACCAACCCGGCGACCGGATCGTTTGGAAGCTGGATGGGGACCTCGGTCTCCTACGGCGCAAATAGCTTCATGGTGCGCGTTCAGGCTGTGTCCGACGGATATCCGAACACTCAGGTCAGTCCAGACGAATACGAAGGCTGGTGCCCGAACGACACCTTTACCGATCATCTTGACTGCGACCTGCGCGGCCTCATGGCATGGACCGCTCAGGTGAACGGTGAGAACGGCGGGGAGATGAACACAGCTTCGCTCAACGCGACCCAGGTTACGAACCCGGCCGACACAATCGCCCTTGCTACCAAATACAACGGCGACGCTCTCAAGTGGAGCGGCGGCGGCACGGGCAATATGACGGCCTTCCAGTGCGGCGGTCTCTTCGGAGGGATTCCCGCCACTGACGGCTCTCAGCTTGCGAACGACGACGATTGGTGCGGCGGCGCGGAGATTCCGAACGGTCTGCGCGCGGTGGATATCAACCTGCCGACCGGGCGAAACGGCGCCGTTGGCCAAGTGGCGGAGAACATGTCCAACTTCGTGCTGGCAGATACGCACGCCCGGAAGATGAACATCGGCGCTACGGATCCCGATCCGGACCACGCGCCGCTGAAGAACATGTGGGACGCGCTTCGCTGATCTGCTTTCTTATGATTGGAGCCGCTCGAAAAGCGGCTCCCTAACCCGACGATGAGATCAAATTTGCTTCAAGTAACCGCATTCGCGCTGTTCGCCGGGAGTTGCTTCGGCTGCGGCTCCGATTCCGACATGACCAAAGCTGAAGAAAACCGGATGAAGAATCCACCGCCGATGACGGCTAGCGATTTCAAGAAAGTCGGTGACAGCCGGTCCTCTTCCATCAAGTCGATCCGCGACCAAGAAGCCGAATGGGCCAGGCAGAACCCTGAAAAGGCGAAGGAAGTGAACGCCATCCGCGCCAAACAGGGAAAGCCGCCCCTTGGCGGTTCTTAGCCGCCGGCCGCTAACGTCCGACCCTTTGTCCCGCTAGAAGACTCAGATGGAGTTTCGGAATCTCGGCAAGTCGGGTCTTAGCGTATCGGTGGTCGGCCTGGGATGCAACAACTTTGGGCGGAGAATCGACCTCGAAGCCACTCGCGACGTGGTGCACCGGGCGCTCGACGCCGGGATTACCCTTTTCGATACCGCCGACGTGTACGGCGAGGGCGGAGCTTCGGAGACGATGCTGGGGCAGGTGCTCGGACACCGCCGAAAGGACATCGTACTTGCCACGAAGTTCGGCCATTCGATGGGCGAATCGGAGTACAGCCGCGGAGCTTCGCGCCGATACATCGCAAACGCCGTTGAGGCGAGCCTCACCCGGTTGAAGACCGACTACATCGACCTTTACCAGCTCCATACTCCGGACCCCAAGACTCCCATGGAGGAGACGCTGGCCGCGCTCGACGATTTGGTTCGAGCGGGAAAGGTGCGCTATATCGGCTGCTCCAACGTGCCCGCGTGGCAGGTTGCCGATGCTCTTTGGATCTCCCGCACACGGGGTCTCAGCCAGTTTGTCTCATGCCAGGACGAATACAGCATGCTGGTGCGGGACGTGGAAAAAGAGCTGACGCCGATGACCCAACAATTTGGCTTGGGAATCCTGCCCTACTTCCCTCTTGCCAGCGGCATGTTGACCGGCAAATACAAGCGAGATGAGCCCGGTCCTGCCGGCGCCCGCCTGACAGATACGAAGCGGCTGTCGGACCGTTACTTCACCGACGACTACTGGAACGCCGTCGAGCGTTACACCCAGTTCGCCGAGGCGCGCGGTCACACGCTTTTGGAGCTGGCGTTCAGCTGGCTTGCGGCCCAACCGACGGTCTCCAGCGTCATCGCCGGCGCCACAAAGCCTGAGCAGGTTGAAAAGAACGTCTCGGCTGCCGATTGGAAGCTCACCGAGGAGGAATTGGCGAGCCTGTGAACCTCGTGTGTCTCATCACCGCTCGCCGAGCCTAGGCGATAGCGAACAAGGGAGCGCCGCGAGGCCGTCAGCATCCAAGGTTGGGCCGTTCCGGTCGAAAGTAACTGCGATTGCGTATAAAGAAAGACGGGCCTTCGCCCCACGCCATGCTGCAAGTGCAAAACCTGACCAAGCGCTTCGGGGGCATGACGGCGGTGGACGACCTCAGCTTCACCGTCAACGCCGGCGAGATCGTTGGCCTGCTGGGCCCAAACGGAGCCGGGAAGACCACCACGATTCGTTGTGTCGCCTCGCTGCTTCAGCCGACCTCGGGCCGGATCTTGCTCAACGGGATCGATGTGGTGCAGGACTCGGTCGCAGCCAAGCGCGCCTTTGCGTTCGTGCCCGAGGTGCCGAATCCCTACGAGATGCTCACCGTGATGGAGCACCTGAGATTCGTTGCGGCCGCGTATCGGATGGAGGAGGAGCTAGTCCACGCCGAGGAGATCCTCACGAGGCTGGACCTATGGGAGAAACGGAACGATCTTGGCGCAAGCCTCTCGAAAGGCATGCGTCAGAAGCTGGCCTGTGCCTGTGCGTTCATCCATCGCGCGGAGGTGTTCTGCTTCGACGAGCCGCTCATCGGCCTCGACCCGAAAGGCATGCGCGAGCTGAAAGGCATGATGATGGAGCGGCGAGCCCAGTCCGACGCCATTCTCATCTCCACTCACATGCTCGATACGGCCGAAAGACTGTGCGACCGGGTTGTGATCTTGAATCGGGGCCGCCTTGTCGTAGAGGGCACGATCGCCGAGCTGCACGAGCGAGTCAAGACGGGGGCCGACGCGTCGCTGGAGGATATGTTTCTGGAGCTCACCGAAGAGGCGTCCTCGTAAGTGCGTGCGGTTTCTCTTCTTTCCTG
>DASZPA010000297.1:0-9980 GCA_035550555.1 Fimbriimonas sp.
AAAATATCGCGACCGCCTACCAGGAAACGGCCCGGCTCGCAGACTACTGGAAGAGCGTCCTTCCGCCTGGCTTCGTCGTCGAGGTCGCTTACGAGGAGCTTACTCTCGCCCCCGAGCCGACCATCCGGCAGGTGCTCGACCAGATCGGGCTTGATTGGCATGACCGATGCCTGAGTCCCGAAAAGAGCAAGCGACCGGTCTCTACGCCCAGCCTTTGGCAGGTACGCCAGCCGATCTACCAAAGGTCCACCGAGCGGTGGAGGAACTTCGAAGGACTGATTCCTGAGTTCGAGACGCTCTTGAATCCCTGAAATCAGGGTTCACGGGTACGCTCACTTCATGCGCATGCGGTGGCTTGACGGTCTGGTTTTGGCTTACGGGCTGCTCTTGATCGTGATGGCGATCTACGCCTATGCGGTTGCGCACAGCGTCATGTCGCTGATCATGGGCGGCGGCTCGGGCATCCTCGAGATTGGATTCGCGGCCCTCACACAGACCAATCCGCGAATCGGCCGGATAGGCTCTGCCGCAATCTCTCTCGTCCTGATGGGGTTCTTCATCCCTGAGGCGCTCAAAAAAGGAAAAGTGGACATGTACATCCTGGCGGCGGCTTCGGTGATCGTGTTTGTATGCCTGATGGGCGGCCACTTCTACGCCATGAGCCGGCGCAAGAAATCCACCGGCCAGTGACCGCAACCGGCGGCCCGGTACTCACAATGGCAATGCATTCGTGGACGAGCCACCATACTAGATGCAGTGCCTGTCCGTGTCTCAGTCCTGATCCCCAGCTATAACCACGCCAGGTTCTTACCTTCCGCCCTCGGCTCTGTCGAGGCACAGACCTTCAAGGACTGGGAGATCGTGGCTGTGGACGACGGGAGCAGCGACGACAGTCCCGCGATGCTGCGCAACGCGGCCGGGCCGCGAATCCGTTTCGAAGAGAACTCTGAGAACCTCGGCACGTATGGCTCGCTGGACCGCGCTCTCAGACTCTCGGAAGGCGAATTCATCGCCGTTCTGAACTCCGACGATCTGTGGGCCCCGATGAAGTTGGAGAAGCAGGTCGCCTTGCTGGACTCCCATCCCCACCTTCCGTATTGCTACACGCTGGGTAACCGAGTCGACGAGGAGGGAGCGGTGCAGCAAACCGACGACCACGCCCACTGGCCGCAAGCCCAGATCCAAGAGCTTCTGCCATGGCTCTTGACGGAGAACAGAGTCTTGGCATCCAGCGTCGTGTTTCGCCGAGGAGAGGTGAAGTTCTTGCCGGAGCTGCGCTATTCCGGGGATTGGGCGGCCCTTCTGGGGCCTGCGCTGAGGTCGAAGGTCGGCTGTATCCACGAGAAGCTCACCTGCTGGCGGATGCACGGCAACAACACGTTCACCCGAAGCGCGGGACAGGTCGCCGAGGAGATTCGGCTCCGAGAGTCGATCCTGGCCGATCCCACTCATTGGGAGATCCCGCGCCTTTCCAAGCACGAGGTTCGCCAGCGGCTCAGCACTTGCGCCATTCACCTCAGCGCGCTTTATGTGCTGCGCGGACAGATGAAGGAGGCGCGCCGCGCAGCCGGCTTGGGATTGAAGTTCTTTCCGGGAGAATCGGCCAGCAAGAGAATGGCTGCGGTCTCGCTGCCGCTAACGTTGGCCCGAAAGGCGCTTTGGGGAAGGGAGCCCGGCGTCGACGCACTGCCCGCGAAACCCCTTATGGCTCTCGACGAGCTTTGAGCAAGTACACCGTTCGCTTGCTCTCGGCGACGGGCCACTTACCCAGTGTCTCGAAAAGCGGTTCGATGGCGTTTTCCCAACCAGGCATTGCGTATTCGTCGAAGACGTCCTTTCGAGATGCAAGCAGCCGGTGGACTTGGGAGTCTTCCTTGGGAACGAACTCCACGATCACGTAGCGGCCCAGACGCGCAAGAAACGAGGCGATCATTGGAAGCGGAACGTTGTTCCCGATTGCCAGGTGGTGGATCAGCGCAAGCGCCATCGCCACGTCCGCCGGCCCTCGCTGGAACAGGCTCCCACGCTCTTCGCCACCCCAGCCGACGGATGGAGAGGGGTTCGCGAAATCCTGCAAGAGGGGCAGAAGGTTCTTCTCTCCCTTCTCTTTGAC
Organism: Fimbriimonas sp.; assembly: GCA_035550555.1. Taxonomy (GTDB): domain Bacteria; phylum Armatimonadota; class Fimbriimonadia; order Fimbriimonadales; family Fimbriimonadaceae; genus Fimbriimonas. The sequence continues at coordinate 2,114 of DASZPA010000297.1, forward strand.
CGACCGGTAGCCTTTCTCGACCGCGGCCGGATCCATGTCCCAGGCGATCGTAGGATATCCGTGGCCGGCCGCGATCCGGCTGAACTCGCCAGTGTTGGCGCCGAGGTCCCAACAGGATGCGTTCGGCGACTTCACGGACTGAAGCGCATCGGACACAATCGCCCGTTTTGACTGCATCGCTGCTTCTGTGTAGTTGGTGTCTGAATAGTAGTCGCCCCAAACGGTCCCAGTCGGCGACCAGTCGAGCCCCATCAGCGTTCCCTTCAGGCTGTCCAGAATCCCCATCAGACCAGTCCGCGTCACAACTTTCTCGGTCCCGGCGCTCTTTCCAGCGCTCACGCCTTCTGACTTCGCGTGGAGGTGGATGTGCACGGCAAGACCCGGCTTTAGCTTGGTCGTCCCAGGAAGAAGATGGGAGGTCAGGTCAAGGGCAACGCCATCCACGTCTTGCCGCAGCAATCCATTGAGCCGAACATCCGTAAGTGCCATCAAAGCGAGCGGCGCAAGAAAGTGGCGGCAGAACTGGCGATAGGCCACCCATGGCTTCCCCTCTTGGTACTCCTCGAAGGAGAGCGTGTCAATAAGGATCGGCTTGCCGTCTACAAACTGAACGTTGTACGCGCTTGCGTCCTTCAAGGACATGTTCTTCTCCATGGAGCGCCTCTGAACCTCCAGGGTTAGAAGGGCGGCGTCTTTCAACTGGGAGAAGCTCCATTCGTAGGGATACGAGATGAAAGGAACGACCTCGGGCCTTAACAGGGCGACGCCGTCAGGTGTTGGTTCCTGGACCGATTTCACGAGCAGGCCCTCGGACGCCAAAGCATCGTGCAGTCCGCTGCCCATCAGCAGCTCAAAGTCTTTGCGATATGGTTCGTTGATCTGCCTTAGGAGAATGCCGTCGCGGCGAAACACAAAACCGCTCGGATCTCGAAACGACGACGGCAGCCGGTCGGCCACTACGACGGTCCGGAGAGGGGCATCGGCTGGAGAAGCATCTCCTTGGTGAAGATCGCGTCCTCGCGGTTGTAAGTCGAGAGCTCAAAGTCGTTCCGCAGGACGATCGCGCCCGTGGGGCAAGCCTCTTGGCAGTAGCCGCAAAAGATACAGCGAAGCATATTGATCTCGTAACGGACCGCATACCGCTCACCGGGCGAGTACCGCTCCTCGTCCGTGTTCTCGGCTGCTTCCACGTAGATGCACCGGGCCGGGCAAGCTCCAGCGCAAAGAGAGCACCCTATGCACCGCTCGAGACCGCTGTCGTATCGCGTGAGCACATGCCGCCAGCGAGTTCGGGGAAACTGCTCGCGCACCTCCTCGGGATACATGACGGTCACTTTCTCGTGCTTCAGGCGGCGGCGAGTGATACCGAACCCGGCGATAATCGGCTTGACGACGTCTCGGTAGACCGGCACTAGCTCACCTGCTCCAGCTTGCGCGGCTCCAACTCCACCAGCCTAAGCTCTTTAAAGCTCTTCGGGTTGCGGCCGCGCTTGATCTTCTCCTGCAGCTTCATGATCCCATAGATGAGGGCGTCGGGCGATGGTGGGCAGCCGGGGACGAACACGTCGACGGGAACGATCTGGTCGGTGCCTTGCACGATGGCGTAGTTGTTGTAGACCCCTCCGGTCGAAGCGCAAGCACCCATGGAGATCACCCACTTGGGCTCGGGCATCTGGTCGTAAATCTGCCGGAGCACGGGCGCCATCTTCTTGCTGAGACGCCCCGCGATGATCATCACATCCGCCTGCCGGGGAGTCGCGCGAAACGCCTCCGAGCCGAAGCGGGCGAGATCGAACCGGGACGCGACCGAGCTCATCATCTCGATGGCGCAGCATGCAAGACCAAAAGTGAGCGGCCAAAGCGAGTTCGCGCGTGCCTGGTTGAGCAGGGTGTCGATGCTCGTCACGATCACGTTGCCGCCTTTTTGGATATCTCCCAGCACCGGCGTGGAACTGTCATGCAGAACGACCGTTTCGACTCGCTTAGGCATATTCATAGTTTATCCCCGCCCAGTGGCAAGGCGCTGGCGCGACTGGTATGGAACTGCTCTACTTGTGTTGGGGCGATCCGTCAGGACCGGTCTTTCCCGGAATCGCCTCGCGGACCCGTCGACTGCCTCAATACAATTCTCGGAGCAGGAGTCCGAATCGTCTCGCTGGGACAGTCGATGCCGGAAACCCGGCTGAGGATGTGGACCATTGCCCTTCGGCCCAACTCCAATAGGGGCATTTCGACTGTCGTGATGCCCGGTGTCACGTAGGCCGCGACGGGTGTGTCGTGAAAGCCGATGATCGAAATGTCTTCCGGAATTCGCAATCGCCGGTTCTGAATGCTCTTAGCCGCGGCAAAGGCGATCACGATGCTGCCAGTGGCAATAGCCGTCGGTCTCTCCCTCAGGGACAGCATCTGCTCGACGGCGGCGTCGGCGCCTTCCCCTGCCAAACCGCAGGCGAACATGTGGTCCGCCGGGATCGGCGCACCCAAAGCCTGCGCTTCCAGCAGAGCGCCCACCTTCCTCTCGTCGGCTCCTTCATGTCCCGGAGGTCCCGAGAAGTAGGCGATGTTTCTGTGCCCGAGCGAGATCAGGTGCCGGACACCCAAGGCCGCGCCGGCTTGCTCGTCGAGGGTCAAGTAGGGAGCGCTGTTAAGCGGGTGACGGTTGACCAAGAGGAAGGCCTTGCCGCTTCCCTGCAGATGCTCGATCCAGTGGTCCTCAAGAGTAGCATCCGCAATGATCAGTCCGTCCAGCCGGTCCTCCGCAAGCAGGTCGAAGAAGGCTCGCCGCCGTTCTTGTGAGCTCGAGTTCATCAAGAGCAGGGCGTACCCGTTCGACTGAGCGGCCTCTTCGGCGCCGGCGATGAGCTGAGCGTAGACGAGGTTTTGGATATCGGGAATCAGGATTCCCACGGTGCGGGTAATGCGAGTCCGAAGGCTGCGCGCAACCGAGTTGGCGCGGTAGTTGAGCGACTCCGCGGCGCGTATCACCCGTTCCCGGGTCTCCGGCGCCACTCGGATGGTCCCGCCATGAAGGATCCGCGAGGCGGTTGAAGTACTCACCGCCGCGATCCCCGCGACATCCTTTAGCGTAGCCACCGTACCTTCCTTCCCTACTCCGCAGCCGCGGAGGGCGTGCAACGATTCTGGCACGTCTCGCGGAAGGAACACGGAAAGGGCGGGAGGAGCGACTAGGCTCCTCCCCTCATCGGTTGGCCTTAGTGGTCTTCTTTGACTTGGAAGAACTTGGCGGCCACGTTCTCCGGACTCACCGCCACCTCGACGTAATCCTCGCCGGCTGCAATGGATTGCAGGTTGGACGAAAAGATTGTCTCCCCGAACGTCGAGACGACCAGCTTGTAGGAGCCAGGCGGGAACGTGAAACTGGCAGTTCCTCCAAAGGCGATGTTCGTCTTCTGGTCGACGACCTGCCCCGTCGAATCGACCAATGCAACGTCGACGGCTGACAGGTCGCGGCCTGGAATACCATCCATGAAGAGAATGCCGGCAAGCGTAGACCCGGGGAAGCTCGCTGGTGCAACGAGGGCCGAAACCTGTCTGTCGCCGGCGATAGCGCCAAGGGCCACGAAGATGTTTCGCGACTTATCCGTAATCGTAACGTTGCCGTCTGCCCATCGCTGACCATCGCCATTGCTCACCCGGTAGGGCACCGTTCCCGCCTGGAATCCTCCGGAAACGCTCAACACGCCTGGCAGATTGTGCGAGAAACCAGTGGTGTTTATCGTCATAAAGAGGTCGTTGTCGGCAGCGTCCGTCGTGGCATTCATTACCCGCACCATCGTTGGGATGTTGCCGTTTGTGATGGAGAGGGTGTAGTCCTGGGTGTCGCTTTGACTCCCTTGAACCGCTTTCAGCGTGAAGCTGAAACTGCCCGCCGACGTTGGAGTACCTGCAATTGTCTCGCTGGATGCCGTGCTCTTGAGGGCAAGACCAGGAGGCAGCGACCCCGAAGACACACTCCACGTGGCCTTCTGAGTGCCATCGCCGCCAGACAGAACGATCTGGGCCTGATAGGCTGTGTTCACCACGCCGGCCTTCACGGAAGTCGTCGCGATCTGCAAGGGAGTCGTGCCGCCCGTTATGTTAATGTTGTACTGGAAAGATCTCTCATCGTTGCCGCGCTGAGCGTGGATCGTGAACTTATACGTCCCCGCCTTCTTCGGCGTGCCTTCCAAAACCCCGATGTAGCCCGCCGGCGGAGTCTTGGTGTTCATCGTCAGACCGTCCGGCAAGCCGAAACCGCCAGGCACATCGAAAAGCGTGAATCCCTTTGACGTGTCGCCTCCGGTCATCTTGAAGGGTTGTGAGTAAGCCTTCCCCACCACACCGTCCGGAACCGATACTGGAGTTACGGTAAGCGGTGGCACGTCGCCGATCTCTGCGCTGAACACTACGTCCTGAACGTCGGAGCCCTTCGTATCGTAGTCGGTCAGATACGCCAGCGGAGTTCCTTTTCCGATCTGCTGGTAGAACCTCAGCCGGCCGTCTCGGGTGGTCGAGTAAAGAACGCTGACGTCCAGATCGGCTCTCTGAATTGGGACACCGTTAACGGCCGTCGGGCTGTCGCCTCCGTCGAGCTCCGTGCTGTCCTTTGAAAACGGAGTTTTGATAGTGGGGCTGTCGAACTGGAAAGAACTGATCATGCCACCACCCTGGCTTGCAGAAAAAAGCTTCGAGCCGTTGGTCCCGAGATAGGTTGGCGAAGAATTAAGGGTAATGCGCTTCACCACGCTCAAGGTTGGGTGGCTCTGGCTCGCGATTCTCATTTCAGTGATCGATCTGGACTCCTCATCCATCACGTAGATTCCACCACCGGAGTCGGGTAGTACTGCAAAGAGAAGGCCAGTATCCGCGGAACTCACCTTAAGCGTCTGGAGGGTGGCAAGGCTTGTCCCGTCGTCGGACATCAGCGTCACTGAATTACCTATGGTGTTTGTAACGGCAATGAAATTCGTCTTCTTAACGTCTAGTGCGAGGCCCGTCATAGCCCCCGGGTTGGAGAAGCCTACATAGCTCGCGCGCAACTTTATCGAGCCGTCTGTTTGAAGGTCGTAGGCCTGCAGCTCTCCCTTGCTTCCGTCTTCGGAGACACCGAGGGCATAGAAGTAGGCCATTTGATAGAAGTTGCCGTTCTTGATGCCATAGCTCATCGAGAGAGGGTTGAACGTTCCCTTTGAGGAATCCATCGAAACCGACTGAGCCGGCGTCAAGTCGCCGGTGTGCCGATCGATTGAGAAAACCTGGATCTTTGAAGCGCAGGCCACGTACATGGTCGTGGAGTTCATCAAGATCTTGAACGGTCCCCCCGGGCATGGCACCTTTTTCACAAAGGTGAGCGATCCGTCCTCGATGGCTTTGAAGACGGAGATGTCGTTCGAACCTCGGTTCGCCGTGTAGACGAAGTACGTGTGGAACAGGCCCGAACCACCGCCCAACAAACCAGGCACGCCGTTCCCTCCGCAGAAGCAAAGACAAAGCGCGCAGAGTGCAAGCAAGATCTGCGAGAGAATGACGCTGAACCCGGGCCTGCGGCGTTGCCGCCTCCGAGATTGGCTCGATAAATCCATTTAAGTTCACCCGGAGCGCGCTTCAAGGCGCAACTCTCCAAATGCCATTTTCTGGATATACCGTCAGCAGACCGTCATCAAGGAGATGACGAATGCAAAGGATGGTGGGCGTCAAAGGACGCCCACCAGCGAAATTCACCCTTATTCGTGTGAGCAATCGTTACAGGCTACGCAGAAAGGCGATCAAATCGGCTCTCTCCCGTCGAGTGAAAAACACTCCAAAACGATCTCGATAGAAGTCCAACACGGCATCCAGGTCTTTCGCCGAGCCGTTGTGGAAGTAGGGCGCGCGAGCTGCCAGGCCCCGCAGGACCGGTCCCTTGAATCGGCCGATGTCGCTCCACTTTCCGGTGCTGAGCGCCAAGCCTGGATCGGTCGTGGTGACCTTCTGTCCGGTGGTCAAGTTTCGGAGCGTGTAAAGCGGCATGTCCGGAGTTCGACGGCTGCCGTCGGCGATTCCGATGTTCAGGGCTATCGCGAGGGAGTGGTTGCCTATGTTGGGCGTGTTGTGACAAGACGTGCAGGTCCCGACGAAGCTCTTCGGCGAACCGAAATAGGGATTGTCGTTGAGTCCGGCGACACCGGAGATGGTGATCGGCTTCGAGTTAAACAACTTTTCGCCGCGGGCAATCGAGGCACGGCCGTCGTCTCGCGCTCCATTCCAACTGTCGTACAAAGTCATCGCGTCCGGATTGAACGGCCCTTTCGGATCCCCTACGTTGTCGTTGATCCCGATGTAGAACGGGAACGTCGGAATGTAATCCGGCCCCCCTTGCGCTCCCTTCTCATTCAGCCAGCCAGCGCAAACATCTTTAACCTGGGCCGTGGCGAGTCCCAACTCGAAGTCGACAATCTGCTGCTGTTGTTCTGGGCTCAGTCCAGCGCCTTGAGCATGGCCTGTCGTTGCGTCCAAAGCCTGATGCGCGAGGCTTGCCTCCAAGATCGCCCGGTTCACGTCCGGAGCGTTGGCGATCTTCATGGGGTTCGTGGGATCCACTTCGCGCCCGTCCCACATGACGGTGCTGATGCAACCTAAATTCGTGGAAGGAAGTGGCCGGCGGAAGAGCGAAAGGCCGGCGGCGGAGGCATAGTGGTACGGATCGTCGACTCGCACGAGCTCGAACTCGGCATTCGCCGGAATCGGTCGCTCCACTCGAATCACGCCCTTCGTCCGCAGCATGCTGAACGCCTTGCGGCGATCGTCTAGGTTCGAAACCTTCGCGTTCGGCGAATTCGCTCCGTCCACCAGCGCAAAGATTGGATCCCGCCCGTTCGTCTGGTTGAACCTCCGCTGGACGTCGTCAGCCGAGATGGCCCACCCTTGGTCCTGCACGTGACAGCTCGCGCAGCTTCTGCCGTTCGTTCCCAACGATTGAAAGAACGGATTGGAGTGATCGATGAACCCAGCCGACGATACGGTTCGGGCCAATCCGAACTCATTCCGCGAGTAGCCGTCGTCGCGACGCTGCGCGCTCGCCGCGCTGCTTGTGACCCACAAAGACGACGCAGCCCCTGTCAAGGCGAAAAGTAGATAGATATTTGCTCTCACTTAAACCAATGCTCCCGTTCATCAGGCTAACAGCGGCGCGTATATGGAATCGTATATGCAGCTTCCGTTGAAACGTATATAGCGAAAAATGAGCCCTGCCCAGCCAACCTTTTCGCCCCGGCTCACGATGCGCCTCTTCGGTGAGGCCGAAATCGTGGTGGATGGGTCAAACCCGGTGCAGCTACCCTCTCGCCGTGCGGTCTGGCTTCTAGGCATCCTCGCGCTTCGAAACGGACAACCGATAGAGCGCCAGCGGCTGGCGGGCTTGATCTGGCCGGACAGCTCCGACGCTTCCGCCCTGCATAACCTGCGCCAGACGCTTGCGGGAATACGACGGTCATTGGGCTCGGCGGCCGACCTGCTCGCGAACGCCTTCCCCAGGTCGATCCTTTTGAAGACCGGCCCGGAATTCTGGGTTGACGTAATTGCGTTCGACAGCCTCTCAAAGGAATCCAGCTTTTCATCGATGGAAGCGGCGGTCGAGCTCTACCGGGGACCGCTTCTGGCTGGATGCGACGAGCCTTACCTTTTGGAGGAACGGGAAGCGCGAGAACGGGAATACGCCTCTCTGGTCGAAAGATTGGGCTCGCGCTTTGCATCGGCTCAGGATCATCGAAAGGCGATCGACGCCTTCCGCCGGGTGATCGCCACCGACCCCTATCGCGAATCCGCCGTACGGGCGTTAATGTCCTCCCTTGTCCAATCCGGAGAGGCGGCCGCTGCGCTCGAGTTGTAT
>DASZPA010000298.1:0-2994 GCA_035550555.1 Fimbriimonas sp.
CTACCTGAAGGCTCTAACCACGATGCGATCCTACGAAGCAGCCGCCGTTGATCCTCATCCGACCCGATACCAAACCCATCCCAATAACAAACGACGTCAAAAAGCCCCCTGAAAGAAACCGAATAGAAGTCCTCCTCAACCGCAACCAACCTCCCCGAACGAAGAACCTCGGCTAAAACACGAATGTTCGGAGCCCGGGTCGGGCTGAACTCTACGGCGGTCACGTCGTGCCCGGCGTCGACCATCATCGCCGCGACCTCGCCGGTCCCGGCTCCAAGCTCCAAGATGCGCAGAGGTCCGGCGCCGCAAATCCGTGACAACGTCCGAACCCTCTCGGCCAGCCCCTCCTCGTACCCGGTCGGTCCCCAGTACTCGCCGGCCCGCGTGTAGTACGGCTTGACCCAATCTAGCGATGTTTCCGGCTCATTCACCCACAGCCCCCTCAGGCCCGAACCAATGGACACCAAAATCGCTCATTGGAAAGGCATGGATTCCGCATTGTTGCAGATTCGGGGGCTGACAAAGAAGTTCGGCAGCGTCACGGCCGTCGATGACCTGAGCTTCGACGTGCGCGGCGGTGAGATCGTCGGGCTGCTCGGACCGAACGGCGCCGGAAAAACCACCACGATCCGCTGCATCGCGAGCATTCTCAAACCCACCAAAGGCACAGCTATCGTCAATGGCCACGACGTGAGGACCGAAACCAGCCTTGCCAAGAAGCACTTCGCCTATGTCCCGGAGGTTCCGAGCGTGTTCGACATGCTCACCGTCATGGAGCATTTGCGGTTCGTCGCGGCAGCTTTCGGCTCACAAGACCGCCTTTCCCAAGCGCAAGAAATCCTCGAGCGCCTCGATATGTGGGATAAGCGCACGAAGCTTGGCTCGGGTCTCAGCAAAGGTATGAAGCAGAAGCTCGCCTGCGCCTGCGCGCTTATCCACGACGCCACGGTCCTCTGCCTGGACGAGCCCTGGGTGGGCCTGGATCCGAAAGGCGTCCGAGAGCTGAAAGACATGTTGTTCGAGCAGCGCGCGGCTGGACGGGCGATCTTGGTCTCGACCCACATGCTCGACACCGCCGAGCGGCTGTGCGACCGTGTGGTCATCATGAACCAGGGCCGTTTCATCGCCGAAGGTTCGTTGGAGGAGCTTTCGACTAAAACGCAAAGCACCTCCACGCTGGAAGAGATGTTCCTGGAGCTGACCGGAGCGGGCATCTGATGCAGGCGCTGGCCTTGCTCAACTGCCTCAAGCTCAAGAATACGGTGCTTGGCATCGCAAAAGACCCCCGCAAAGGTCTCGGCCTTTTGCTGTCGCTCGCCTTCCTGCTGTTTGCGGTTTCAAACAATCCGTTCGCGAGGACGCTTCCGCTTCCCCACCCGGAGATCATCGGGCAGGAGTTGCTTCAGAAGCGGCCCATGCTCGATCTGGTCACAACGGGCATCCTTGCAATTCTCCTTTTCGCGACGCTGCCCATGGCCTTCGCCGGAAACACTTTGGCGTTCACTCCCGCCGAGGTCGATTTCATCTTCGCCTCGCCCATCGCGCGCCGCGCGGTCTTGATCGGACGACTTCCCGGCCTTCTGCAGAACTCCGCGCTGGGAAGCCTCATCGTAGTGCTGCTCTTCAAGTTCGCCGAGGGAGGCTTCATGGCGACGGCTGCGGGAAGATCCTACTCCTTTTGGGGTGGCTGGGTCGCGCTCACAGCGATGTTCACGGCAATGTCGGTCCTCAGCCTTTCAATCGAGATCCGGCTGGGAAAGCGTCCCCTCGCAGCCGGAATCGGCGGGATCTGTCTGCTCGCCGTTGCGGCTCTTGTCTTTTGGCTCATTTCAAGCAAGTCCCCTGAGTCCGCTTCGGCGATCCTTGGATGGCCCCTCCTGGGATGGCTCCTCGCTCCCGCCAAGGCTTGCGCGGAAGCGTTGAGTGGCGGAGCGTTGGGCGAGCCGATCCACTTCGCTCCGCTGGCCATTTTCCTGGGACTCAGCAGCTTCCTCTGCTTCTTCCAAGAGGTGAACTATTACGAATACGCGGTCGCGATCTCCGAGTGGCTCACGAAGAACCGGGAAGCCATAAAGGCGGGACAGGCCATAGCCCTGCCCGGTCGGCAGCACAGTTCCACTCATGCGCGCGAATACGCGCTTCCGCCGTTCGGCGCCGGAGCGATCTCGCTCTTATGGGCAAACCTTTCTTCGCTGGCCAAGCATCCCTGGCTGTTCATCACCACTCCCCTCACATGCGGTGTGGTCATTCCTTACCTCTCGGCAAGAACGGCGCCAGAGGTCACGCCGCTGGCCGTCGGCATGCTCAACGCCATGGGCCTCTATCTCCTGGTGGCTTTCATCCCCTTTCCCATTCGGGCGGCCATCCGGCGTCAGCCCATCGTGCGGCCTCTGCCGCTCAAGGGGGTCAGCGTCGCCCTCGCCGAGGTCGCTCCGGCCGTCCTTGTTCTGGCACTCCTGAATATTCCGTCAGCGTTGGTCATGCTGGCCTTCAACTCCATTGCGTGGGGCGCCTATGCGCTGGTCATCGGCGTCGGAATTCCTTTGATTGGTTTGACGCTTGGCCTCATCGCCTTCGCGTGCCTATCCATGTTTCCCGACGCGCAGGATCCCGCCCAAAGGCTTTCCGCCGCAACACTCTCCGTATTGGTGACAAGCGCCTACGGCTTCGGCCTGTATGAGCTCCGCCGAGCGGCATCGCCCTGGGGGATGACGGCCATGATCGCCGCCGGATGCGGCTTCATACTTATTTCGCTCGCCGCCTCCGCTCTCTTCGCGGGGTGGGCTTATGAGCGCTCCGAGCCCGGCGGCTTCCGCTTCGGAAGAGCGTCGTGAGAATCCTTTTCGCGCGCCACGGAGATCCTAAGTGTTTGTGTCAAGACCTGAGACGGTTTTTCATTAGGTACTTGTCCAAGTCCATCGTGACGGATCGAAGAGGGTGTTTCTGCTGTCTATGATGAAGGCTGTTTTCAGGATCTTTCGGCCGGCAACCGCC
>DASZPA010000299.1:0-3381 GCA_035550555.1 Fimbriimonas sp.
CAAACTGACCAACTTACAGACCAGGGCCGACGACCCTAGAAAGCTAAAAGCGCGGAAGCGCAACAACCCGCTTCCCCCTTCCGCTATCCTTTAACAAACCGATGAGCATCGCGAACTCCGACGAAGTCGCCGCATCCCTCGCGCAGGGCGTTCAGGAGTACATCGACCGTTCGGTGGAGCGCTCGGGATCCACAGTCGCTATCAAGCCGGGCCACCGAGTCAAGTTCCACTGGCCGCCTCATCCGATCAGCTACAGCTACCACGTTCTGGCTTCCGACTGGACCGGCCGAACCGTCTTGGATGCGCACGGCGAGCAATTCGAGGTGGAGGTCGCGACGACCCCGAACGGCGTGTTCGGTAGGTCTCCCGAGCTGTGGCATGAGGACCGGGGCGATACGGAAGAGGCAATGCTTGCCAATTTGCGGAAGAGTCTGGAGCCGCTTCTCCAGAGACAAAAGCTCATAGGGAGGACCTTGGAGCAAGAGGGCCGCTTTACGGGCCACATCCACGATTTGGAGCCGCTCGGCCTGCTCAAGCTTCTGTTTTGCGAGGATCGCGATGTGGCCAACGAGGCCCGCACGGAGATCGAGACCCGAGCCAGCTCGGGGATCTTCATGGCGCCGCTTCTGACCATCCTCAACGATCGCCGCCATCCTTACCGAAGGTCTGCTCAATGGAGCGTTCTGGACCTTTTCGAAGACCTCCCCAGCTTCTCCCGGTCCCAAGAAGACTCCCATGCGGCGATCGTCGCGATCAGGAATTTAATCTGGTCGGCGGAGGACGACTATGCGCGCACCATCTACAAGGCGGGTGTGGTGTTGGGCGGCCACATCCCTTACATGGACGGGGCCGAAGCCCTCGTCGAGTGCTTCGAGGCTCCGAGCAAGATCGGACGCCGCAGCGCCATTCACGGGTCGTTCCACACCGTGGAATGGATGCCGGAGACGAAGGACCGCGTGTTAGCGGGTTTGGCGAAAGTGACCGAAACCGACCCGGAGCCCCTCCTTCGCGAATACGCCGCCCAGATGGCGCGAGACATTAGAAGCAACCGATTCGCCCACACGCCGGACGTCATGTTTCCGGACGAGGCGTAGGAGGCCGCGTTCGGTTCGCACCCCTGCGGTGCATAGCCGATAGGATCCGAGGCCAACTGCAGGTCGGGACCCGGTGCTTGGTTCAATATGTGCACGCATCAGGTCGCGGCTACGCGCCGGCCACACGCCGTTCGTGTGGTTCGTTCCCCGGCGGCCGCTACTTGGCGCTTTTTGTGGGCTGCTGGCTTGTGTTGAGACGCCAGATTTCGATGTTGGTGGCCGTGGCGAAGAGGGTCCACAGGAGGAGCGGGGTCAGGAGCCAGCCGGCTGTTCTGCTCACACGAAACGAGAGGCCGCAGGCGAGCAGGGAAGTGAAGCACAGAGCTCCGGAGACGATGACGGAGGCGAAGGTGAGCTGAAGGTCGAAGAACAGCCACGGCCACAGGGCGGAAAGCCCAAGCGTGACGGCGAGGAGAACCAGCGTGACCGTCTTCTGCTCGTTGTCCTGGCGAAGCAGGCGCCAGGCAGCGAATCCGGAAAGGCCGAACAGAACGGTCCAAAGAGGCGAATACAGCGACGGGTGGAGGCTCCATTTGGGGCGCTCGATCGCCATATACCAGCCTGCGAGACCTCGGAGCGCGCCCTCGGAGGCGATCATGCAGAGAGCGTAAGAAGCGGTAAGAAGGCCAAGCAAGCTAAAGATCGGGTGACGCCCAGATCGATCCATCGGTCTCAGTTTGCTCCTTTAGGGGCGGCGGCGGTTGGCCGAGGCTTGCACCGCGCGGGCCGTTCCCTTGAGACTCGAATTGCTCACCCGAACCTTGGGCGTGTGATGCCACTTCGCGCAGCGCTGCAACGTGGCGCCCAGCGCTTCGAGCATCTCGTCATCCGGCTTGACATCGGGTTCAAAGTGGAGTGTCTTGACTTCAAAAACGCCCTCTTTCCTATGTGCCTTGGCATCGAGGCGGCCGATCAGGCGGTTCTTATGGAGGATCGGCAGCACGAAATACCCGTAGGTCCGTTTGGGCGCGGGGGTGTAGCACTCGATGCGGTAATCGAAGCCAAACAGCTCGCTCGCGCGTTTGCGATCCCACACGATTGGGTCGAAGGGAGACAGCACCACCGTCCTAGTTGCCGCCAGCGTTCCTTCGAGAACACGCGCGGCGATCGAAAGATGGCCGGAATGGATGAAGCAGGGATCGGGAACCCCTTCGATCTGAGCCGGGAGGATCGCGCCATTCCCGACGAGCGCTTCGAGAGCTTTTGCAGTGGGCTTCACCTTGAGACGAAAATAGTCGGGGATCCACCTGGATGAGGCTACGCCGAGGCAGCGGACGGACTGTTCGACCTGGCGTTCGACGACCTCCTCCAGCGGTGGCGCCTGCGAATCGGTCCATGCGGGATGGACGCGCTCACGGAGGTCATAGACTCGCTGGAACCGCTCGCGGCGTGCGATCATCAGGTCGCCCGCTGTGTGCAGCATATCGAGTGCGAGCTTCTCGTCTTTCCAGTTCCACCAGTTGCCAGACTTTCCGTCTTTCCGTTCGAAGTCCGAGGAACGGGCCTCGCCGTTCTCGCGGATGTGAGCGAGCATCGCGGCGCCTTTCTCGCGGTTCTCGGCCAGCCAGTCGAAGCGAAGCGTGTGCTTTCGCCCTTCCAGCATGATGCGCCGATACAGGGGGTACTGCTCGATCGGGATGAAGCAGGCCTCGTGGGACCAGTATTCGAAAAGCCGGCCGCTGCTCAGAAGGCCGTCAAGGAGATGGGCGTCGTAGCATCCCAGGCGGCTCCAGAGAACCAGATAAGGGCTTCGGGCGACGACGTGAATCGTGTCGATCTGAAGAACGCCCATGCGGCGGATGCACTCCAAGACGTCGCCGGCGCCGGGGCTATCCGGCAGCGGCTCGCAGAAACCCTGGACGGCCAAGAGCATCGTGCGGGCTTGTTCTTTGGAGAACTGCAGCGCTGGCATAGTCGTTGCGGAGTGTCTGGACTAGCAGACAAATACGCGTAGACAGTTTACTTGCGAAGCGCCCGTTTGGGCGGTGGGCTTTGGGAGACGAGGTCCCATCCGGTCTCGCTCCTGACTTGGCTCCGGTCTGCGCCCTTGTTATCGATTCTGTCGGGTCCCACGCTGTAGACCTTGATCGAAGCGCCGTTCACGACCATGCACAACGGGCGCCCGGTAAAGGGGTCAATCCAGTTGCCAACTTGCGAAAGGCGCGCGGGATAGCTGCCATTCTTTGCCTTATATTCGAGGACCTTCAAGAGCGCTTGGGTCGTACGTTCGAGCGCCTGATCCTCTACGAATTGAACTCCGGCCTGAGAGAACACCATGGAGACTTTG
>DASZPA010000300.1:0-11772 GCA_035550555.1 Fimbriimonas sp.
GCCTCCAGGTCGCGGGCGAAGTCGCCGTACATGAAGGGTGTCCAGTCGCACGGTGGCTCCGAGCCGGCTGCATGCCGCGCTTGGGCTAGCAGGCGGAAGTCGGTGCGCAGTCCCGCAGGGGCCGCTGACTCCTCAACGGGAATCGGTTCTGCCAGAAATCCTGATTGTTTGAGAGCTTCTTCGATTTTCTCCCGGTACGAAGCGTTCGTCGAGTGGGGCCTCCGTCGCCGATAGTCGCGCAGCCAGAGGCGCTGCTGCTCCTTTGCTCTCACCAGATCTTGGACCAGAGCTATCGTGGGTGCGTCGTGAACGGAGTGGGTGCGCTCGACGTAGCCTATGTACGACTTGACCAGAGCCTCGATGAAGATCTGATAGATTCCGTCGACGGCATCCTCATGGCTTGGCGCGAGCAAAACAGCGTTTGCGAGAGCCTCAAGCCGGTCTGAGACTGGGGTTTCCAGGTTGTGGACCGTGCCGGGGAACTCGGTCAACCGGTCGCGGATCTTTTGAACCGCCTCCGCCTGCTCCCAAACGTGCCGCATGATCGCGACCTTGTCGGTCCAGTCGGCAAACCATCGACCCCAGGCACAGATCAATCGCTGCATGCTCTGCTCCAGGTACTGCCACTCGGCCAAGTGGGCGACCACCTTCGGTTTTTTGCCGGAGGTGGCGGTGATTTGTGGCTTGGGCACGGTTCGAACTGAGCTCAATAGACCTCGGGCAATCAACTAAGCGATGGTATCACAAGGTCCACTTTAAGTGGCTGCTCCTTCCATGCGTGAGGTTTGGTGTTGAAGGGAGCTGAACGCCTATTTTCGAACGGAGCGATTGGAGTAACCGACACATGCCGCTGAACGGTTCGGCTATCGGGGTTGCCGCCAATCTTGTCTGCGGCAAGCAAGCCCATTGGCGTCACCCTTTGGTAAATCTGATACTTAGCCTCAGATGGCGAAAAGTAGCGGACTCTCTTCGGGAGTCCGGCCTTCATCATCCAGATCGAGCCGTTGCCGGTGCATAGAATCCCATCGGTCGTAAGAACGGGCTCAAAACCTGGGCTAATCTTTATTTGTTTCGCCAAGTTGCCTTCCGCGTCGATGCCACCAAGGCACTGGGGTTCCAGGATTGTCCAAGCAAGGCGGTCAACGGCGATGATGTCACGCCAAGCAAATCTAGCTTTAGGATGTGCGGCGGGCCCTTTCGTGCGTACCATCCACTTGCCGCTCCAAGCGTCGATCCACCTTCCGTCCACCTTCTTCAAGTAGGCCGGGCCGTAAACCCCCTTTCATGTCTCCCGAGTACATCTCAGAGGCTTCGTAGTTGCAGTAGCCAAGATAGCCGGTGTTCCAAGCGTGAACCGAGATTGGAGGGCCGTACGGAAACGTAGGGCGCTCAGCGTGATCACGCGAGTATTCGTCGGCTCTCAGAGGGAGCATGCTACCGTCGGTGATGGATAACTCACGCATCTTTCCTTCAATTCGCGTGAGCAAGTGATTGCCTGTTTTCCTGGGTTCGAACGTCGTTTGATAGAAGTGCTGCCACTTCAAGGCTCCCGTCCGCACGTCGAGGGCCCCAAACTTCGTCACGTAGTCATTGCCCTGGCGAAGCTCTGAGAAGATCAGCGTCGTGTCAAAGCGGAACGCATGTGATACTCCCTGGGAGGCCCTGGAATCGAACAGTGGATCCTGCGGCTGGTGCTTGACGTCCCAGACCGTGTGGCCGTCGCTTGCTGCAAGCAGCACGAAGCGACTGCCCTGGTTCACGAGAACGTCAGCGTCGAAAGCGTCGAACTCGGTGCTCATCCTCCTCTTCGGAATTCAGAAGCAAATGCCTCTGCCATGGGTGCTTGGGCGCCGAGGAGCTGAGCTCGATCGGCGAAAACTGCGACACCCATAGCGTCGCCGAGAGCAGAGGCGCGAGCAATGTTTGTTTGACGGATGAACGAGATCGGGGTTACCGCTCCTAGGGTCGGTTTCGGAACTGCGATGAGCCTTCGCGGTACTACAATAGTTCTGCAATGCGAACGGAATACTGGATTGTGACGGACGATGAGGTCCGCGAGAAGACGGGCCAGGGGCTGTCCCATTGGACGAGCGTGCTCGATGGGTTTGGAGCGGGAGAAAGGAAGTCGAACGAAAGTGTTGGGCACTTGGTGGAGAGCCACGGAGTGCCTCGCTACTGGGCGAGGACGCTCGTGACGCGCTACTCGAAGGGAATTCGGGAATAAGCGTCACAGCCGCCTAAAACGACAAGGCACGAAGACGCAACTCACAGAAACCATCGCTCTCTTGCTTCAGTTTGGCCCGCTGTTGGAGGTTTCCCAGGTAAGCACTTCACGATAGATTGCGATGGTTTTCTATCTTTGGGGTCATGGATCACAAATCTGGTACCCGAACGCTTCCCCCGGGGCTTGAGCGATATCCGACGCGGCGGCAGGTCTTCAGGGGAGCAAGCGCAGTCCTTCTTTCCAGCGGGGTATTGGCTCTTGTCGGCTGCGGCGGAAGTGGTGGCGGCGGAGGATCGAGTCCCTCCTCCATGAAAGCAGTCTCCGGAACCGTTACCTTGCCTGTCGGCGTCGATCCAACCAAACTTGCTGTGGCTGGCGGCCTGGGGACCTCTGCCCTTAAGAACGGCAAGTTCTCAGTCTCGGTACCGGACGATGCGCCGAGCCTCGTCTCGGTCTATGACCCCGCGACGGCCAAGGTGCTGCTCATGGGGATGGCCGATCCCGCCGTCTCCGGCACTCTGACGATCGATTCGACGAGCACCGCATCGGCACTCTTGTTCTTCGCACTCGGCGGCAGCAGCATGCCGCGCGACGGGATGAAGCCGCTGCTCGAAGTGATCAAATCGAGTGGCGCGACAACCACCCTGGCCGGCGTGATCGCCTCGCGAGTCCAGGCGGACCCGTTCGCCGTCGGCAAGGGCGACGCTCAGATCGTGTCGTCCCTCTCGACGGCGGCCCACGCGATCGCGCCATCTGTGACTGGCAGCATCAGACGGACTCCGGCGCAGGGCAGCGTGCCGACGCTTCTTCAGATTCAGCCGACGGGAGAGGTGAATGGCGTCACTTATCTGCTGGACGACAAGATCACGGGTTACGCCGTTCAGAACACGAAGCGGCGCACGGGCTTCGGATTCACGTATCTCACCGGCCATGTGGACGCAAAAGGGGTGCAGACTCCTGTGGACCCGCCTGTACAGGCTGGAGGAACATTGGAGATCCCGTCGACCTCTTCGCTCTTGAAGCTCGGCAGCGGATGGTCTCCCGTCACCTCTGCGACGGTTCCCTTGGAATTGCAGGGCTCGGACGCCAAGTCGGTCTATACGCTCGTCTATCTGACCCAGGTGTACGGAGGAGACGAGCCCGTCTTCTTTAGCGATACTCGATGGTCCGCCGAGGTCGCCCAATGGAGGACGAGTCTTCGTGAGCTTGGGCAGGACAATTTCGTAGGCTTTGTGGCCAACGTCATTCTCTCAGCCATCGGCTTTGGTGGGCTTGCATGGACCCATGCCCAGCTTGCTGAGGCGATTACAGCTCTTCGAACCATTCCGAGCATCTCGACCCTGATCGATCTGGCGGCCGGTGGAAACGTTCTGCTGGGAGATATGGCCAGGCAGACGCTTCAGGAGTTCTTGGACGGAGATGTTTCTCAAGAGTTGTTGAAAGACATGGCGACCCTTGTGAGATCGACCTCCAAGGCCGCAGCCGACTATCTCGCCCAAGGGGCAGCTCGGGCCACCGCCATGGCTGCGATCAAGGCGGCAGTCGGAGCGCTCATCGTGTCGGGCGCTCTTCTTTTGGCTGGCGACCTCGGCGCGGTCGCCATCGACACCTCGACAGGGGACAAAGGTGATCTCTGGACCGCTACCGTCGTCAAACAGACCCTCATCCTGTCGCCTCACAATCCCACTGCTTCGCCTGGCGATCGGGTTCACTTCTCGGTCAGACCCCCTTCAGGCATGACAGGCAAGATCGAGTACGACTGGACCGAAACAGGCACGTTCGCGACCCTTTCCTCCTCAGATGGCAAAGTTGGTAAGAGCATCACTACGTCCAGTCAGACGGTCGATCTCGTAACGACCGCGTCCGATTCGGGAACCATCACGGTGACGGTCACGGGCTATCTGGTGGAAGGCTCCACACGAACAGAATTCGGTACAGCCCAGAGCAAGGTGGGTCTATCTGGCTCCGGATCGGGGGCGGACGGGACCTTTACGATCACCGTTTCGGGCTCGGTTGACCCGAATCTTCCCGATGGCACCTATATCGACACCAACTGTACTGGAGCCAAGGTAGACAACGAGTTCGTCATTGAATCTCTCAACAGTCCTCTGCCGTTCAACCTCGCGATCGAGACGACCAACGGTGAGTTGGGCGGCACCTACCCGCTCGGCTCGGTAGCACCTTGCTTTGTCTTCAACAACCTCATCCATCCCGTCGACGGAGGCGACAAGGTGACCGTTACCCCTGGCGCGACGGTGGGAGGGAAGACCCAGTACACGTTCTCGTTCCAAGCGAGCGAAGACCTCGGGGCCGGATACGTCCTCCGATATAACGGTGGTGGTACGGTAAGCCTTTGATAGAACAAGGTCTCCTCTCAGGCCTTTGCAGAACCTGAGAGGAGACAATCAGCTAGCGAGTCCCCGAGTTGATCAGCCTCTGAATCAGCCGAACGCCGCTTTGATCGCAGACGAATAGGTCGCCTGATGGGCTGACGGATACGCCGGCTGGCCTGACAAAAGTGGCGATGTTTCCAGGACCGTCCACGGTTCCAAGAGAGCCCGAAATTCCGGCGACCGTTGAGACAACACCGCTCGGGCTGACCCTTCTCACTGTAAAAGTGCCAATGTCTCCCACGTACACGTAGCCGCTACTGTCAACGTCGACCCCGTAGGGCAGGCTGAACTTTGCCGTGGCTCCTGTGCCATCGGCGTATCCTTGCGTGCCGCTTCCGGCGATGGTCGTCACCACCTGGTTTGGAGAAATCTTCCGTATCTTGAAGTTGCTTTGATCAGCAAAGTAAACATCTCCATTCCGGGCGACAGCGATACCCCTTGGATTGAAAAGCCGTGCCACAGTTCCGGTGCCATCCGTCGAACCGGAAGCGCCGTTGATTGCGCTGTTGTCGCCGGCGAATGTGGATACTTGCCAGGCGGAGCCGTCTGCGACGGAGCCCCCTTTGAAGGTGAGCTTTCTTATGCGGTTCCCGAAGAACTCGGTTAGAAAGAGATTTCCACCGGAGTCGAGTGCCATGTCCTCGATGGAATCGAACGATGCGCCTGTAAGGACCCCATCGGTGTTGCCCGCTCCAGGCGTTCCTCCAAGGGTTGTTACAATCCAGTTTCCGGCGTTAGTGGGGTCACTGAACGAGAAGATAGTTGCAACTCGCACCAGATTGCCGTCTCCAAAAAAGACGGCTAAGCCATCAGGTTGGACCGCAACACCGTTAATGGACGATATCTTTGCATTGGCGCCGGTTCCGTCTTGCGATGCGCCTAAATTTCCGGGCCCGCCGCAGATGGTCGTGACCTGACCTTGTGGAGTGATCCGACGAATTGCCTCGTTGGTCAGATCGGTTACGTACAGGTTTCCAGCCCTGTCCATGCTTCCGTACTTCATAAGACCCATGCGAGCCGCAGCGCCATTGCCGTCGTTGAAGCCGTTCGAGTTGATTGTTCCGGCCACGGTCCTGACTATCGAGTCCGGGGAGCCGGCGCCCACACCAACGTTCGGTGGAGCGAGGCCACCGGTCCTCGCTTCGACTGTGACCGTGAACTCGAACGCCGAAACGTTCTTTGGCACCGCAAACCACCACTGCCTGGTATGACTCGTTCCGCCAGAAGCGACTGCCTCCGGATAGCCGATCACCGGCATGTTGATCCCATCGCCGGTGCTCGGAAAGATCGTATCGGGGTTTGAGAGTTGCACCAGCTCGGCTGTTCCAGGTGCGGTCGGAATTCCAACGGGGAACACTCCGTTATCCGGAATCACCTTGCGGATCTTGTTATTCGTCAGATCGGCGACATAGAGGTTTCCTCCTTGGTCGGCAGCCATCAGCTGAGGCTGATTAAACGTTGCGACGTCGCCGGGACCGTTGTTTCCGCCGGAAGAGCCGCTGCCAGCGACTGTGGAGACGAACCAGCTTGCCGGGTCGGACGGACTTCCTCCGGGAGTGAGCACGATTTGACGAATGCGATTCCCCAGGCGATCGGCCACTATGATCGCTCCGTTGGCGTACGTCACCCCTCGCAAGGAATGAAACGTCGCCGAGTTACCCGGACCATCGACCGAGGTCGCGGCCCCGGCCCCGGCGATCGTGGCAACCTCACCACCGGGTGTAATGCTCCGAACGCTATTGTTCCCTTGATCTGCCACATAGAGAACATTTCCCGGGCCAAGCGTCACCCCGCACGGGCTTGAAAACGAGGCGCCGGCTCCAACGCCGTTCACAGCTCCAACTGCGCCGCTCCCGGCAAGCGTCGAAACCTGGTAGCTGGCCGGTTTCGTGGGGTCTGCTCCGCCCGAAAGCACGATCCTGCGAACCTTGTTTCCGACAAAGTCGGCCACGTAGATCGTGCCTGCGGCATCGACGGCGACTCCAGATGGACCGTTGAACGTTGCGGCATTGCCCGCTCCGTCTACCTCCGAGGCCGTTCCCGTGCCAGCAATGGTGGTGACACTGCCGGTTTGAGTCACTCGCCTGACGCGATCGCCGGCCAGGTCAGTTACGATCAGCGCTCCGTCGACCGGATTGACCGCGATGCCAAAGGGACCACTAAAGCTTGCTGCGCTGCCTTGGCCATTGGTGCTTCCGGCCGTGGCGCTTCCCGCGAGGGTGCTTACTTGCCCACCCGATATCTTTCTGATCAGGTTGTTTGTCTTGTCGGTGACGTAGAGGTTGCCGTTGCCGGCGTAGGCTACACCCGTTGGGCCGCTGAAGGTCGCCGAAGAGAGCGGTCCATTCGTAGCTCCCGCGGCGCCTGATCCAGCGAAGGCTGCAACGTTGGTGAGATTACGAACATCGGGATACGAGCCGATGTTTGTGAAATTGCCAAAGACGACGCTAAGGCCGGTCGCGTTTTCGTTGGTGTCTTGGCCGATCGGCAGCGCCCAGTTGTTGGTGATCGAAACGTCGAGCGTCTTGACGCCTACATTGCCGGGTTGATCCAGCAAAACGTTTGTATTGAATGTCACCGCGCTTCCGGAAAAGACGGCATTCGGACGCATGGTTCCGAGCTTGCTTGCGTTCGCGGATTCGCCTGGACGAACGATCGTGACCTTGCCAGTCGGCACGTCTACATGGAAGAGCGCTGTAACTCCGTTTGGGATGGCTGAGCCCCCTCCTCCACCGTCGATCGGTCCGCCAGGAGAGCCTAAATGAACTCCCCCTCCTCCGCAGCCACCAGTGATGGCTATCAGCGCAGCTCCCAAGCAAATTGCCCCGGGGGGGCGATGCAGCACGTGCATGAATCCTCCTTGTACGTAGCGTCCAACAAAAACTACATAGCGACCAGTGGCCGGTGGATCAATATCCAGTCACTATCTTACTTGGAACACATGCAAGGTAGAGGCAGTAAGTCGTGCTTGGTTTTAACAGCCGTCTAGCGGCAGGACGGGCTACTCCACAGTGATCGAGGTCAGGACGGGTACCTGAGCGACACGGCGGATGGGGACAATCGCGGCAAGGACAGCGATAACGATCGCGCAGACGAAGACTTTTGCCATTTCGGCCCACGGAACGACGATCGGATACAGGTAGCCGGTTACCACGAAGGTGAAGTGTCGGAGCGGAAGCCAGCCTCCAAGCAGTCCTCCCACAATGCCGATCAAGCCCGCACCGATGCCGATCAGAAGCGCCTCGATGGCGACTGTTCGCCGAAGCTGCCCCGCCGACATTCCGACTGCCCTCAGCAAGCCAATTTCTCGCTGACGCTGCAGCACGCCAATGATCAGGCTGTTCGCGATGCCGAGGAAGCCGATGATCGAGGCGAGCCAAACCTGGGCATCCGCCGCGGAGGTGCTTTGCCGCACCACGTCGTCTGCTATCCCCAGGATTTGGCTCCGGTTGATGACCTCGGCGGCGTAGTCGTCGCTGGTCATCTTCGTGACCTTGCTCTGCATGGCGGCGAGTTGCGAGGGATCGGAGAGCTGGATGTCCACATAAGTGAGCTTGGAGCTTTTCCACAGGCGGCACATCACATCGAGATCGGTGACCAACAAGCCGCGCGGCCAGGAGTAGTCCTCGATCTCTCCCAAGATTCGGAAGCGTTTGGTCCCGCTGGGCGTGGGCAGGTCGATGGCGTCGCCCACATGCAGGCCTGTGAGAGCGATGAAGTTCTCGGACGCGAAGATGCCGCGGCCCGCCAGGAACTCGCGCTGATTGTCTGGATCGGCGATCAGGTGCGCCCACCAGAGCGAACCTTTCCTTCGGTGCGCTTCCAGATAGTCGCGAGTCTGGATGCCCACAACCATGATCTCATCCCCTCGAAACGGCGCGAAAGACTTCCTCACGCCGTACACCCAGGAGACGCCGGGAAGTTGAGCAGCCTTTGACAAGAGCGAGCGTGGAATGGTCTCCTCCGAGTAGACGCTGTTGCTGAGGCCGGACGCGGTGACCGAGATGTCGAAGGGAAGGGAGGCACGGATCCACTTGTGGGTGGCGGTCGTTAAGCCATCCACCACGGCGGCGGTGGCGACCATGATCGCCAGCGCTCCGCCGAGGGCGATCACATTGAAGGCCGTGCGTTGAGGAGCCTTGCGAAGATTGTCCGTTGCGAGAAATCCCGAAAAGCCAAAGAGCCTGGAAGTGATGGTTCTGGCGAGGGCAGCGGCGGTGAGGACCGCCTGTGGCATTAACAGCGCCAAGCCGAGAAAGGAGAGCACGATGGCGATCAGTGTTCGGACGTAGGTGCCTGAGAAGCTAAGCCCCAATCCAAGTGCCAGAACCGGGACTCCGATCCAGAAGGCAGCGGCCTGGCGATGCTTGAGGCGATAGGTGTGAGGCCGCAGTGCCAGCAATGGCGATTCGCGTATGGCGGCGAGAGCCGGCACCGCCGCCGCCGCGAGCACGGTGAAGAGACCGACGGCGACGCCAATCACAAAGCTGGACTGGCTCATTGCCGGCTGTGCGTTGGCCACGATCGGGAACATCGAGTTGACGGCGCCGATCACCGCGTGAAGAATCACGGACGACAGGGCCACGCCAAGCAGGACACCAGCGACGGAGCCGATCAAGCCAACGATCAACCACTCCAAGAGAATCGCCGCGAGAAGTTGCGAGCGAGGCGCGCCTATGGCTCGAAAGGTGGCCAGCTCCTTCATCCGCTCAAGAACGGTGACCTGGACTGAGCTGAAGACCACAAAGCAGCCGATCAGCATCGCAACCAGACTGAGTCCATAAAGGGACTGCACGCGCAGGAGAGCGTCTCGAGCCTCGGGGCTGAGAGTGTCCACGTCGCGCACCTGATAACCCTTGGCCACAGCTTTAAGTTCGTCAGCCGGCACCCCGGCCACCTGAATCGTGTCGAGGCGCCCCTGCTGACCAAACAAAGCCTCCGCTTGGTGGAGGTCCATGAAAGCCACGTCTTCGCCCAGCAGCTTCATGGCGGGCGATTCGTGGACGGCGCCTGCAACGCTCAGGTCCGCGGGACCGGAACGGGTCGCCACATGGATCGTCGAGCCTTGCCGCAGGTTTCGACTCGCGGCGAATGCCTCGCTGATAACCACGCTTTGAGGCATTAGCGCCATCCGCGCCATGGTGTCCACGCCGATTTCCTGCTGATTGCCGAACAGGCGAAGCATCGAGTCGGTCTGCGTGTCGACCCCCCAGATCTCCAGCTTCACGGCATCCTTGCCAGGGATCATCACCGAAGCCTTCATGAATGGAGCCGCGACTGCGCCTGGAATCTGACGGATGCGTTCCAAGAGGCTTTTGGGCACGCCGCCGGCCCCAGATCCGGTGACCATCCATTTGGCGTTCCCCGCGACGGCACGCGACGAGCGATGGATCGACTCTTCGATTCCGCCAATGGAGACGTACGACGAGACGAACAGCGCCACTCCGAGCGCGACGGCAAAGATCACCTGAAGGACGCGGCCCGGGTGTCTACGAAGGTGCCTGATTCCCGAAAGAAGCTGCGGCCTCAATGAACCTGCCCGTCTTTGATCCGAATCACCCGGTCCGCCACGGCCTCGGCTTTGGCGTCGTGAGTGACGATCACGATCGTTCGTCCTTGACGAAACTCGCCGATCAGCCGAAGGATCTGCATTCCGGTTTCGGAGTCGAGATTGCCTGTGGGTTCGTCTGCCAGAAGGAGCGGAGCACCAAGAACCAGGGCCCGCGCGAGAGCAACCCTTTGCTGCTCGCCGCCGGAAAGCTGCTCGGGAAGATGCGAGCTCCGCAGCGCCAATCCGACGAGGTCGAGAAGCTCTGCTGCTTTCTTATAAGCGGTGGTGGAGGATTGACCTTCGATCAGAGCGGGCACGGCAACGTTTTCTAAAGCCGAAAGGGTTGGTATGAGGTTGAAGAACTGGAATACGAAGCCGATGGTTTTGAGGCGCAACTTCGCCCGGGCGTCCTCTCCCATTGCGTCCGTGTTCTGTCCGTTGATGCGGACTTTGCCCGAACTGGGAATATCGAGTGCACCTGCCAGATGGAGAAGGGTGGATTTGCCCGAGCCGCTCGGCCCGACCACCGCCACGAGCTCCCCGGCTTGGAACGACAGCGAAACGTCCTTTAGCGCCTGAATCTGAGAAGAGCCCTCTTGGTAAGACCGGCTCACGTTCTCAAATTCCAAAATGGCTGCCATTTTTGTTGTTTCTACGGTTCGGTTTGATGCTACTGCACTGGCGAACCGTACTGCAGCAGCCGTTCGGTGGGTCACGTTGAACGTTCGATCGGCTCCAATTCAACAGTTTCCCAGGTCGCGAACTAGAGTTGGTCGATGTGGCCCAACACGGCCTTCTTACGGACGAGCATCTCTTAGAACTGCTGCCGTTCGGTTCCGTCCTCTCTCTTTTAGGAGATCCCTTCGGGCGGCGTTGATCGATAGATGGTGGTTCTTACCGAGGCGCCTGTTCGGCCGATCCGCTTGATTAGGTCGTTGCTAATTATGTGGGCCGAGGCGAACTGGTCACCTTGGCACTCATAACCGAAATCGAGCTCCTTCTTCAGGCACCGGTCCCATAGCTGACGGTCTTCGGCTTCCAGACCCTCGATAACCTTGAGGAATTCGTCCGTGGCCCGAGCAAGGGTAGGACGAGTGAGACTCGTTTCGAAGGTCGCCGACCAGTACCTGCCTTTAGCCGTCGGGCCATCGATGCAAGGAAGCCCTCGTTCTTCTAGAAGCTTGACAAGGGCAGACAGATCAAAGCGTGCCCTAATGACCAAGTCAACGTTGAGGAATTGAGTCCCCATCAATTCTTACTACCAGAAAGCTTTTGCTTGCGAGAGCAGATGGTCCGGCCCGATGCGTGAGGGCAGGGACCTTCCTGGCATTTTGTTGCGTATTCACGCTAAGTAATTCAAAGATGTGTGTGTTAAGAAACCTTCCTTTGCGGGATTTGATAGGTTCGGGGGTCTTGCTCACTCTTTCATCGGGGCAGGCGTTCGCCGATCACTCGTCCCATGCCCGCATTCTGTTCGTTGGAAACAGCCACACGCGCAACAACTCGGTGCCGTCTCTCGTTCAGCACCTGCTTGATAGCGATGGATGCCATTCGGGCACCGTGGTTGAGACGGTGTCCGTACCGTTGCTCGACACTCCTCGACC
>DASZPA010000301.1:0-23946 GCA_035550555.1 Fimbriimonas sp.
CGTTCCGGCCAGCGGCTTCGGGTAGGCCGTGCCGCCTTGCCCCCTATCGCCGTGGCATTTGCCGCACTTCGCAACAAAAAGCCTCTGTCCATGGGGAGCAGGCACCTTTTGAGTCGTCGCAGCCGGCAGCAGCGAGGCCACGAACACAGGCAGCAGCGAGCCGAATAAGAGGGCTGCGGATCGTCCGCGAGAAAGAGAACCCATGACGCTCGATGTTCATGTTATCCCCGCAAACCCGGAAGTCTCGGATATTTGAAGATCGCAACCGAACTAATTTGTCGCGTCGCCGGCAATAGTCTGAGATTCTTCTTTTGCATTGCCTGCGAAGCCGATAGGATCTAACGAAACCTCCACCGCCTTCAGTCTCTCCCTGCTTTCGATCTTTTCCACCCAACGCTGCCGCAATTCCTCTGCCGCTTTGTCCGAGACCGCACCGGCCGAAATCCGGTGTTTCATCGCCTGCGCGGTTAACGAGACGGCCCTGTAGGGCTTCCACCAGAACGGCTGATTGATCGCCACATTTTCCATGCGCGCGATCGGCATGGCCGAGATCCGCTGGTGAAAGTAACCGCGGCGGACCACCAAAGCGTCATCGGTGATGGCAAACCCGTTTTCGGCCTTGGACAGAAAGAGTCCAAGAAGGTTCAAAAGAATGAGAAAGGCTAGCAGTCCAAACCCAATCCAGAGCGCGATGGAAGGCATGTGCGCTCGACTCAGCAGGGTGCCAATCCCATAGAAGACGGCCAGCCACATCAGAGCCCGGGCGACCGCCGCGCGGTAAAAGATCGGCTCAAAGGGTCGCCAGTTCAAATGAGCGATGTCAAGGTTCGAAATGACGCCCGCTGCGCTTTGATACGCGCGATCTCGATCGACGAACAGAGCCACGGGCGCCAAAACTCCCGCTTCGCCGAAGGAGGACGCGGTGCCGACGTGAAAGCTGGCACGGCCCATCCACCGCTGGGGAAGCGTCGCCATCACTTGCAGATACTCGATGCGCTGCGGCCGAATAACGAGTTGGACCTTGTTCAACAGGCCATAAGAGATGCGAAAGGCGTGCTCTCCGCTGCGAACCTCGAATCCCCCGTACTTCAGGAAGTAGGAGGCGACGCCCCAGAGCCACGATCCCAAGATCATGAGAAAAGCCGCGCCGGCATAGGCAGCAGCGGAGAGATCGGGAGGCAGCCGGTCCGCCAGCTTGGTCACCAGCCCGATAACCGGCCCCCACAGAATGAACTGTAGGGCAATGACCTGGCCCAGGTGATTCTCGGTGAAGGCGCCCAAGGTCAGGTCGTGAAGATTCAATCGGACGAGCGGCTCTTCGGCCTTTGCCGGCCCCGAACTCTCCAGGTGCGAGGCGACCAGAAGCTCCTCACGGAACTGCTCCGCTGCGGAGAAGCCCATGACGCTCAGCTTGAGATCTCGCCCCTTGCCCATGGCGGTCTCCACGTCCACGGTCGCTACCCTGAACAGTCGTTCCAACAGGTTCTGTCGAAGGTTGACGTTCTGAATCTGCTCCAGAGGGATTCGCCGGTCCTTCCTGAAGACCCATCCCGTTCGATGCACGACATGGTTGTCTTCGATGTCGAATCGCGTGGTCCAATAGGCGCCGATGGCAAAGAAGCCAGTCAGGCCGCCAATGCCGATACCGATCCATTCGCCGTTCACGCTATGGTTGGAAGCCAGCGATCCCACCAGCACCGGCACGGCCGCCTGAACGGCCTCACGCAGCTTTGGCAGGATTACGACGATGACCGTTGCCGGATGGAGGCGTCTCACAATGCCTTGGGACCAGACATCAGCTCAGTTCTCAAACGTTCGGCCCGCTCACTCTTGACGCCGGGAATCGTTCCGACCGTCGCTCCGGCCGTGTGTACCACCACATGGACCAGATCGAACTTGCGGCCGATTGGTCCTGATTCGAAGTCGACGTGCTGGATGCGGTTTCGAGAGACGATCCTCCGGTGGCGGATAAGCCAGCCATGGCTCATCTCCAGGGTGTAGGGGGTGATTTGAAAGGTCCATCGCTCCCATCTGAGCCGCAAAAGAAATAGAGAGAGGATCGCAAAGCAGACGGGGACCGCCACCATGGCGAAGAACCAGGCGGGAGCGGCCAGGGTCAGCGTCGCAAACAGAGCGATGCCCAAAGCCACAGCCGTGAGAATTCCCCAGGTAATCAGCACCTCGGCCCGCCAGACGTACAGCACGTTCTTGTCGGGCCGTTCGATCTCGTCCATCTGTAACAGATTACGTTGGTCGCCCGCAATAGGATTCGTCACCGATCCAGGTCGTGGACGAGGATGATGCTTGTTCTTCAAGGTGATCACGATGGGTCCTGAAGAGCGACTCCCTGCTGCTTGCAGGAAGGAATCTGCAAAGGGCTCCGATACGCGTTATCGACACACAGCAAGGAATCGGATGATTCGATACCTGGACACAACAACGACGAAAGACTATCGCGATAAAAGAATCGAAGCGGATTGCACAGCCGATCCCGTGTTTGCTCGGCAGTGGCAAGAGCTTCAAGAAAAGAAAACCTTGGGGCGGCTCAGGAAGGATCGGCGCCTTACCCAAGCCGCCGTTGCCGAAGGATGGGTCTTCCCCAAAGCCGTGTTGCCCAGACCGAGCGGCACCCGGGTCGCACCTCATTCGCGCGAATCGTCTCCTACGCCAAGGCGGTTGGAGTCTCGACGGACGGAGTCGCCTCGCTCTTGAAGTAGTCGTTTTGCCCCACTTGAATCTCGCGAGCCCGGCTTCGCCTGCTTCGGGGTCGGTTGAACCGTTCCACTGTCGGACTTCGAACAGGACACCGCCAAGACGGCAACCACGAAAAGCAAAACCCACCGCATCGGCTACTCGTTCGAAGGCAGGTTGTCAATGTTGTGCATGCCTTCGTTATCGACCTCGTCGGCGGGCTTCGTCTTGTCCAGCGTCTGTAGGAACCTATACCACTTGGCGTGACCGTCGACGAAGGAATAGTTGTTGCCTCCCGTGTGCCGGCCGATGTTCTTGGAATCGGGAATCTGGCTGTCGGTATTCACGTCTCCAATCTGGTAGCCGGAGCCATCCAGGTAGCCGCGCTCCCAGTTGTTGTCCGCAGCTGAGGCCCACGGATGGTAGTCGAAGAACGCGATGCCTGCGTGACGCTCGCCAGTCAGGATCTGTTCGGCCGGACGCGAGACTCCACTCAACGACATTCCGTGCGCAAAGAAGCCGTTGATCAGGTAGTCGGTCCGGTACGTCTGCCAGTCGGCCAGGGTCACTGGGTAAGGGAAGAGCGTCGGCGTGTCGCTAAGAGAAGGATCGCGGAAAACTCCGGAGTTCCTAATGTACGGCTGGAGCGGCGCGTACCAGGTGTACAGATCCTTGATCGTCTCCCCCAACTCTAGGTCGTGGTGCGACTTGGGCGAGCAATCGTCGTTGTCGTTGCCATAAAGCAGCATTGCTGTGATGATTTGCTTCTGGTTGCTCAGATCGGCCGTCTTCTTGGCCGCCTCCTTTGCCTGAGATAAAACGGGGAACAAGATCGCGGCGAGAATCGCGATGATCGCGATGACGACGAGGAGTTCGACAAGCGTAAAGGCGCTGCGGATCATGACGACTCACATTCTATCATATACCATAGGGGGGTATAGTATATATTGGTTGGCAGTGGGAAAGTCGGGTTGGAACGCGCTATATTCGAGAACGGAGAAAACTGACAAATGAGGGTTTGGAACGGAATCGCATTGGGCGCGCTTGCACTGGCGGCCATCGTCGGCTGCAACGGAGGCGGTGGTGACAATACGTCTGCCGCCACGGCCGGATCGACTGCCACGGCAAACGGAACGGCCGGCGGCAAGGGCACGGGCCTGAAAAGCCTGAAGATCACCATGATCGCCAAGTCGAACAACAACCCCGTCTTTCAGTCCGCCAAGGTTGGGGCGGAAAAGGCGGCGGCGGACCTCACCAAGGAGACGGGCTGCCAAATCTCCATCGACTGGCAAACCCCCGAGACCGAAGACGGACAGGTCCAAGCCCAGAAGATCCAGCAGGCCGCCAACGAGGGCGCCAACGCGATCCTCATCTCATGCTCCGACGCCAGCAAGGTGAAGGGCGCCATCGACGACGCCGTCGACAAAGGCATCCCCGTGATGACCTTCGACAGCGACGCGCCCGATTCCAAGCGCTTCGCCTTTTATGGAGCGGACGACACTGCCGTTGGCGTGCAGGTGATGGACGAGTTGGCCAAAGCCGCGAACGGCCAGCAGCTGCAGGTCGCGATCCTAGCTGGAAACCAGACGGCCCCGAATCTCAAGAAGCGAGCTCAGGGCGTGATCGACGAAGCCAAGAAGTACCCGAACGTACACATCGTCGAGACCTTCCATCACAAGGAGACGCCACAGGACGCGACGGCAGAGGTGCAAAGGGACAACCTTGCGTACCCGAAGATCAACGCTTGGGCGATGGTCGGCGGATGGCCCCTGTTCAATTCTGCGCTCCTGAGCCTCGATCCGGCCAAGTACAAGATCGTCGCCGTCGACGCGCTCCCTGCCGAGCTTCCCTATGTCGACAAAGGCATCGCCCCTGTGCTCTTGGCCCAGCCAACCTTCGATTGGGGCTACAAGTCGGTCGGCTTCATCGTGGACAAGCTCGTGAAAGGCAAAAACGTGGACACCATCAACGTGATGCAGCTGGTTAGGGTCAGCAAGGACAACCTCGGAGATTGGGCCAAGCAGCTCAAAGATTGGGGAATGCCGGGTATCGATCCCAAGTATCTGAATATGCCCTCCGCAAAGTCCGACGCCTCTAAGAAGTGAGCGAACCGATCCTCTCGGTCCGGGGAATCGTTAAGCGATTCCCCGGAGTTGTGGCTCTGAACGACGTCAGCGTCGATTTCCAACCCGGGTCTTGCCATGCCCTCATGGGTGAGAACGGCGCGGGCAAATCAACGCTCGGCAAGATCTTGGCCGGTATCTACCACTGCGATGGCGGCGAGATCCTTTGGAAAGGGCAGCCGGTGAGCTTTCGGGGACCTCAAGATGCGGTGAACGTCGGCATCTCGATGGTCCACCAGGAGCTGCTTTTCGCCGAGAACATGACGGTCGCGGAGAACTTGAATCTGAGCGATTTGCCGCACAAGGGGATCTTCTTGGACCAGGCCGAAATGATCCGCCGCGCTGAGAAGTATCTGGCGACGATCGGCGCGAACATCGATGCCCGCCAGACGCTCGGCGAGCTGCCGATCTCGCGCCAACAGCTGGTCCAGATCGCCGGCGGCATCGGCCGCGGCGCAAAGGTGCTCATCTTCGACGAGCCGACCAGCTCGCTCTCCAACGCCGAAGCCAAGAAGCTGCTGGAGCTGATCAAAGAGCTGAAGGCCTCCGGCGTGACCTGCATTTACGTCTCGCACCGGCTCGAAGAAGTGTTTGAGATCTGCGACACGGTCACCGTGCTCCGTGACGGCGGATTGGTCAACACGACCTCTCTGGAAGGGGTGACTCGCGACGATCTGGTCCGCATGATGATCGGCCGCGAGTTGGCGGCAAGCTTGGAAACGGACGTCCATCCGGAGGAAGGCAAAGAGATCCTTCGAGTCGAGAATCTGAGAAGCGAAGGCAAGTTCGATTCGATCTCGTTCTCAGTAAGAGCGGGAGAGATCCTCGGGCTTGCGGGACTGGTAGGAGCAGGCCGCACGGAAGTGGTCGAGGCGATCTTTGGCCTCGATCCGAACACCACGGGAAAAGTTTGGGTGCATGGACAGGAGATCAGGCTCAACGGCCCCATCAACGCGATGCAGCAGGGACTGGGTCTGGTGCCGGAGGATCGCAAGCGACACGGGCTTGTGCTGTCCATGAACGCCCGTGAAAACGTCTCGCTGCCGACGCTCGACAAGATCGCGGTCGGCGGATTCGTAAAGGGTTCGGCGGAGCGGACGCTCACTCAAAAGTTCTTCGACCGCATGCGTGTCAAGGCGCCAAGCATCGAATCGTCCAGCCTGGGCCTCTCCGGCGGCAACCAGCAGAAGCTTGTCATCGCCAAATGGCTGGCCGCAAACTCGGACGTCCTGCTGGTCGATGAGCCGACGCGAGGCGTAGACGTCGGCGCGAAGGCCGAGATCCACAACCTTATTCGTGGGCTGGCGGTGGAAGGCAAAGCGGTCGTCCTCGTCTCCAGCGACCTGCCTGAGCTCCTCGCCCTCGCCACACGGATCCTCGTGATGCGGGAGGGGCATCTCGCCGGCGAACTGCCTGCGAACCCGGGCGAAGAGCCGGTGATGCGCCTTATGGCCGGCGTCGCGTAGCTTCCCGGATCGCCTCGTGTGAGATCGCATCGACCGTGAAGCCGCCCTTGCCGCTCAACGTCTTCGCGGCAACCAAGGCGTTGAGTATCGCCTCCTCGGTGGCCTGAACAGCCGCTTCATAAACCGGCGTGCATCTCTCTTCACCCAAGGCCGTCACCGGAAAGTCCTGCGCGCGCGCCTCGAGAGGGTTACCCGACGAAAACGCCAGAAACAGGTCCCCCGAGCTGAGCGCGGCGACAGCTCCGGTGCGGCCCAAGCCCAGCGCCGCACGCTTGGCGAGCGCTTTGAGCTGATGGGGAAGCATCGGCGCGTCGGTCCCGAGCACCACGATGATGGAACCTCGGTCAGGGAGACCGGAAGGCTGACTAAGCTGGACGCCACCGAGACGCAACTGATGTTTGGAGCCATGGTTGGCCTGAACAAGCGCTCCGACGGAGTTGCCGCCAACTCGTCGAGAGGCCGTTCCGATGCCTCCCTTATAGCCGAAGCAGATCATTCCGGTGCCGCCTCCGACGTTGCCCTCGTCTACGGGGCCGGGCTTCGCCAGGTCCAATGCCTGAAAGACGTGATCGGCCCGAACGTGGAAGCCGTCGATGTCGTTGAGGAGCCCGTCCCACGTCTCCGCGACTACCGGAAGGAGCCAAGGGTTCGCAACGTTTTCCCGCCGCATCCACTGAATCACCGACTGGTGCGCGACGCCGACGCTATGGGTGTTCGTCAGCACAACCGGGCAGCTCAAGACACCGGACTCGTCGATCCAAGCCGTACCAGTCATCTCGCCGTTTCCGTTCAGCGAGAACCAGCCCGCGAAAACCGGCTCATGGTTCCGCCGTCCCCGCGGATGAATGGCCGTAACGCCGGTTCGGACCGAATCGCCCTCGATCAACGTGCAGTGCCCGACCTCCACGCCGGGCACGTCCGTGATCGCATTGAGGGCGCCAGGCTCCCCGTCGAGCGCGATACCGAGGTCGCGAGCCCGAGCCACTCCTTAGAGTGTGACCTCGCCGAACGCGAAGTCGAGTGCCGCGATCAGCTCGTCGATGTGGTCCTTTTGAGCGATCATGGGAGGGCCAAGCCGAAGCACGTTGCCGTAAAGACCGCCGCGGCCAATCAAAACGCCCTTCCTCTTCGTTGCCTCCATGACCTGCCCCACAGCAGCGGGCGCGGGTTCCTTCGTCTGGCGGTCCTTCACCAGCTCGACTCCCTGCATCAGTCCCATCCCGCGCACGTCACCGATCACGGGATGTTTGTCCTTCAGCTCTTCCAGCTTCATGCGGAAGTAGTCTCCCGTTACCTGCGCGTTCTGTCTCAGGTCGCGATCCTCGATCTCTTTGATGACGGCGAGTGCCGCAGCCGTCGAGACCGGGTTTCCGCCGAACGTTGAAATGGTTGCCCCAGGGAAGCTGTCGGCGATCTCCGGGTTCGCGATCGTCACGCCGATCGGAGCGCCGTTGCCCAGGCCCTTGGCCGAGGTGATGATGTCAGGCTCGACGTCCCAATGCTCGATGCCGAACCATTTCGTCCCCGTGCGTCCCCAGCCAGTCTGCACCTCGTCCGAGATAAACAGTCCGCCGTACTTCCGCGCGATGGCGACGGCTTTCTCAAAGTAGCCCGGCGGCGGCGTAATGAATCCCCCCACGCCTAGAATCGGCTCGGCCATGAAGGCCGCGATCTTGCCGGTCGTGGTCGTCTGGATCAGCTCCTCCATGTCCTCCGCGCACTTGAAGCCGCAATCTGGGTGCTTCAAGTTGAACGGACAGCGGTAGCAGTAAGGGGCATGGGCGTGGGTGAATCCTGCTACTTGCGCGGCGATGGGTCGCCAGTTGTAGTGCCCGACCGCCGAGAGCGCCGTGGCGGACCTGCCACTATAGCTGTGGCGGAGCACGACGATCTCATGCCTCTGCGTGTGCAGCTTCGCTGCCAGGATCGCCGTGTCGGTCGCCTCGGTTCCCGAGTTGGTGAAGAAAGACTTCTTGAGCCGTCCCGGCGTGATCTCAGCGAGCTTCTCAGCCAGGTTCGACTGATTCGCGTGCGGGTAAACGCCGGACATGTGCGAGATCTTTGAGATCTGGTCGACCTCCGCCTTCACCACCGCCGGGTTCGCATGCCCGACGCTGATCGTCAGGATGCCGCCGAAGCAGTCGAGATACTTATTCTCGTCCTCGTCCCAAACATGCATCCCCTCTCCACGAACCAGCGGCACCGGTTCCTGGTAGAAGGTGGCGACGGCGGGGAACAGAAACTCCTTATGCTTGCGAACGGTTTCGGACACGGTTTGAGGTTAGCACCGATTTTGGGGCTGCGCGGATGCATTCGCGCAATCCCAAAGGTTAGTCCCTGTACTGCACCACTCGGTTCATAACCGGATACTCGTCCGACGAGATCAGCTCTCTTCGCCCGTCCGTAATCCGATACACCGAAACGTCGCACCCCTCCTTGCCGCTATTCCTCACCCGAGCGGCTCGTCCCGGGCGGCCAAGCACGAAAGTGGCGGGTTCCTGCACCTCGTTCACTTGCTGGATGACCTCCGGCCGTACAGGCAGAGGATGCGCCGAAATGAAGTCGATGCGGATTCGATCGTGGTCGATGAACGAGTGGATCCGCATGGGAAACGGATACGGATTGCGGAACCGGAGGTCGATGCTGCTGTACGCCACGGCGGCATCTCTGCCGGGAGGAACGTAGGAGGGGCAGAACTCGTGGTGGTGACGTTCGGTGATCTGCATGCCGGCTAGCAGCGCCGTGTTGTAGAGAGTCGTGGACGCCTGACACACCCCGCCACCCCAGTCGTCGATGAGTTGGCCGTTGTAGCTGACGGGTGCGCGCCGATAGCCCTGATCGCGGGAGAAGGTTCCGACGCGCTTGTTGAATGAGAACTCCTCTCCCGTTTTCACCACGGCTCCGTCCAGTGAGTGCAGCGCCAGCAGCGCATTGTGCCGCTGCGACCGGTTCCGGCCGCCAAGAGGCGTCGTGTATGAGGCGGCGATGCCTTCGCGGGGCAGGTTCGAGTATCCGGCGAAGCTGAACCCGATTACAGTAAGAAGCGCGACCGGCGCGCCGATCCGGTACTTCACTCCCGCACCTCCAGGTCGGTCTCGCCGCCCGACGTGTTGATGTTCGGGTCGTACATGTCCTCCACGTAGGTGGGCAAGGCGGCTGCTTTGCCTGGACCCTCCACGCGCATCGTGTACTCCAGAACATGCATGCCCGAGGGCATCTGGCGCGCGAAGAGCGAGACTCGGTCGTCACGGATCACGATGCTGGACCACCAGAAGGTCCAATCCTGACCCTCGTCCGGATCCTCCCGGTCTGTCACCCGGCAGTTGCTGGGGATCGGATCCTCGATCATGAGAAAGTTCACCGGCGCCGCGCAGTAGACCTTCAGCACGCACCGGACGACGTCGCCGGGCCGCGCGGTCGTGATGGGATCTTTAGAGGGGAGCAGCTTCAGCGTCCCATCGTCCTGCTGCCGGGCCTCCATCCGATAGTAGTTGCGCTGGACCGAGAACTGCTTGTCTTCGAGGATCTGCGGAATGTGGCCGCGCACGTCGTATTGCCGCAGCTCGGCCGCATAGTACGGCTTGCCGTTCGGACTCACCAGCTCGAGCCGGTTTGGTCCGTCCCTGAGCTGGGCGACCGGTACGCGGAGAGTCAGATCCGGTGAGTCGGCCTTGCTGGGATCAACGGTGATCCTTTTGAGCTCCTGTCCATTCAGCGTCACGGTCAAGGGGTAGGGCTGGAACTGCATCTTGGATTGCGAGATGTAGTTGCACAGCGCCGAGATGGTGAGGGCCGTCTCTCTCGTACTGCTCCATCCGTCGCAGCCTCGATTGGAGAGCAGAAGCCGCACCAGGCTCGGGATCTCGGGAGCGTTCGGCTTGAGCTCCGTGAGCGCCAAAAGACCGAGCGCGTAGTGTTCGTTGTCCATCCAGAGCCCGTCGTACACTCTTGGCGCGACATTGTGCGAGTTGAGGAGGGGAACCATCTGGCTGAGGCACTCGTCTCGAAGGGTGGCGTCACCCACCGCGTTGGCTGCCAGCGCCGCCAGCGCCATCTCTCCGGCGCCGGCATTGATCAGCTTCACCCGATGCAGCTCCTCCTTGGCCGAGGCCGTGTCGCCATACTCGGCAAGCGCGTAGGCAAGGAACATCTGCGCGGCAAGCGGGTCGTCCTTGAACGGGCTCTTGAGCCGCTTGGCCGACCACGAAAGAGCGCTTTTCACGTTCAAGTAGGGCGGAGCGGGGTAACCCGCCTTTGCCGACCTCTTGAGCCCATCCAGGACCCAAGCCGTCATGAAGGGATCACTGGAGTCGTAAGTCCACCAGCCCCAGGCGCCATCGGAGTGCTGCATCTTGAGCAGCCGCTGGAATCCGTCTTGGGCGATCGCAGCCGCTTTCTTCTCCAGGTCCGGCCTTCGGAGCGGCGTGTTGTGGATCGTGTGAGTGACCAGGACCGCCGGCAAGAACCGGCTGGTCGTCTGCTCGACGCACCCGTATGGGTACTGAACGAGCTGATCGAGCGACTGGACCATCCCGGTGACGACCGAAGGCGTGATCGACACCGTCAGTCCGCCCGTGTTCCTGTCGCGATTCGGCAGTGCGTTCAGATCGAGGGAGGCGGTTCCTTCGAGCAGTCCGCTCTTGTGATCCGTTACCAGCCGTCCGTGCGGTAGCACGGGGAAGTGGCCCTCCACCGCATCGGTGAAGCCTCTGTCCGACCGAACCTCCGCGACGATGTCGGCTGTTCCGGAAGCGCTTGCCGCGACCGCCAACGGCACCGAGATCGTCTGACCCTGCGCCAAATGCAGATTGCCCGGCGGCCGGTTCTGAAGCGCAACGCCGGAAAGACGGGTACTCAGCGAGATATTCAGATCGGTTCCGGAGTCGTTGGTGATCGATGCGGAGACCGTCTGCGTGTCGGCGCCCACCATGAACTGGGGAGTGAGCAGCCGAACCATGAGCGGCTTGCTGACAATCACGTTCGAGGTAGTCATGCCCACCTGCGAGTCGTCGGTCGCCGCCACTGCGGTCGCGCGCCAAGACGTCAGGTTGTCCGGCAGCTTCACGGTAATCGTTCCATCGCCGGAACGGTCGGTCAGCACCTCGGGCGCCCAAGAGGCCGTGTCCCTGAAGTTGCGCCGTACGGCCACCGCTCCGCCACCCTTGTCGCCTCCGTCCAGATAAACCTCGGGGAAGGAATAGGAGGTCTGCACGGCGTCGTACCGCATGGGATACATCCCCTTGACGATGTTGGTCGTGTCCTCTCGGATTGCGTAGATGGCCTCATCCACCACACCCAACGACACGTCGGCGGGCACTCCGTGGCCTTCGTGATCGGTTGTCCTCACCTGAAACGCTACAGAAGTCCCTGGCAAGGCCTTTGTGCGATCGGGCGTCACGGAAACCGTGAGCTGCTTGTTCTGTCTCTTCACCGTAAGGCGGTGTGTGGCAGAAGAGTATTTCCGCGCGTGGACGTAGGCCACGCTGACGAACGCGTTGGGAGAGCACTCTTTGCCAACCGGAAACTCGACGGTCGCGGAAGGCTTATCCAGGGCCACGAGCCTAACCAGCTTCACGTTGTCCGATTCGACCGTGAGAAGCGCGGATCCGCCGGGCGAGTTCGTGGTCAGCAGCGCTTTCACCGTATCTCCCACGTTGTACTTGGCTCTGTCAAGCTTCACCTTGATCGCCTCGTTCGAAGAAGGATCGAAGCTGAGCGAGCCTTCCACGTACAGCCAGGTTTCGCTTTGAATCTTATGGCCGCCGTCGTCGGCGGTACTCACGCGGATGCGGAGGGTTTGCTGTTTGCCGATCGTCAGCGGCACGATCGCCTTTCCATCCGCTCCCGTCTGGACCGTCAGCGACTGCGTCTTCTGAAACACCTCCGTGTGTCTGGTCCACAGGTCCGTGCCGACCTCGACGAACACGCTACGGTTCGGCTTCGGCAAAGACGGCTCGTCGAGGGTGGTCGTCGAGACGATCAGGTTCGCTTTCTGTCCCACCGAAACGATGTACGGGTCCGTGGTCGCGGAAAGGCGGAAGTCGCCGCGGGTTACGAGCACCGATCCGGAGCCGTCGAAGGATCGTGTGTCCCCTTCCATGACGTTTGCCTGGATCGAGTAGGTGTAGTCGAAGTCCGGCTCTCCCTGATTCTTGCTGTCGGCCTTGGGAACGGTTGGGAAGGTGATGACCGCTTTGCCCGTACCGTCGGTCACGGCGGTTACTTCCTGCACGTATTCGCCGCCCGAGTAGCCCTCCGAATCGGATTCGTCATCCCCGCTGGAGTCGTCTTCGGAATCGTCGGTGTCAAACGAGGCATCCCACGTCGGATTGCGGTAGATCGAGGCCGTCACTTTCGCGCCCACCACCGGCCCGCCAAAGAAGTACTGGCACTCGACGTTGGCCGAGACGTCGTCACCCATCGTGTAACGCTTCTGGTTGGGGGTCACCTTGATGCTGTAGTCGGGCTTTCGGTACGCCGCGAAGTTCGCATAGTAGTTGTCGACGCCCTTTGCCGCATAGACGCGGATCTTGTACACGCCCGGAGGCGCCTCGGCATTGGTGGCAAAGCTGCCGTGAAGCGTGCCGTGCTGGGTGAGCGGAACGCTTTGAGTGTTCAGCAGGTTCTCCTGCGGATCGAAGACTTCGATTTTGGCCGTGCCGGGGGCCGGCAGCTGGAGGTCGTCGCCTACGAGCTTACGTACAACCGATTTGAACTGAACGGTGTCGCCGGGGCGGTAGATCGGCCGGTCGGCGTAGGTGTAAACGCGCACGTTCGGATCGACTTCTTCGTCCTCGTCTCCGCCGCTGGATGCGGTCTGCATGCCGCAGACCGCCACGGAGTTGCCGAGCTGGGCAACCACGATCGGGTTCTGTTCCTTGCCAGAGCCCACAACAGTGGCAAGACCCTGGCCGTCGGTCTTCACGGCGGGTTGAAGGACCTTCGCCTTCGATTGAAAGAGCTGCACACCCTGCATCGGCTTGCCAGAGTCGATGTCGGTCACGTAGCAGAGCGTCTTGTCTTCGGTGCTTTTCGTGACCAAGGCGATCTTGCTGACGTTGAGGAACGTGGTCTGCAGCCTGTTCCCGATTCGAGCCGTGAGCACGAACAGCCCTTCCTGGAGGGGCGGCAGTTTGACGGCCTGGGTGAAGGAGCCTTCGACGTCCTTCTGCTTGATCTTGTCTTCCGAAGACCAGGTCAGCGTTGAGAAGCTGTCAAAGTCCTTGGCCGTGATGTCGCCGTTGCCGCTCGAGGCCCCGTAGAGGCGGCTCGTCAAGGGCTGCAGCGCCGCCTCGACGCTTCCGCTCTCGGTAATCGACGAGAGCTTGATTCGATGGAGGCCGAGTTGGAAGGAATCCTCCTTCACAAACCCGCTCAGCTCGATCCGCGCGATCTGTTGGGGCGCGATGACGTGCTGGTTGCAGAACAGCGTGAAGGAGTAGTCGTTTGGCTTGAGCCGAACGTCGAGGTCGGCCACATGGCCCTCCGTGACCGTGCATTGCCGGTCGCTCAGCCGGTGATTCTCGGCTTCGACCTCGAAGTAGTACTCCCCGGCGGGCACGTTCGACAGCGAGAAGGAACCGTCCTTCTGGGTCTCCGTGTGCCAGTTGCGGCTCTTGACGTCGATGTCTTCTGAGACGGGAGTGACCACGATCAACGCATGCGGGAGCGGAAGACCGTTCTCCTGCATGGTCACAACTCCCCGAAGGCCGCCCACGGCGACCTCGGTTTTGATGTTGATCGCCAGCAAGGCGCCTGCCAACGCACATGCGAACAGAACCGTGAGGAACCTTCTCATGCGGCCTCCGAAGCCAATGCGGCAGGCCGGGAGGAGCGCCCAAGCAGACCCAAGACTGCCGCGATCACGCACAGACCGATGGCGCTGTATAGAAACCAATGGATCTTGTCGTCGCGGGTCATGCTCGTCACGTCGCCCAACCATCGGTATTCGAGGATCGCCAACGTTCCGATGCCGCACGAGAATCCGAGCACGAGTGGCTTGGTATTGAGCCGCATCGCTCCGAAGAACCCGCTGAATGCCAAGCCGGTTACGAAGCCCAGAAGCCCTTTTGGCGCCAGAAACAGCCCGATCAACGCCGGCGTCGCCAAAGCGATGAGCACCCATAGGGCCGACGAGGCAGCGGCGCGGACGTCTCCAACTCCTTTCAGTCGCTCCAGCCACTCCTCGGGCAGCAGCGGGATCAGCGCGCCGATCGCCAAACCGATCAAGGTGTAGTGCTGACCGATATCGAGGGATCTGGCAACCTCGGGGTGCATCTCGCGAAAGACGCGATGCAGCGCCAGTGCCAGCAGCGGCCCGGCCGTGATCAGCGCTCGGTCCGATTTAAGAGCGACCAGCAGCGTCGTGCTCACGACGAGCGCCAGGGTGATTCCGAATCCCTTGGCCATGCCGAAGGCCACGGTGCCAAGGGCGATCCAGATAATGGTGGCGACGATCAACTGAAACACGTCGCTCCCCTGCTCCCCGGCAAACAGCCAAAAAACAAGCAGCGCGGCGATGGGGGCGATGGCCAGCGCCAGCCACCCGGATTCAAGCTGTAGGTATTTGATCGCCGTCGCATAGGCGATTCCCACACAAACCACCGCGGCGACCGGCGGCCAGAACTTCTCGAACTTCGGAGCCATCTTTTCCATGGCCAAACCCGCGAGACTGAGCATGGCGATGGCGGTTGCGATCACCGGCCCGGCTGAGGGGAACACAAACGAGTTCTGGCGGAATGTCCCCATCACCTCTGAAAGCGCAACGCAGGAGAGAACGACTGCGGCAAGTCCGCCGGTGCGCGTTGGCAAGAGCATGGCAACCATCGCGGCGCCCACGGGGATTGCCAGACAGGCGTTCACCACGTCCTTTGCGTTCAGCAGCAAGACGACAGACGCGCATCCTGCTGCCAAGGCGATCGTTGCCGATTCGTGCGGCTTCAGCCGGTCCAGCAGAAGGGCCAAGATTCCAGCTCCGGCGCCCAATCCAAAGCCGATGAGCAGCTGTGGGAACTCGGTTGCTTCGCCAAACCGGCGAGCTGCGAACAAGGTGACGCCGGCAGTGACCAGCACGAAAAACCACCGTGCCGCGGGAGGCGAAGAGCCGGCCTTGTCTCTCTGCAGGAAAAGGCTGATGACGAGGATCGCCAGACAGGCGAGGGGTAGTAAAACGCTCATTCCACACCGGCGGCCCGCCCAAAGGACGGATTCGATATGAGCGAGTCGTCATCCATGAGACGCAGACGCCTCAGGATCGTTTGCAAGATTTTTAAAATTTTTCGTTGAACCTCTTCTTAAGGCCTGTTTGAACCTGGCGACGCCGCGGAAAAAGGCTGAGCAGGTAGCCTGAAAAGGACCATGCCCCCAGGAAGTGTAGGACGATAGACGACTTGGATTTGCTCCGCTCCCGCGTGGAGCGGCTGGAAGCCGCCCTCCGCGAAAAGGACGACGACCTTCAGTCGTTTATCTACGCAGTTTCGCACGACCTGCGCGCTCCTCTTCGGTCGATCACGACGTCGTCGATGATCCTTCTGGAGGACTATGGAGGGGCCTTGGATGCGGAGGGCAAGTCTGAGCTGAAGCGCCAAGACCAGGCTGCGAAGAAGCTCGACAACATGCTGGCCGAGCTTCTCAAGCTCTCGCGCCTCGCCAATGAGCAGTTCGCACCGGCCGAAGTCGACCTCGTCGCAGCCGCCCGGGCCGCGGCATTGGACTTGGGCGTTGGAGAGGACCTGATCGTCTCAAACGGGCCAGTGCCGGCTGTTGGCGACCCGCGCCTTCTTGCCACGATCTTCAAGCACCTGCTCGACAACAGTTTGAAGTTCGCCAAGCCCGGCGAGCCGCCGCGCGTCACG
The DNA here is from genome assembly GCA_035550555.1 of Fimbriimonas sp. GTDB lineage: Bacteria > Armatimonadota > Fimbriimonadia > Fimbriimonadales > Fimbriimonadaceae > Fimbriimonas. The sequence goes on from DASZPA010000301.1 coordinate 16,135, forward strand.
GTCGGCAGCGAGGGTGGCGCCTATTTCGTCCGTGACAACGGCATCGGATTTGAGCCCGAGCAAGCATCTCGCGTGTTCCTCCCCTTCGAGCGCCTTCTCGGCGATCAATACCCGGGCGCGGGCATGGGGCTGACTGCCGTCAAGAGACTCGTCGACCGCCACGGCGGCAGGATCTGGGCCCAGGGGACGCCGAGTGATGGTTGCACGATCTGGTTCACTTTGCCCTTGCCCGAATCAGTGGGATGATTGTCGTACAGAGCCAACCAGGTCAACACAGCGCTCTCCTCTCGCAGCGAGCTTGTCCTTACCCACACCTCGTAGGCCAGCCTTCCCTCCCCAGGGCCAGAGGAGAGAACCTCCGCACAAGCTAGCTTTGCGGAAACTGGAACGCCACGAGCTGCATCTGCGCGAATCCTACGTCTCTCATCCGCGAGGGACAAGGGGCTGCTGCAGCGCCGAAGGTGCGATTCATACTTAGCCTCGGGTGGACCAGCGAAGCTGCAGAACCCAGGAAAGGTGCAGGCGAGTTCAAAGAACTGAAAGTCCGTCTCCACCTCGCGACACTTTCGTGGGGATCGGACCCTGGGCCCTGGAAAAGACCCAGGTTGCCCGACGTGGGGTCGTAATCTCAGGTTCGCGAGGCACTTCAACGCCGGAGGCTTCAACGCTCTCGTTGCTCTCGACGCCGCATGATCAGGTTCGGCCCGGCGTATCTATCTTAGATAGTTGCAAGAGACGTCCGAATCGGCCCCAGCGCCAAGAACCGGACCTGAAGTTGGACGTCAGGTAATGCAGAGGTTTTGTTCAATGAGTTTTTCTAAGTTCGCATCGATGATCATCGTCTCTGCGGCGCTGGCATCGGCTGCCCAGGCCCAGCACCGCGATCACTCGGACCACGGCTCTCGTAGCTCCCATTCCCAATCGAGCGAGAGCCATCGGAGTTCCGGATGGTCGCGAAGTGAGTCCCGCCGTTCCGACTCGAGCCGGCAGCGGTCCGAATCCGGCAACCGATCGTTTGGCGGAAGCTTCGGAAATCGGAACCGCTCTTCGGAGTCGACGTGGCGCCGATCGGAATCTGGCAATCGCTCCTTCGGTGGTGGCTTCGGCGATCGCAACAGGCAGTCGGAATCAACCTGGCGTCGGTCCGAGTCCGGTAACCGATCGTTTGGGGGCGGCTTCGGGGATCGCAACCGGTCTTCAAACTCTTGGAGCCATACCGAGACCACTCGGACGCGACAGTTGTTCGGATTCGGTGACAGTCGCAACCGCGGCCTCAATTACGGCCACGAGCGATCCACCGGCTCTTGGAACCAGCCCGGCCGCGAATCCGGTTCGACACGCTACAACTGGAACCGTCTGGACGACGGTGGAAGCCGTCACGGTTCGGTCCGCGGCTTCGAAGGATACATTCAAAACCGAGATCGTGCTGAGCGGGCTCGTTCCGACTTTGGCAGAGACCGATCACAAGGGCGTCTCCCCCGTCATTCCGAGCCGGATTACCGAGAGTTCCGGGGACGTCTGCCGCGCCACACCGAGCCGAGATTTGGCGGCGGCCACCGGTACGAGGGCCATGGCCCGTTCGGCGGTTCATGGAACTACCGCGGCGACCGGCATCGGCTGAACGAATTCTATGATCGAGACCGGAACCGGTTTGACCTCCGTGTAAGAGGTGGCCATGATTACTGGCAGAGCCCACGTTGGGGAGGCCACTGGCGCTACGGCTACTCTGGCCGTGGAGTCAGCTTCCACTTCGGCTTCTACCTGTTCTCGCCTTTCGAGAGCCCGTGCTACGTTTCACCGTGGTACTACGACCCATGCCTGCCGCCGTACATTCCGGCCGAGCGGGTGATTGTAGTGCCGGGCTACCATACGGACTGGAACGAGGGCATCACCTATGACTACCAGCCAGAGGCGGAGTACGACTCCTACGGCGATGCGGACCTGAACCGGTCGATCGACACGCTCTCTGCATCGTTCGGCGAAAACGGAGCCGACGCGATCGACGAGATCACGCCCGACTTTGGCAAGGTTGCGGTCTACACGGACGGCAGCTACGACTACTCCCTATCGGCCGACGACTTCCGGTCGATGATGCTGGACAACGCGGAGAACACTGAGACGGTGGACTTCCGGATCACAAACGTTCGACGCCACGGCGGCGACGCGATCGTCAGTGCGACGCACGTCGTTCGGAATCAGGACGGCGGCGAGGACACGATCTACGAGCAGTACCGCCTACACGGTCAAGACGCTCACTTCGTGATCACCGACATCATGACCAGCCACACGCCTCTCGGCGACGAAGACGGCTTCTAAGCTGTCGCTAGAACCGGAGCCCCCAAGGTACGCCTCGGGGGCTTCGTCGCTTTATCCATCCCGTAGCCGCGATCTGGGAGACGGTTGCATGGGAGCGCGCCTCAAGTTGGCCCTTCCCCAGATAGGTCGCCTGGGCTGGCTGGTGGCCGCAGCTCGCTTCGCCGTATTCTCTAATTGCAGTATCCCACCGCGGAATACTGCGGAGCGCATCTCATTACCTACATCTGCCAACGCGAGTCTAAAACCAGCGCCAAAACCAGCGTAACGGCGGGATAGGCGGCAAAGACAACCGTCGCCCAACCGCGATCGAGGTTCAAGAACTTGGCTCTGGGTCGCTCGCTTCGCCGTTCGATCCGCGCCGAGCATCTGTTTGTAGGTACACCCTTGAGCGGGATGAGCGTTGACCATACGAAGCGGTTTTCCGACCGCGTCGGAACCTATGTGCTGTATCGGCCGAAGTATCCGGCGGAAGTGCGGGAGCTCCTTGAGCGAGAATGCGGCCTCGATACTAAGTCCTTTGTCGCCGACATCGGTTGCGGCCCGGGAAACCTGACAGAGCTCTTTCTTCCGACCGCCGCATGCGTTTACGGAGTCGAGCCGAACCACGAGATGCGGGAAGCCGGTCAGAAGTTGCTTCAGGCGCATGCCAACTTCGTCAGCGTAGACGGAACGGCCGAAGCAACAACCCTCCCCAACGCTTCCGTCGACTTCATCACGGCCGGACAGGCGTTTCACTGGTTTGACCAAGGGAAGGCCAAGGAGGAGTTCCGCCGGATCCTGCGACCGGGCGGCTCCGTCGCGCTCATCTGGAACGACCGCCTTACCGACGAGAGCCCATTCTTGCAGGAGTACGAGAGCCTCCTAGAGAGCCACGCTGGCGAATACCGAACGGTCAATCACCGCAACAAGACGGAAGCTTCGATGCGCGAGTTCATGCTTCCAGCAGAAATGAAGCTCGCCACATTCTGCAACGCCCAACAGCTCAATCTCGCGGGGCTGAAGGGCCGCGTCGAGTCATCCTCCTACGTTCCTCTTACGGGAGAGGGACACAGGAACCTTATGCTGGGACTTGAACAGTTATTTGATAAGTACAAAGAAGACGAAGCGGTTTCTTTCCTGTATCGAACAGAAGTCTACTACGCAACTTGGCCTTAGCCGTTAAGACATGTATGGAGTCTTTCTGCGCCTAAGGAGTGTAGAGGTCTTCGCTTTGAAGTGCTCGACGCTCATCCTCAGAGGCATATCCTTAACGTAAGGCCGAAGCGTTCCGTAACCTCGGGATGATTTCTGCCGGCGTGGAGCCAATCACTGGATTGCGACCTGCAGTTGCGGTCTTCCTACCTTAACGATTAAGCCCATCGGAGGTGAGATTAGTGACTCCCGCGTCTGGGGGAATCCGGTGGCGCCTCGACGTCCAAGTCGTACGGTCGATACAGTTGCCAGTGATTGTATTCATGGTGCCTAAGCCATCGAATCCGCTTGCGAGCCGCAGCCAGGTTGTCACTGTCAGTGCCCAAATGCGGTGCAACAGGATCCTTGATTGTGTCAATCCAGTCCGCGAGTGACTCTCTGTAACGCCCTTGAATGGCCCTTACGGTTGCCGCGGTTGCTTTGGACGTGTAGTCTTCAGCCTCCTCATCGATGTCGGGTAAGGAGTCGTAAAAACTTACGAAGAACGAGTTTTGCAGTTGGAATCCGCGACTCGTCCACCCATAAACGTCTTCCCATTCAGATCGCCACTTGGACATAAGGGAAAGATGAAGATTTGCCGAGCGTGTGGCAGGATAGGTTCCGATACCGAACACTCCGTAAAAGTAGCCTTGATGCCTTAGATGTGTTTTATCAATCCGATAGAAGTTGATATCGGAAGACTCGTTGTCCGCACCCATATAGCTCTGATAGACTCCTGCAGAAGTTTTCCCCCCATGGCGAAGGTGCAACCAATAAAGACTGAACTGCTCGCCACCTACCTCCGGTTCGTAGCATTGGAGAGAATTCCTGTCAAGTATCCCTGCACGACGAGTCGCGCGATTAAATCGAAACAGGATGATTTCCGGCTCTTGCAAGTTCGTCTTATGTTCCCACGTATAAGGCTTTGAAATAACCCCTGCCCAAAGGGAAGGGTTGCCGGGTCTCGGCTGTACTAACGAGACAAGTCTATTCTTAACTAGAAGGGATACCGCTCCTGCGGCATACGCTTGATCTCGTGCCCTTCGCGTATCGCCCTTAAACCTTTCGCCTGCACGGTGAAAGGCTTGCTCTGCCAGTGAATATTTGCCGAGCTGCTTGTAGCATCTTCCCAGTCCAGCCCAGACTGCCTGGTGGTTGCCATAGCGGCGATTCACCTGTTGAAAGGCATCCACCGCATCCTTCAAGGAACCAAGTTTTGGTATCGCGGATAAGGAAATTCCTGCGCCAGAAGCCCCTGGGCCCACGCGAGGGCAGACCTGTAGTGTTGGGCATGTGAAGGGGGAAGCGGGTGCACGGTCAGTAAACGCGGCCGCCCAACGGCACTTCTTGCGAGGGCCGGAGTAGTACGACCCGCCCCTCCTCGTCTGGAACTCCCATGACAAGAACCTGAGAATTGAATCCTGCGATGCGCCGTTCTCCAAGGTTCACTGCCGCGATCACCAACCGGCCCTCGAGCGACTCCTGAGCGTACAGATCCGTGATTTGCGCGCTGGAGGTCTTGACGCCAACTTCCTGCCCGAGATCGACCCACAGCTTGTAAGCGGGCACGCGAGCCTTTTCGTTCTGCTCGACCTTCACGATCCGGCCGACCCGCATCTCGACAGCCTGAAACGCCTCATAGGGAGTCATTCCGTTAGCTTAAACCTTTTTCGCCAGGAGAAGGAACGTGTGGGGAAGACGGTGCAGTACGCCCGTTGGGATCAACTTGAACTGGTCCCAGAACGGCTCGGGATGCTCTTCGAGCAACTCAATCTGTAAGCCGGCTTGCACGCACGCAGTGACAACCTGTCCGATCGTCCAGATGCGGGATGTCAGCTTCACTTCCCGTTCCGGCTCGCCGCTTTGAGCTGCCTCAAAAGGAAAACCCCGCTCGGGCGCAGGACCCGGCATGAAGTAGCTGACGTCTTCTTGCAGAACGAACTTGTCCTCCTCCGTCTCCCATAGAAAATCCAGCGGATGCCCCTCAAACAGGAGGAGATGCCCTCCCGGCTTAAGCAGCCGACAGACCGTGGCGGCCCACCGGTCGATACCCATCATCCAGCAGATCCCGCCTTTTCCGGTGTAGACGAGATCTGCCGTCCCGTCGAGATCTGACGGCGCGTCGATGACGTCCGATCGGATCCAGGTTGCCGGAGCGCCGAGCGATTCCGACTTTTGCCGCGCTGACTCGATCATCGCGTCGGTGATATCCACTCCGACGACCTCTCCGGCGCCCAGCTTCCAGATACAAAGGGCGTCTCGTCCGTGTGAGCATTGCAGGTGGATCACACGCTCATCGCCTGTAAGTAGCCCTTCAAGCACGCGAATCTCGGCGGGCATCAGGTTGGTACGGCCATCGCGGATCATCTGCACGTCTTCGGCGACGTTGTTCGCATAGCCATTCCGGGCCGTCCGTTCCCAGGCGTCCCGATTGCCTTCGTGCAACTGACGGATTTCCAAACGACCCCCTATCCCGCCGCGACTCGTTTGAGCTGGTCGTTCGCGTTCTCCGTCACCATCCCGCCGTGGTAGCAGACGATCGTCTCGACGTCCAGCTCGGCAAGCTTCTTGACCGATTTCATCGCAGTCTCCATATCTGGCGTCGCTCCTGGGTTGGGACCTTTCAGCGTTCCGTTCTCGCTGGTGAGGGCATCGCCTGTGATGAGGGTCTTGGTTCGCTCCAAATAAAGGCCTATGTGGCCTGGTGTGTGTCCAGGAGTCGCGACCACCTTCACGCCGCCTGCGATATCGAGGCGTTGACCATCTTGAAGCTGCTCGTCGATGTGCGTTGGCCTGTGAGCCTCGAGCATTCTCTTGAACTCGGGCATCTGCTCTAGCCGCTCTGGGGGCGGAATCTTATAGCCGCGCAGCTCCCCTTGAATGTAAGGCGTCTCAATCTCGCTTGCCATCGTCGTTGCGCCGGTCTGTTGCTTGAGCGCCGCCAGAGAGCCGACATGATCGAGGTCTTGATGGGTGAGCAGTATCCGCTTGAGATCCGCCATCGAGGCTCCGTCCTTCGCCAGCGCCTCTTCGATCTGCTTCTCCTGTCCCGGAAGGCCCGTGTCGACCAGCATGACGCCCTGTTCCGGATCGAAGATGAGGCTGACGTTGAGAATGGAGGTATGCGCGCCGAAGCTCATCGGCAGCTCGATAACGGCAAGATCATCGTTGACTTTCATGGTTTCTGCACCCTTAACTCCTACGGGTTCGACCTCGGATCGTCGTCACACGCCGCAAGCCTTTTGGACAGCTTTTTCGAGTGCCGCTCCGCCATCGCCGTCATAGCCGACCAGTGCCGCAACAATCTTGCCGTCGGCTCCGATCACATACTGCGTGGGAATCCCGGAGACCTTGTAGAGGCGGGTGTCGATACCCTTCCCTTTGATCCCGGCAGGATCGATGGCGAAGATAACAGCCAGTTCCGGATGTCTGGGTATCCACGCCTTGAATAGGTCGACTGGGTCACCGACGTCAACAGCCAGAACCACGACGCCTTTGTCGCGGTACTTTCTCGCAATGCTTGATGTGTGTGGAAACGCCTGCATGCATGGACCGCACCAGGTTGCCCAGAAGTCCAGTACCACCACCTTGCCTCGATAATCAGCAAAGCGGAGGGGCTTTCCATCTTGCGTTTGAATCGTAAAGTCGGGGGCGATCGAACCGATTGGAAGTGTCCGCGCTGGCAAATCCTTATAGACGTAGGGATGGAAGCTCGCTGGCGGTTGATACGCAAAGGATTCCGGCTTGAACTTTGGGTTGAGAGATACCTGTGTGAGTACTGAGAGTCGATGGACTGTCCGATCGCTCTTGACTGCCTCGATTCGATGGATGAGGCCGTCCTTCCCTATTGTCAGGTGCTCGTCCCAAGTGGCCTCGCTGCCCACGTCGCCGTGAACGAAGTGGATAACTTGGTGGGGCTCAAGTGTAAGAGAGATCAGTAGATGTTCCTTCTTAAAGGCACGAACCCGATTCACTTGGGATTCCTCGGAGCTAAAGAACCCGTCGAGAAGCGAGGCGGTTGGCACGCCTATGCCCGGCTTCGCTGGATCCGCCGCCCACCGCTCGTATTCGCGACTGAAGCCGTGGATCCTCCACTCGGTTTCGCGGTTGATCGCGATCGTCTGGAAGTTGGGCACTCTGTGCCAACCACTTTCGCCGCGTTCGTTATAGTTCAGCGAGCGCTCTAGCCGAATGAGGTTGGGTCGCATGAAACGCACCTTGGTAGTCTCAGTGCGAAGCGTGAGCGGAATCTTCTCCGGGTTTCGCGAACTCCACTGCGTGAACTTGCACTCGGCCGAAAGGCTTTTCAGCGATTCGAGACGGTGC
>DASZPA010000302.1:0-3266 GCA_035550555.1 Fimbriimonas sp.
TCGCCGGCTGGCAACAGTCGGGCGCCATGGGAAGCACCGACGTCGAGTTGATCAAATCGGCCCATTTGGACCCGGCAGATAAGGAGTACGCGATCGGCGGCCTGGAGCAAGCCGTTCAGACGATGCTCGACAAGCCTTGGCAGAACAACGGCTTCGCTCTCAATTTCGATAGCTCTACCGATTTCAACAGCTCGAAGGCCCAGTCCGGTCGGCCTCGCTTAGAGGTTCAAGTTGAAGATGCCGCTGCGACACCGGGCCCAGATTTGAGCGTAGCCGCTATCGAAACCGATCCAGCCGCGCCGAAAGCCGGACAGGAGGTGACATTCAAGGCCATCGTCAAGAACGTGGGCTCCTCTGCCGTGAAAGGCTTTGGAGCTCAGTGGGTCATCGGCGACAAGCCCGGACCGATCACCGATCACTCCGATTCGCTAGAACCCGGACAATCCGCAACGGTCCCCCTTCAGAGGCGCTTCGAAGGGTCGCCGAGCGATCAGCGAGTGCATCCAATCAGCCTAAGGGTCGTCCCGAGCGGTTCGGATTCCTGTTCGGCCAACAACGAGCTAGGCATCACCGAAGACGCCACGCCCGTCGACGTGACGATCCCCACCGACGTTGCCCAAAAGCTTGCTGCTGCGGACAACTCGCTAGGCTCTCACAGCGCCGAGGACTGGGTGCAGCAGCAGGTTCGACTTTGGAACGACACGTACGCCGATCAGAGCCGGTTTTCGTTCGCTCCTGAAGGCAGCTTGGTCAGGATCCGCGTCAACTCGATCTCGGTTGGCGGAGGCGCCGGGGTGAAGGTGGAGGACGATGCCGCTCCTGGAACTCCCAGCTTGGCCTTTCTGAGAAATCTCTCCGTTGCCGTCGGTGTTTTGGACGGCCGGTCAATGGAGATCGCGGCGGGAAAAGTTCAGGTTCCCGGCAGCACAAGCCGCTCCTCGACTGACCTGTACCCAGGTCTGATGGGTGATGGTGACACGAGGTTCGACGGCGGCATTCCCGGCGCGCTGCCCCTCAACAACGATCCTTATGTGGACCCAGCTTTGGCCGGAGCGTTTCTGGAGCCGACAGACCTATTCGCCGCGACCGATGTTGCCGCCCTGAACACCCACCTTGGACAAAAGGTGGAGAAGCCTAGCGACGTGCTGCTGCCCATTCAAAAGGCGATTATTCTCCGCGTCCTAACGCTCTCCGGGGAGGCGGTACAGAATGCAAACCTTCTGTTCTTCCAGTCGGCCAACGGCGCGGTCTCAGCTGGTGACCCCACCTTTGTGGCCCAGACCAATAACAAGGGGATTGCGGTGATCAATGCGCGAGGTTCTGCCGGACCCTTCGGCGATCTTGCTCCCGATGCCGGCAACGGGGTGTTCTTAATCCAGGTCAAGTCGAATGGGGCAATCGATACCGTGTGGCTCAAGGCGTGGCAGCTCACGCAGGCCAAGATTCGCGGGGCGATCACCTGCGATCTGGTCGCCAACGTGCCCGACGCGCCCCTCGATACCACAGTGAACCTGGCTACGGACCGCAGTCTGTCGGACTCGACGAACGACCTTCCCGCCAAGCTCGCGCCGCTCATCGACGACGACGAATCGACGGGCACGGACCTGCCGGGCGGCAAGTCGTGGCTGGAGATCGACCTCGGCCGGGACCGCACGATCGGAGAGATCGCCCTGGCTACGAACGGCAAGCCCTTTTGGCAGCAGTTCGACATCATGGTCTATGCGACCGGTCAGCGGCCCGAAGAGGCGATCCGATGGGTTTCCGAGCAAGATTGGGCGTGGACATCCACCAATCGCCGCGACCCTGGCAAGGCTCCGTCGAGTTCGCTGGTGACCTACCGTGGCCCCGCTATGAGGTTTCGCTATATCCGCATCGTCAACCGCTCGGGTGGTCCGGGAAGCCTCTCCGAAATGCGGATCACGCCTGCTAAGGTCGGCTCGGCCGCCCAGTGATCTTCTGCGTCCAAGCGCCGAAGTCGGATCTCGCCTATCTGCATCAGGTGGCCCACGAGGTCTGCGACTCGGCGAGGGTCGCACCGGGGGCGGAGATACCGGGCAGCGGCCGCAATACGACGGGGTACGCGCTTCGCGCGCCGGGCGGGACCCTGACTTACTATCCGGCGTTCTGGGTCCGCGACGCAGCCATGATGCTTGGCGCGGACCTCGTGCCGGAAGCCGAAATCGAAGGCTGGATACGGGTCATCGCCAAAACCCAACCCGGACTTGCGGGACTTCGCTTTGATCACGGGCTCTACGTTCCGCCTTTCAGCATTCCCGACCACGTCACACTCGATGGCCGCGCCTGCTGGTACCCGGGCGCTTACACCGAGCAGGGAGTGGGTGACTACGGCTTTCTGCCGCCTGCGGACGACGCGTTCTACTTCGTTCAGATCGTGTACGAAGCCTGGTGTCAGAGGCCGTCCGTCCTGTCGGAGGAGGTGGAGACCGGCTGGGGAAGCCACCCGCTCAAAGAGGTCTGCGAAAAAGCATTTGAATCCGTGGCCGCCGAGTCCGATTCCGGCTGCGTCGTTTGCCAGAGCGACCCTCATACCACCCGGGTGGACTGGGGCTTCTGCGACTCCGTTCGTAAGACTGGCAAGTGTTTGATGCCGACTCTGCTCCGATGGCAGGCTGCCCGGCGCATGAATTCGATGGGGATTACCACTTTTAGAGACCAGGAAAAGCGCATCAGAAGGTCTCTAGAAGCGACCTTTTATGTTCCAATAACAGAAGAGGAAGGGTATCTCCGATCGGCAACAGGACTTGGCAATCAAGACGACATCTGGGCATCCGCCTTCGCCCTGTGGCTCGGAGTGCTTGACCGAAAGACCGAAAAACGCATATCCCGTCACCTGCAAAGGCTCTACCGGTCCGGCGCCATTGCCGTGGACGGCCAGGTAAGGGAACTTCCTGTGGATCAATACTGGAACCAGTCATCCGCAGGAAAAGACACCTACCAAAACGGAGGCTACTGGGGGACCCCCACAGGCTGGATGGTCAAAGCCCTGGCAAAAACGGACCGAAAGCAAGCCGGAAAGCTGCTGCATGAGTACGTTCAGTTCATACGAGATAGCCGCGGCAAAGGCGCTCCATTCGAGTGGATCAATCCTGCGACCAACGCGTATGCGAACCCCAACTACGGATCTTCTGCGGGTCTTGTTTATGCGGCAGTTGCCCGTTAGGTAGTTTTGCGACCTACGCTGAAGCTCTATTGAACAATTTTGTATATTATCGACACGCCTTACTTTCACATGCGACTCGACCTGC
>DASZPA010000303.1:0-3537 GCA_035550555.1 Fimbriimonas sp.
AGGCCAGTCGCTGTATTACATGGGTGAAGGGGACTTGAAGCACAAGATTTTGGCCATCGTGGAAGAGGAAGGGGCCGAACGGGCCAGCTATGCGTTGAAGCTGTTGCAGAGCGAACGGGAATTGATGATCGCCAGCACGGGCAAGGATGTGTCCAGCGGTCGGCTGGTGACACAAACCTATCGGGTCGAAGGTCCAGTCATGATCTTCCTGACCACGACGGCCATCAAGATCGACGAAGAATTGCTGAACCGATGTGTGATCCTGTCTGTGGATGAAGATCGAGAGATGATGTCCCGGCCGTAGTGGAAGGTTGAAAAGATCGATGGCGGCTCCGGCGCTCGATGATGCCGTATCATCGGGATGTCGTAAGTCCTTTGCACAGGAGCCACCACCGATGACTGAACGCTACCACGTTGTTTCTACTCAGGACAGCGCTTCCGCGCTCGATTCTTCAGTCCTTGCCGATGTCCTCGCCAAGGACGGCCAATTCCTCCTCCCCATGCTCGACCTCATCGAGAACGCCGAGTGCGCCATCGACGACCTCATCGACGTCATGGGGCGTGCCACGATCGAGGCCGTCCTGTTGATGAGTGCCGCCCAGCTTGCCGGGCCCAAGCAACAGGGCAAGAAATCCGACCGCGACGTCGTCTACCACGGCTCCCAGAAAGGACGCGTCCCGCTCAAGGAACGGGAACTCCGCATCGACAAGCCCAGACTCCGTCGCAAGGCCCCCAAGCCCGGAGAGCCTGGAGAAATCGAGGTTCCCGCTTACAAGGCCATCCGCGAGAACGGCGGTCTGGCCGATCGAATGCTCCAGATCCTGATTGCTGGCGTCTCGACCCGCCGTTATGAGCAGGTCATCCCCGAGATGGCCGAGACCGTCGGCGTCTCCAAGAGCCAGGTCTCACGCGAGGCCATCGAGGCCGGCGAACGCTTGCTCAAGAATCTGGCGGAGCGCGACTTCTCCCAGTACGACATGCTGGCGGTCTGGATCGACGGCCTGCAACTCGGCTCGTACCACGTGATCTGCGCCGTGGGTGTCGATGCCGAGGGCCACAAGCACGTTCTCGGCCTCCGCGAGGGAGCCACCGAGAATTCCGTCGTGGCAAAGGCCCTGCTGGAAGACCTGGTCGGGCGCGGCCTGGGCCCGAAGCGGCGACGGCTGTTCGTGATCGACGGCTCGAAGGCGTTGCGGAAGGCGATCGACGAGGTGTTCGGCAACGACACGCCGGTGCAGCGCTGCCGCAACCACAAACTCCGCAACGTGCTCGGCCACCTGCCCGAAGCGCAGCAGGACCAGGCCAGGGCCACCTTGAAGGCCGCGTTCAAACTCGACATGAAGGAAGGGACGGCCAAGATCGAGCAGTACGCGACGTGGCTGGAACGCGAGTGGCCCAGCGCCGCGGGCTCGCTGCGTGAGGGGCTGAGCGAACTGTTCACGATCAACGGTCTGGGCCTTCCCAGTGAGTTGCGACGTTGTCTGGGGACGACGAACCTGATCGACAACGGGCATTCGGCGCTGCGTGACCGGGTACGTCGCGTGAAGAACTGGCAGAGTGGTTCGATGGCCTTGCGTTGGACGGCGGTCGCCTTCGACGCGATCGCCCAGGGCTTCCGCCGGATCATGGGTTACAAGCATCTCTGGATGCTCAAGGCGGCGCTGGACGAGCCCTCGAAGGATCAGTCTCTTGTCGAGCAAGCCAAGGCCGGATAACGTCGATTCAAGCCGGCGTCGCACGCCAGACTTTCCACTCGGTTCGGGACATCATCCTTGATGCCATCGACATGGACAGCTACCGCGTCGAAAAGAAAGCGGCAATGCAGGTTCAGCTTCCCGACCAAAACGCCGAGATCGAACCCGTTCCCGCCGGTGGCGGAGGGCATAAGCCGGAGCCGGAGCTCGACCGGCTCTCCAACATCCTGAAAACGTTCAACGACCAGTTCGGCAATATCCCCTGGACGGACAAGGACCGTATCCACCGCCTGATCACCGAGGATATTCCGGGCCGGGTCGCGGCCGACACGGCCTACCAGAACGCAAGGAGCAATTCCGATCGCCAGAACGCCAGGATCGAGCACGACAAGGCCCTGATGCGCGTGATGATGGCGGTGCTCAAAGACGACACGGAATTGTTCAAACAATTCAGCGATAACGAATCATTCCGCCGATGGCTGACCGACACGGTGTTTGCAATGACCTACGACGCGCCCATGCCGGCGGAACCGCTTCAGCCTGGCGCACAAGCAACGAATTGATGGACGGTAAGGTTAAACTTTAGGCGCGTAATTGCCTTGACGTCGGCAGAAACATACCGCGTTCCATTTCGGCCGGAGTTCTCCGCATGGGCTTTCATCCATTTCGCGATGGCGACGTGTTCTCCACCTTCCAGAATCACATGGCGAGGCTCATCGAGGAAATACGTGGGCTTGAAAACAGCTATGTTCTTCGCACGTCGCGGGCGGAACTAGAGCGGTTTTTCCTGGACAAAGCTCAATTCGAGCCGCTCACGCTCCACACCGACGACTATCACATCGAAGATCAGCGCAGCCTACAGGTCGATGCAAGGCTTGATCCGGGCCGTGCGTTTTTCCCAGGCGACAGGCCCTACCACATTCCGGGAACCCAGCTCAGAATTGCCATTCCATTCGATGGCGATCCGACGTTCTGGAGAATCCGACCATCAAGGTACATTTCGGGCGGCTATCCTGAAATCGACGTGAGCGGAAACCTTATCCTGCTCACCCATCAGTTCGCAGACGATGCCGCGAACCCAGCCAAGCTCAGGGAAGCAATCGACCGGCACGTCGCCGCGTTGAAGGACGCGGTCGCAAACCTTCACCGCGACGTCCAGCAGCACAACGCATCAGTCCCAGGTACGATTAAAGCAGAGCTCGATCGAAAGCGTCAGCAGGCGCAGGCTGCAAGCGGGGCGGTTGCTGCCATCGGCATCCCCATCAAGCGGAAGGATCAGCCCGCGACGTATGTTGCCCCCGTCACCAGGCGGAAACTGCCGATTCATCGCCCGGTCCCGTCAAAAGACAGCTTCAAGCCCGAACCGGAGCTGACAGAGGACGAGTATCAGCACATCCTCGCCGTCATGCGGAGCCTCTCGCTCGTCATTGAGCGGAACCCTGCTTCGTTCACGACGCTCGACGAAGAAAGCATCCGCGACCATATCCTTCTTCAACTCAACGGACATTACGAGGGAGCCGCAACCGGCGAGACGTTCAACAGCAACGGGAAGACCGACATCCTGATTCGCGTGGAAGACCGGAATATCTTTATCGCGGAATGCAAGTTCTGGCACGGGCAGAAAAAATACGAAGAGGCAATCGACCAGCTTCTCGGCTATCTGACGTGGCGAGATTGCAAGTGTTCTCTCATCGTCTTCAACAGGCAGAAGAACGCCTCAGGCGTTGCGCAGAAGATGCACGAGACCATGGCTGCGCATTCGGGCCACCGCAAATCCTTGTCGCACGACGCGCTCGGAAATGGGCGTTACGTCTTCGTGAAGGAATCGGACCCCGGCAGAGAA
>DASZPA010000304.1:0-1953 GCA_035550555.1 Fimbriimonas sp.
CGTATGACTGAGGTCGAGGATCGGCACGTTTAGTACTTGAGGTACACCGTCTTTCGCTGGATATAGTGTTCGAGACCATGTTTGCCATCATCCCCACCGATCCCGCTTTGCTTCCAACCAGTGTGGTATCCATGGATCGACTCGCCTGGCCCCCGGTTTACGTACAGTTCGCCGCACTCCATGTCGCGAACAGCCCGCATGACACGGCTGAGATTGTTGGTGAACAAATATCCGGCCAAACCGAAGCGGGAATCATTGGCGAGACGCAAAGCTTCGTCGAAGTCCGAGAATTCCATGATCGGAATCACGGGACCGAAGACCTCCTCCTGCATAATGGCCATGTCCTGCCGCACGCCGGTCAAAACGGTCGGCTCAAACCAATAGCCGCGTTCAAAAGAAGTGCCGGAGGGCCGATCACCGCCGGCGAGAACCTCCGCGCCATTGGATTTGGCGGCGCTGACATAGCGCTCCACCTTTTCCAACTCTTCCCGATTCACTTTTGGACCAAGGTTCACGCCGGCTTCGAGCGGATTCCCGATCTTCAACTCCCTCACCGCCGCAAGAAATTTAGCCAAGAATGGACCGGCGATCTTTTTATGCACATAAGTACGCTCGTTGCAGATACAAACCTGGCCGCAGTTCAAAAAGCGGGAGAACACCGCGGAGCGGACCGCCGATTCCAAATCGCAGTCCTCCATCACAATGAAAGGAGCCTTGCCTCCCATCTCCAGCGACACCATGGCAACGTTGTCCGCGGCGTTCCGCATAATCCGCTTCCCCGTGGCCACGCTGCCGGTGAAGCTGATTAACCGTGCAATGGGACTTTTCACGAGCGCTTCGCCAACCGTCTCGCCCGGGCCAGTGAGGATATTCACGACACCGGGCGGCACTCCTGCTTCCCCCGCAAGTTTGGCGAGCTCCAGCGCCGAAAATGGCGTATCTTCATGCGGCTTCAGGACGATGGCATTTCCCGCAATTAAAGCCGGTGCGATTTTGCGGATAGCGACTGCCGAAGGATAGTTCCAGGGAATAATTCCGACGACCACACCGACAGGAGCGGGAACGATCCAGATCTGTTCATCCGGGCGCTCGGAAGGAATGATCTCTCCTTCCATGCGGCGGTCGAATTCGGCATAGTAGTGAAACCAGCTTGCACCGAAGTCAATCTCCCCACGCGCCTCAGTGAGCGGCTTACCCTCCTCTTCGGAAAGGATGCGCGCCAGACGCTCTTTTTCGCGCTCAACCAGATGACCCCAACGCCTGAGAATCTTCCCTCGCTCCACGCCGGAAAGTTTTGCCCATGCTGGCTGGGCCGCCTTGGCTGCCTGCAGAGCTTCTTCGACATCCTCTTTGGAGGCGATTGCGACTTCGGCAATTGTTTCTTCATTGGCGGGATTCTGCACGGGCATCCATTCCTTGCCGTCGACCCAACGGCCCCCGATGAATAATCCGTGATGAGGCACGGTCTGTATGCTCATCGCACTCCCTTTCCTGCCACTGCGACTTCCTCCGTAGATTCGAGCGTCGCCTGGAGTTCCTCCAGTTGGGATTTTGCGGAATCAATGAAGAGGTCCATGTCGGAACGCAAGGTGATCCAGCGAAAACCCTGGGACGCCTTCGTGCGGGCATCGGCAAGAGAGTAGGTATTGGTAGCTGCAATTTTTCCCAAGCGCCGGCACGCATCCAGCGTGCGCTGGATCGCCTGTTTGTGTACCGGGTTATTCTCGAAATTATCGTGAGGTAATCCGAGCGATAGCGCGAGATCCGTAGGTCCGACATAGCAGCCGTCAACGCCGTCTACGGCCATCATGTCTTCAACGCATTCAGCGGCTTTGATGTGTTCCATCTGAATGAAGAGGAGAGTGTCGTCGTTGGCAGTACGAGGATACTGGGGACCGTAGTGATACCAGGGGTCGCCGCCAATGGAGCGCTCGCCGCGCGGTGGATATTTCG
>DASZPA010000305.1:0-15137 GCA_035550555.1 Fimbriimonas sp.
GTCGAGTCAGGGTTCACGTCTAAGTCGAGAACTGATCAGCGAGGCCCTCACAGAGTTGAAGGATCGTGGCGGGCCTGCTTGCACCGAGAACCGCCGAGCAAGCCGGGGATTCTTCGAAGATGTAACGAAGAGCCTCAGTCACTGGGATTCGGCCGATCTCCATGGCGTGCATCGCCATAATCGGTTTCTTGCAGCCGACTACCCAATCTAGAAACGCCTGTCGCGTCGGGAACATGCCATTGCCCGACCGGTTCACCGTCACCAACAGCCCGTCAAGCATCGGCAAGACTTTCTCAAGCGCACCTTCAAGCGTTAGGGACCCAGTATAGGTAGTCAGCAACAAGGACCCTCCCCAGGAGTCACACCAACTTCGCCACCGCGACATTCCCTCGACGATGAGGTCGGTCCGACCAATAGCACCGAGGAAGTCGAGCCAGTCGCCTCCCACGGACACCAGATTCGGGCGAAGCCTTTTTACGAGGCGACTCTCCGAATGAAGGGAAGCTGACTTCAGATCGAAGCTCATCGAGTCTTCGCGGCGGAATGGTCGATACCCCTGAAATCCCTTGTAAAACCAACCCACAAGCTCATCGTCATCCAGAAAAGATGAATGAGCCACCCGGAGGCGATCGTGTATCGATGAAAGCATGCGCCCATACGAAATTGGTCGGCCAACGTTTCTTGGACGCAGGTCAGTGTGATAAAGGACAGCCCCTTCGTCAAATGAAAGAACCTCTCGCGCCGAGCGCAAAACGTGGGCCGTTCCTCCAGAAAGGCCCACCGTTACACGATCGGTGGCTGACTTCATCAAGCTCCTTAACTCCTCGGAGGGTCTATGACGCCCGTGAATAAATCCGTTATCACCCAGGAATACAGCCGGGACGACTTGCGGTCCGAACCGAACCTGAGGCAGTTGGCAGGCTTTCAAATTACTGCCGCCCCGTAAGCGCCCGCTTGAATGTATAACGGGTCGGAGTTGTCGAAGATCCGATCCATCGGGGCTGACTTCTTGCTGTTCAGGAATGCGAAGATCTTGCAATGTCCGAAGTTCTCGTTCCGACGACTCATGAATTCTTTCGCCTTTTCCGTGCGGAGAATGTCTGCCATCGCGGTGGCAGCAAGATTCCCCAGCACAAAGGTCTCGTCCAACGGCCGGCCCTTTCCGCCGACTGCCCAAGGTGACGCCAGGAGTGTGCCGTCTGCCATGAGCCCGAAACTCTCGCGAACGAGATCGCACGGGTTTTCCGTCAGCGGTTCATTTTCAAGCATGCGAAGAGCGCACTGGAGCTTTACTCTAGGGGTCCCGTACTTTGCCTCCAACGCCCTCAACGTCGATATTGCTGATTTATATTGAGGAATCGTCGGAATATCCGCCGCCTTCAGTTCCCCTCTGCCAACCGGAAAGAGCCTCATTGGAAGCAACTTCGAGACGTTAGCTTCGTGCAGGATCTCGTAGAGTCGCGTAAGCACTTCCGGTTCACAGTTGAAACGGTTGAGGGGGCATTCGGCACGGGTCGTTATTCCCGTAGCGGCGATTGCCTTCGCCTTGCTCAGATTCGACTTGGCGTATGTGCTGGGTCTGTGGGGATTCTCTCCGTCGACGCCGTCGAAGCTGAAATTGAACTCACCGATCAGCCCTTTCAAGCTCTCCGGATCAACTCGCGCGAGTCCGGCGCCTGTGGCCGTGAGGGTGATATTCTCACAACCAAACAGGCTCGCTGCCTGCTGAAGAACCGCGAAGTTGTCTGAGACGGTGAGGACATCGCCGCCACTAAAGTCGATCCTCGGCCGAACGCCCCTGAGGTTGTCCAAGACTTTCAGTTTTGAGCCCAGGTCAAGTTCCAATCCCAACTTCTGCCGATGCGCCGCGGCAGCGTTGTAAGGGTCCAATGACCCAAGCGGAATGATCTCCTCTTTCGTCAACGCGTCGGTCCGCATGCGGACCAGATTGTTCGCCTTAGTCACGTGAACGGCATCCACGCAGCAGTTCGAACAGTCCCACGGGCAAACGAGTGTAAGGTTCCAGATTATGTCGACTTCGCGCAGCTTCGGCGCTGAACCGGGTGGTCCGGCGTATCCGAAGCCTAGGTATGGAGATTGCATTAATTGCCATAACATAGCTTTCGTTTCCTTTATCCAGACAACAAAAAAGGCCCCAGCTCAGTCAGCGCTAAACGCTGTCAAAGCTGAGGCCTCACTCTGGGTTTCCCCAGGTTCGCCGGTCGACCGGCGAGTGTCCTTAATAGGGTTGACGACAATTGCGCTAAATAAGTTCCCTCAATTCTCCCATGGTTTTGGACAACCTCTCGTATGTCAGACGCATAACACCCATCACACCATCGATCATTCTGCATCTCAAGGATGCCCCGCCGACCGAGCGTTCGATCCTCCAGGAGTCGAGATGGAAATTCCGCGGGCTAACCCATGGCGCGAGTGTTCACACGTCTGAACGCATCGACTCCCCCGACCATCATCCTTAACCTGAAGCGGAGTTTGTGTTTCTCACGACTAGGTGAAGAAACCAAACCCGCTATCTCAAAGGAGGCGAAAATGAAGATGGAATCGCACAAGTTCTCGCTCGGTCGAACGGTGATCACGCCAGGAGCCCTTGAAGCGCTCGATCCCGACGACGTCTTGACGGCAATTCGCCGCCATGTCCGAGGCGATTGGGGAGACTGCGCCCCCGACGACCGAGAAGAAAACGAATTCTCCGTCGATAAGAACCTGCGCCTTTGGTCGGTCTTCCACGACCGCCATCAGACCAAGTTCTGGATTATCACCGAGGCGGACCGCTCATCGACAACCGTCCTGCTCCCAAGCGAATACTAACCCTATCCGTCGCCGAACGGCCTGACGATTCGCCGGACCAGGCGCACGCACGTCCGATCGACAAGTGGAAGGCCCGCCACGGCCCGACGCCGATTGACGGCCCTCAACAGCCCTAGGAGCTGAGACCGAACCGGCCCATACGGTTCATAGGGTAGAGCCGCGAATGCTCCCTCTAGCCGCGTTTTGGCGTTCAGGGAGCGCCTCACGAAGGCATCCTTGAGGAGGCGGTACTCGGTGCGCTCGATTCTCACCGAGGCCCGTCCATTCCTGTAGCTGATTGAATACCCGCCTACCCGAATGGGTTGGCGTCTCGCGTCCCTGATCATCTTCTTCTCCCTCGCGAAAAACAGGTGCTCCCCGTGCGTTGCCAGGAGCAAGAAGAACCGGCCCAGCCGAATGTATTGCACCCCGGCCTCACCCGTCTTGCGTCGCCGGCAGCGCACATACTTTGAGATGCTCAGGTCGTAGAGCTTGACGAACTTCGCGTCGACCGTGGACAGACTCTTGCCACTCGGCACCGCGCCCGCGACATAGAACCAATATCCGTTCTTGACATACGAGACGGCGACCTGTTGCACGAATCCCGTCAGGCCCTCCGCTACGCATCGATATCCCGCACTCATGCCGCGCGAGACGCCCTGCGTAGGCGTCCGGCCCGGAATGAGAGAGGTGGTTGTTTAAGTTCGGCACAACCACCAAAAGCCATAAGCCCGTTCGCTTCAAAACCTGTCCGCCTTCTGAAAAACCTTCTGAAAGAGAACCTCTTGAACGAACCTTCGCCTTCGGGCGATGATTCAGACCGTGGTCTGATTGCGGGAACGACCGCTACCATTGGCCGCATTTCCAGAACCCACACGGTAGGTTCCTATGTTGCAGTTGCCCAATGTATAGCGGTTGCGTTCCCGATTCCTCGCACCAGGTTCCTTTCAGCCCACGATCCCTTCCGGGGAGAGCTGAGTCTGGAACCTGCGAATTGGCATCTTTGGACGAGCCGAGGCTCGTCGCCGCTTTCGTTCTGGCCCTCACGGTTCGGAACCACCCGAACCAGCCAACGCTCGCGCCACTGCCTTGCAGGGCTCGCGTGTTCTCGGAACCTTACGCCCGAGAAGCTTCTACTTGCGGCACACTCCCACTCTTCAGCGTTTAGATCACCTCGCCTGACAGCAAGGCACCGGATAACGAGTCCGGCTGCTAAAGAGCTTCCCAGATTAGTACAACGCTTCTTCCACGTCGGTCACGTCGCTAGGAGGCCAGAAGCCTCCAGGTCATCGCCGTATGTTCTGCCCGTCTGGACAGTCATAGTCACCGCTCATCCCCTGCCAAGGATGAGCGCTTTCAGAGGGTAGAACCTACAAGCTCCCTCTTACCCAGATCAGCAATGACGATTCGCCGTTCGGCACCGTCTCCGACTAGAATCACTGGCAAGCAGTTTCGGGGCCTTCCGGCACCCTTTCCGCCTCTCATGGTTGAGCTATTCGCCGCCGGTCTTTTCAACCGGACGCCGAGACTTCATAACGTCCCGGCCGGAGCTCTTGCGAGCTTTCCGGACTCCCCACGCCAGCCGAAGTTGAACGAGCCCTCAGACGAGGACCACGAACCCCTTGGGGGGATTTACACCCACTTTACGTTGCACGACCCGAAGCGATTCGGGTGTGTCTCTGTCGCCCGGGGTCCTCAATGCCCCCTCGACAAGGAATCGGATAGAACATCGGGATTGACTTGGAAGGATCCAAGATTTACTCCGATGAGCCTCCGTCGAGCTGGACAAGCCACTCTCATGGCATCCAGCTCTACGAGCAAGGCGCAAAAGCGCGGGACGTTACCCCGCGAACCTTAGCGTAGCTGGTTAGGCTACGTTTACCGGGCGCGCCCGCCCATCCAAAGACGCCGGACGAGGGAAACCTCATCCGAAGACCAGACCCGGAATATAACACGGTTCTAGGCTCTCCGGCTATCGAAAACCCCGAATCTGGAGTTCCTGCCTTCTCATCGAAGAAGAGAAAGGAGACTCACATGGCCAAGAGGACTTGCCTCCCGCCCAAGGAATCCCGACAACCCGCTTCGAAGGAACGAGCGAGAATCGCATTCGACGCCGTGGTCGAATCCATTCACGAGGACCACAAGATGCTCGAAGGCAAAGACCTTTGGGCGGCCGTCGTCGAAGTGTTCGGCATCACCAGGCCCTCGCCTTCCAATCCGGACAAGAAATGAAGCCCCAAGGCGCGGTCTTTGACTGCATGGTTTTCGTGCAGGCCATCGCAAGCCCTGGCACAGCGCATCGATGCTATCTGCAGGTCATGGATAGCGGAGGGCCGCTGCTCGTAAGCTCGGAAACGATGCGCGAGCTTCGCGAAGTCTTGGGACGCCCAGAACTTCAGCGGAAGCTCAAAGGGATTACCCCGCAGCGCGTCGATTCGTTGCTCCACCATCTCTCGGACATGGCGGTGCACATCGAACCGGTCCCGCACGTCTTTAGCTTTCCCCCGGACCCCAAAGACGAGCCATACCTCAACCTTGCGATCGCTGCCAAGGCCGGCACGCTTGTAACCAGGGACAAGGCCCTCTTGAGACTGGCAGAGCCTTCTAACGAGCTCGCATCTCAGCTAGCGGCTCACCACCCAACGCTTCGAATTCTGATACCGGAAAGGCACCTGGAATACGCATCCGACAGGCCGGAGGCTGTTTTGCTGAACCAAACAGAGGTTGACCCCTGATAGGGTTTCGGGAGCTGGAAAGCGGCCTGAGGCAACAGCGTGCAACACATCGTTTTGATACGAAGGTTTTGGCACAGGTTGAACTTTTGCCCGTTCGAGACGCTCTTGGTTCAGAGATCCCGCTGGCCAGCTCCCTCTAACGCGCCCACTCCGGACTATCAATCCGGCAGGGACCATTTGAAGGAGCTCCCATGCAAGCAGAAACCGCCTGCAAACTCGTCACCGACCAACTCGACACATTGTCAAATGCGCTCGCGAGCGGCCAAAGCGAGCAGCTGCAGAACTATCTCAGCGCGATGGCCAAGTTCCACCGGTACAGCGTCAGCAACGTGTTTCTCATCTTGCTCCAATCGCCGGACGCAACTCACGTCGCCGGCTATCACACATGGCGAACTCTCGGAAGGCATGTCAAAGAGGGCGAACGAGGCATAGCCATCATCGCTCCCATGCGAATGGCTGCTAAAGACGAGGGCCAACAGCATGGCGACAAAGACCAAGAATCTCACATCAGGTTTCGCACTGCTTACGTCTTCGACATCTCACAAACAGATGGCGAACCCCTCCCTGATATCGGGCAGCCGGGCGGCGATCCAGGCGACTTCTCGGAGAGACTCCGCGGCCTGGTCAAGCAGATGTCCATCGAGCTCGAGTATGCCGACGACCTCGGGGGAGCCCTCGGCGTTTCCAAGGGCGGCAAGATCGCCATCAAAAGCGACCTATCCCCGGCTCAGGAGTTCTCGGTGCTCGTTCACGAACTCGCGCACGAGATCCTGCATCACAAGAAGAACGAAGAGCGGCCGTCAAAGACGCTCCGCGAAACCCAAGCTGAAGCAGTGGCCTACATCGTCGGCCAGGGCATCGGTCTCGATACCGGAGATGCTTCCAAGAACTACATTCAGCTCTACCAAGGCGACGCGAAGAGCCTCATGGCTTCGCTCGAAGAGGTTCGCCAATGCGCAACTGAGATCCTTTCAGCGCTCCTTGCCGACGAGTAATGTCGAAAAGCGAACCGGCCGATACGTCCGGTTCATCCTATTCGGTGCCCCGCGACGCGTTTCGACCAGGTGCACCGTCCTTTTCTTTTGAGCATTGACACACCGTGCACGCCGTGCGAATGTTGGCACAGCAGGCCGAAGTGAGCGAGCTCGAATCGGAGAACTGAAACCATGAACGAAAGGTCCTCACGGAAGACCAAGACCGCAGGCGTTTCCTTTGAACCGGGTGTCCAGGAATATCTGAAACACCTTAGCTCAGAAGACGAGCGCACGGTCTCATACATTCTCAACAAACTTGTCAAACGGCACGCGAGTGAGAACGGAATCGATATCACGCAGTTTGTTCAGCAACGAAACTTAGCAACGGATTAGTGTGGAAGCCAAGACAACGACGCACGGGATGAGCGGAGAGCGGGAGCAGGCCTTTCATGGCTACTCGCCGCCAACTAGCTCAACTACGTACACGCCGAATCAATTCTTCGACGTGGTGCTCCCCCATGCGTCCCGAGGTTGTCTTCGACTCGTCGGGTACCTCATCAGAAAGACCCTCGGATGGTCAGACGCAGAGGGCAACCCCCAGAACCCTGAAGCCTACGTCTCCTATCGCGAGCTGATCGACACGGCCGGCATCTCGCGCGGAGCGATCAAAGACGCCATTCAAGAAGCGCTCGATAAGCGCTTCATCACGTGCCTAAAACTGGGACAGCCACACCGGGCAAACGAAGAGGGATTCTCTGCCCTCTACAGCCTGAAGTGGGATGAGCGCGAGAAATACATCGCAGATCCCGAAGACTTCGACGGCTTCTTCGCCGGCAATGGAAACCTAACCCACATCCCAAACGCCTTTTTCGATTACAGCATTCCGAACGAGCCACTCGCGGTCATCCAGGTCGTCGGCGTCATCATTCGGAACACGATCGGCTGGCAATCCAAATTTGGAATGCGGCGCCAGAAGATCGAAATGTCCTTTAGCGAAATCATGCGGCGCACCGGAAGCGGCTCGCGCACCACGGTCAGTAATGCTCTCAAAGCGGCCATCGACGGATACCACATCCGAAGGGTCGAACGAGGCGTATTTGATCCAAACGCAGGGGCGGACAGCAAGGCAACGGTCTACGCCATCCGCTGGACCGATGACGAACCCCGAAAGAGCGCGGAAATCCCACAGCTCTCACTATTTGAACTTGAAAACGGGGACGGTTCAAAAAGTGGACCGGAAATTCCTAACGATTCCAAGCCCCTAAAACCAACGGTTCAAAAACTGGACCGGAGTTCAACAGTCCAAAAAGTGGACCGGGGGATCGGTTCAGAAAGTGGACCGGCAAACGGTCCAGAAACCGGACCGGCATCGGTCCAAAATGTGGACTCGAATGAGTTCAAAAAGCGGACCGATATTAAAACAACAAATCTAAATAACACTTCTAAACAACATCAAACAGGGCTGGATGATGTTGATGCGGGGGGAAGATCGCTATCGCTACTTTCCGGAAGACTCATCCGCGAAGGAGTCGACCCAGTGGTTGCAACGCAGCTCGTTGAGAAGTATTCGGCCGAGAGAATCCAGCAGCAAATCGACTGGCTCGGATCCAGGAACATTCGCTCAAGCAAGACCGGATTTCTCATCAGAGCAATCGAGCGCGACATGGCGCCGCCCGCTGTTCAGACGTCTGAACGCCCAGGGGGTTGGCACTTTGCCGCTCACTTCTACGCCGAGCTTGCGGGCAACAAAGGCGAACCAACTGCAGAGCCGTCGATGGAAGAAATCCGGTTAGGTGAAGCATTTCTCCAGCGCACTTCCCTTGCCCACATTCCGGAGAATGCGGGCCGCAGATTCGGAGCTCACGTTTCAGCGGTGGAGGCCTCAAGGACTTCGCCGACGAGGACTCTAACCCTCGCGCTTCGTCTGTATGGTGACGAGTTCTTCGCCAGTCAGGCTACGCGTCGCGACGAGGACCAGAAGCAAGCGATTGCCGCAGCAAGAGCCGCTCACGAGACAGCAATGGGAGCCGAATACATCCGCGCGGTAAAAGAAATCCTCGACGACCTTTGCCAAGACGTCGAAACCGGCATGCAGTTTGAGGCCTATATCGAAGACCGTTTGAAGTCCAGGAGGCGCATGTCTGAGAGGGCACATCAGATGATGGAAGACCAGCTGCGGACAGACGAGGGCCGAATTGAAGTGTTTCGAGAGTTTGCGGAAAAGACGAGGCCCGGCGCGATACCCACGTTTTGGGAATGGGACGCTAAAATGAGCAGGAAGCCGTTTTCCATGGAGGGAAAACTTTGAGCCAGATAATTGCGATAGCTAATCATAAGGGAGGAGTCGCCAAGACGACCACAGCCGTCAACCTTGCCGCCGGTTTGGCCCGAAAAGGATATAGCGTTCTTTTGGTCGACCTCGACCCGCAAGCGAACGCCACCTACGGCCTAGGCGTTGACCTCGACAGCGAACAAACCCAGACGATTTCGCACGTCTTCGGACAAGAAAAGCTCCCCATCAAGGATGTGATCGTCGACACGTCGGAGCCCAATCTCAAACTTGCGCCCGCCGATATCCGGCTTGTCGGAACTGAACTCCTCTTGCATGCAAGACCGTTCCGCGAGTCGGTGCTTCAAAAGACCCTGCAAGCGGTCAGCGATTTCGATTACGTCGTCCTCGACTGCCCGCCATCCCTACACACCCTCACAATCAACGCGATCGTCTGCTCGAATATCATTCTCATCCCGACCGAACTTACCGGGCATGCTTTGAAGGGCCTCGGAAACCTCATGGAGACGATGGAGACTGTGAAGAACGGTGACCCCTACGACTGGCGGATTCTACTCACGAAGGTGTCCGGAGTAGGAGAAGAGCGCCAGGCCACCGCGGTCAAAATCCTTACGCCGATCAAGACGAAGATTCTCAACACCCGGATTCGCAAGACGGAGGCGATCGAGCGGAGCCAAATCGAAGGAGATGACGAAGAGCCGCCGACCCCGGTGATTCTCTCCAAGAACTGGAACGTCGGCGCGCGCGACTATCGCGCCCTCGTCAAGGAGGTCTTGGAACTATGGCCAGCCTGAAAGCCAAATTCAAGGAATTGGGCAGCGAGGGTCAGAATGCTCTCGGATTCGATCCACTAGGTGGAGAGCAGCCCCTACTGGCGAACGTAGCCGTTTCCACAATTGAACCGGATCCGGACCAGCCGCGAAAAGACGTTGGGGACCTTTCCGAACTCAAGGCCTCGATAACGCGCCACGGGATACTGCAGCCGGTCATCCTCTCAATCGTCGCCGAGGACCAATACCGCCTCATCGCAGGAGAGCGACGCTTCACCGCGGCCAAGGAACTCGGCCTCGAAACCGTCCCCGCGATCATCCGAACGATCGAGGAGCATAACCGGCTCGAAGTCCAGCTGGTTGAGAACATTCACCGCAAGGAACTGAACCCTCTCGAAGAGGCATCGGCCTATCAGCGCCTGATCGATGAATTCAAGCTTTCCCAAAGGCAGCTCGCTCAGCGTCTCGGGAAATCGCCAGCGGCGATCAACCAGACCATCCGAATGCTTTCCCTGCCCCGCGAAATCCTTGAAAGCGTTCAGACATCTGAACGGCTCAGCCGCTCCGTTCTTCTTGAGATTGCGAAACTTCCCAACGCGGACGAGCAGCTTGCCTATTGGACGGCAGCGCTCAATGGTGGAGTGACGGTCAAGGAGGCGAGAGCGAAGAAGGCAGGGGAACCAGCGCCTCCCAAACCCCACTCGAAGTTCCCTATCAAAACCAAAGCGGCCACCGTCACTGTTTCATTCGACCGCGCCGATGTCGATCCCTCCGAAGTCATCGAAGCGCTTTCAGAAGCCCTAAAAATCGCTCGAAAAGAGGAGAAGAAGTGAAGCCTTGGTATGACCAGCACGGGCATCAGGTCACTTTCGAGCAGTTCATAGACAAGATCTCGGAATCGATTCTTGCCAACCTCATCGCCTTCGACCGTGCCGGCGTGCGCCGCGGCGAGGTGCAGCAAATCATCGGCAAGGACGGCGGCACCCTGATTGGAGCCGGAGCGATGCTTCAAACGCCTGTTCAAGAGACGATGACAGACGAGCAAGGGCGAGCCTTGTTTGACTCCTACAAGAAGCTTCTTGAGGCATATGACCGAGGTGAGATTGCACAATCCGTGATTGCCGACATTACGAGTCGAAACAACACGGATAAGAAGACCGAAATGCTACGCAGCAACCTCAAAGGACAGCACTGATAAGGCCCGTCACTTCCCTTCCCTTCACGCCAGCTGTTTGTTCCAGCTTGGCCGGAGGGCACGGAGCAAATCTCGCTCGAAGGCTGTAATCTCGTCGGCTCTGTCCAGCGGGCAAGCAAAGAATTCCACGTTGCCCCGGTTAGCTGTGACAAGAGCGTTCAATCGGCAGTTAGTCCGCTGACCGTCGATATAGCAGTTCTTCGGATGAATTTGGCCATATCCCTGATTGATGCGCTTAGCAAAGCTATCAAGGCAACGCCCGACGTACACCACTTCCCTTTCCAACCGATAGAGGTACAAGCCTCGAAGACGTCCCAGGCTCGAGTCGGAGAGTTTGAAATCCGAGAAAGTAGAATCCCCGTCCGCATTCAGAAAGTGCTGATAAAGGCCGCTTCCATTGCGCTGCAGCCGGAGAAGAAACAGGCCGAGGGGCTCTCCGAACTCTGATTCGTAGCCCGAGCAAAGCGGCGCGATTTTTGAATATCGCCGGTGCGCAAGAGTCTCACCGAGGGTCTTATTGTTCTTCCGCGACCAAATCGGATCCGTCACCTCACGCGCCTCGAAAGTCAGAACAGCCCTTCGAAACCGCAGCTCCCTTCCCGCGCCTCGAAGCAAAATGAAGTCTGATGTGCAACCGAGATCGGACATAGACGATAAGCAGTCTACCGATGATGACCAAGCATTGCGCGTAGACGGCCCGAGCCAGCGAGGAAGTCCCAGCCGAAAGGCCCGCGAAGCAGGCCGCGTAACTACAAGCAAAGCTTTCGACCCGGCGGAACCACATCGACCATAAAGGCAAAACTACCCACTCTCACCTGACTCACCTTTGGATGAACGCCAGTTGGCGCAACTGGCGAGTGTAGAGATTCGTATACCCATAATATGGAACGGAAGGAGGCGGCAGAATATCTCGGAGTGAGCCTTCGAACCCTCGATAGGATGGCATCGGAAGGACGGATCAAGCGGGGTAAAGCACTTCGGAAGACGCGCCCAATCGTCGTCTTTAGTGACGAAGATCTGGCGTCGCTCCGTGCCGAAATAGCCGCCGATGGACAGGGAACAAAAGTGTTCAGACGTCTGAACACTCCGCCGAAGGACACGGTTGGATTTCGACTCGACCCGCTCTACTTGGATCGGCTCACAAAGGCAGGTGCAAGGGAAGGGCTCAGCCCCGGAGAGTACGCTCGGCGGCTTGTCACCAGGGGGCTGGAGGACACAACCAATGAGCAGTTCGCCCATCAGGTCAAGCGCTTGCGGGAAAGCCTTGCAGACGCCTTCTACGCATTGTTGACCATGAAGTTCGGCTCCTCGGAAGCCGAAGCCGAAAGCTTTATCAAAGACACCATCCTCAAGGATTGACCCACGATGCTAAGCATGAGCGCGATGTCAGGTGACCAGGCCGGCTACTATCTCGGGCTGGCGAGGGAGGACTATTACACCAAGGGCGGTGAGCCGCCCGGCACCTGGCTTGGCAGCGCGGCCGCGGCCTTGGATCTCTCAGGGATGGTAGAGGACGACCAGCTTTACAACCTCTTCAAGGGTCTATCGCCTGACGGTACTCGCGAGCTGGTGCAAATCCAGCAACACGAGGGCAAACAAAACCATCGGCCGGGATGGGACCTAACATTTTCGGCTCCCAAGTCGGTCTCCGTTTTGTGGTCTCAGTCTGCACCCGAGATGAGGGCCAAGATCCAAGAGGCCCATCTTGAGGCCGTAAGATCCGCCCTCAAATACCTCGAAGACTCCGCAGGTTTCACCCGGCGAGGGCAGGGAGGCCATGTGTTAGAAAAGGCACGCCTTCTATTCGCGTGCTTTGAACACTCGACTTCCCGTGCTCTGGATCCTCAATTGCACACCCATGCGCTGTTGATGAATATCGGTGTTCGTCCAGATGGTCACACCGCGACACTCAGCAGCCTCTCGTTCTTCGAGTCGAAAATGGCAGCCGGAGCACTCTACCGAGCTGAGCTTGCCTGCCAGTTGGAGCGCCTCGGGATCCAGGTTGAACGAAGGCGATCGTGGTTCGAAGTTTCGGGGGTCCCGAAAGACCTGGTCGACTTCTTCAGCAAGCGTCGAGCCGCTATCGAAGCTGAAATCGCCAGGAGACTACGTCCATCTTACTGTTTGCGCTCGCATACATGAGCGCGGTGTAGCCCTGTTCGTCTCCGCTAACGGGATCCTGGAAATCGACATTCGCGCCAGACTGGATAATTCTGGCTACGTCGCCAACCGTCCTCGTCCGGGCGTAGAGCAGAAGCTTTTCGTCCGCAGTGCCCGCGTCTGCGTCGTCCAGTACATCTTTTGCTTTGCCTCCTGCTACTCCAGCTTGGTGGATAGCCTCCGGAGCGGCTCGTGCCACTTTATCGACCAGTTCTCGGGGGCTAAATAGCCCGGGCAACTTTAGAAATGCCAGGACCCCAAGGGCTCCTAAGCCGACCAGCGCGATCGATCGATATCGAGGATTCTTGAGAGCCTCCACTCATTCACTTCCCTGGACTCTGTTTTGAATATTATAGCAATCCGACTACTTACCGGGCCGTAACAGGATGGACGTCAACACTTCTATTCGCAGACAATCGGCAGCTTCGACATTTCAACTCCGCGTTCCTTCGTCCGGCTGGTTTCGGCCTTGCATCCCGCATCCCGACCACAGGTTGAGGGATGCGGGAATGAATTCCGCCCCAGCATTTAAAGGAAACGCTTCATGGAAAACCAAACTCAAAACAGGATTCTTAATGGCGACTGTCTTTCGATCTTGCCGACCATCCGGACAGGCAGCATCGACCTTGTCCTGACGGATCCGCCCTACCTTGTGAACTACATGTCAAGCGACGGCCGCAAGGTCCCGAACGACGACAATGACAAATGGCTCAAACCTGCCTTCGCCGAGATCTTTCGCGTTCTCAAGCCTCATAGCTATTGCATCAGCTTCTACGGTTGGCCTCACGCCGATCGGTTCTTAAGCGCGTATCGAGGAGCTGGCTTCAACATCGCCGGCCACTTGGTCTTCCCGAAGCGTTACACGTCTTCGACCCGGTTCCTGCGCTACCAACACGAATGCGCCTACCTTCTGA
The DNA here is from genome assembly GCA_035550555.1 of Fimbriimonas sp. Classification (GTDB taxonomy): domain Bacteria; phylum Armatimonadota; class Fimbriimonadia; order Fimbriimonadales; family Fimbriimonadaceae; genus Fimbriimonas. The sequence continues at coordinate 13,847 of DASZPA010000305.1, forward strand.
CTAAAGGCTATCCGCGGAAACCGGAAAACACCATCGGCGACGTGCTCGATTGGACGTACAGCGGCAACAAGCTCCATCCGACCCAAAAGCCGCTTTCAGTTCTCCTGCCGCTTGTGGATACGTTTTCCCAACCTCATGGAACCGTGCTTGATCCGTTCGCGGGTTCAGGCTCGACTCTGCTTGCTGCCAAGATGCTTGGCCGAAGCTATCTCGGAGTCGAATTGGATCCAACCTATCACAAACTGGCCATGCAAAGACTTGCAGAGGCGGCCTAAGTCGTTGTCCGGCTTGGCCCGACGCTTGCCGCAACGCAGCCTCCCCACACGTGGGGTCCCCTCCCTAAAGGCCCCCGCGTTTTGCGCCAAGCGAATGGTCCTTCACCTAGTTTCTGACTCGATTCCCGCTCGACGGCGGACCGAACGCTCCGGTTGAACGGGCTCCGCCCAAGCCGGAAGCACACCGACTCCGGGCGCCTGACCGATGCCCACTCCGCTACGCTCCGCAGGCAAATGGTCCCGCTTCGCTCTTGACGGCTGGAGTCGGGCGCTTCTCGTCTCGGTTCCCACCGTTCTGCCCTCCGGATTCGACCGCCAGCTTCGCTGTGAGCAGCTCTCAAGAGTGTTCCGTATGGACATCAGGAAAAGATCAGGCTGCTTTTCCCAAAGGAGGGTGATTGTGCCGCGCCAGCATTCCCGCTGTAAAGAATAAAACGAGCGCCTTCGGCGTTCTTGACAGCGGGAATGCCGTCGCAGGATTCCGATTCTCTTGCCCTTTGGGAAAAAACACCCCGGTGGAGGAAACGCAAACACACTGGGTCCACCCACGGTGTCCATGCCGTCTATTCATCAAGCTTTCAGCCAAGCACGTATCTGGGACGATGGGATCGAGGCCGAGCCTAACATGCACGACGGTCGCTGTCGACAGACGATAGAAGAATCGTGCTGTGTCGGCAAGGAAGACAGAACCTCGGGATCGTCGCCCGATGACGTAAAGGTCTACGGGGAGTCTGGCGTGGCTCCCCCGGTTCCTATCCTAATCATCCATGGCGCGGGTCACGTGGGGCACTCTCCTTCCAGAACGGACGGATTCGCTCGTTTTGGGAAGGGCGTGACATCGCTTCCTCGAGTGTCTCTCCGTGTTCCATTCGGTACCGGAGAGCCTTATGGGTCACATGGCATCGGGGATCTTTCTCCCAGGCATAGAGCGATTTGGATTCGCCGAAAGCTTCGACGTTCCGGTTTCCCACTGCCGGCACGATCGCGATTGCATCCTCCAACGACCAGTTCCGCTT
>DASZPA010000306.1:0-7650 GCA_035550555.1 Fimbriimonas sp.
CCTTTCGGCCGTCCCGTACTTGGCCAGAGGCATTTTCACGATGGAAGGCCGTGGTCGCAGTCTGGAGCCGCTTCGTTGATCGCGGCGTGGCTTGCCGTCGCCTTCGTGGGGGCAGCGCCATCTCCTAGCCAGCATGTCACACCGTCTGCGCTGCCCACGCTGGCGGGCCCCTACCCGGTGGGCAGGGCGAGCTTTGACTGGAAGGACGATCGGCGGGACGATCCGCTTGCGCCAACGTCTGGGGTCAAGCGCGAGGTGACAGTCTGGATCTGGTATCCGGCCGCGGAGAAGGCACAAGCGACCCCATCGAAGTACCTGCCTCCGGCTTGGAGAAAGGCCCTGCTCCAGAATCAACCGTCAGCCATACGCAACATGTCGCGCGATCCTGATGGTGTTCGATGCAACAGCTTCGAGGGAGTCTCAGTCGCCGCTGACCAGCGCACCTTTCCCGTGGTCCTCATGAAGCCTGGATTTGGAAGTCTAGCCTTGCAGTACACGGTTCTGTGCGAGGATCTCGCCAGCCGTGGCTATTTCGTGGTGGCGTCGGACTCGCCCTACAACACGTCGGTGGTGGTGTATCCCGATGGCCGAGTGGTAAGGCAGGCAGGCGGTGGCGATCCGGACGAAAACCGCACGCGGAAGTTGCTCAAGGTGTGGGTCGATGACGATCGGTTCTTGCTCGATAGGCTTAGTCGCTTGAACAAAGGAGATGGTCCCGCGATGTTTCGCGCGCGACTGAACCTGAAGGAAGTTGGAGCGATGGGCCATTCGTTTGGAGGTTCGGCCGCGGCGGAGTTCTGCCAAACGGACTCTCGGTGCAAAGCTGGAATAGACATCGACGGTCGGATCTACGGAGAGCTCGCAGAGTCAGGCGTTCGAAGGCCGTTCATGTGGCTGAATTCCGACCATTCTCGAGAAGTGGACGCCGAATCGGACCAGATACGAGCCCAGTTGAAGCAATCCTATGACCACTCGGGCTCGGGCCGCCTCTCGGCGACCCTTGTGGGCTCGGGTCATTTCAGCTTCAGCGATCTCTGCCTTCTGATGGATTTGCCAGCGCCAGCACGATCCGGGCCCTTCGGGCAGATCGACCCGCGCCGAGGGCTCTTGGCAGCCTCGGAATGCATCGGATGCTTCTTCGACATTCACCTGAAGAACCGGCCGCCAAGCGAATTCAAGAAGCTTTATGAGCTTTACCACGAAGTCAAACAGACGGACTGAGGAGCTCAGGAGAGGTTGCTTGATCGCTAGGTGTCCTGTTCCAGGAAGTGGCTTTCGAAGGCGAACGCCCACTTCGAGGGCGATTCCTCGCGCATCTTGCAGGTTTGTTCACGAAGGGGCCCTTGGATATCTGAAAGGAAGGATCGTTCGTCACGCGTCCACTCGAACTCCGCATCTAGAGCCGACTCGATCTGATCGACCAAGAGGATCTTGTCGTGCAGCTCTCCCAGGTGATCCTGGAGTTCGGTCAACTGCTTGATGGCCCTTGCCGCTTGGAGATCGGGGACCTTCGAAAAGAATTCGAGGCGATAGCGGAGATGCTTGGCATCGATCCGCAGCCGATGAAGGTGGCCGAACTCATCGTCCGGTTGAACATCGCAATGGGCCTGAACTTTGGCTCGTGATCTCTCGATCAGCGCCTCAGCCGCTTGCTCGACGGTCGGTCCTCGCGCGTTGGGCTTATCGAACTCGCCTTCGGCGCGATCGACCCAAACGTCGAACTCATCGGACCGAAGTAAAGACGCCAGCCTCTGCAATTCTTTCCGCCGCTCCATGGAGGCTGACAGGCCCAGGACCCTGATTGGAACGCCGGGCCCTAGTTCCTTAAGCCCCTGGATGAGTACCTCGTCGGCTCTGACCGCGCCGAGCTGACGCCCAAGGTCACGAGCGAAACGGTGGGTCTTTTTGAGAGGCTTGGACTTCTCAACTTCCAACTGGATCTTGAGCAACTCCCTGAGCCGACGAGTCGCCACCCGCATGTCGTGAATCGATTCGACACTGCTCCACAGCTCCTCGGAAGCCAGCTTTCGTATCCGATGAAGCTGTTTGTTCCCTAATCGAGCAATCTCGCAGAACAGCGGCGAATCCGGGTCGCCCGCGAGTTTCTCAAGGTCAGAGGCCATGACCATTTGGACGGCTACGAAGTGCCTCGCTGATCAGGGCGGAGAGGTAGTAGTGCGACGAGCTTAATATCTGGCCTGACTGGCGAGCGGTTGCCAAACGTCTCCGTTCAACACGGGGGCGCATAGAACTTGGCATCACGTGCCGGCATGTGGCAGTCCGTTTAGCACGGCAGTTTGAAACCAAGTAGGTACGACGTCAGATTTGAATTCCAACGTTAAGCCTTCCATGATCTCGCAATGAAGATGGGCTCTGAGCCGGAGTTATCCCATACAAAGGCCCCTGTTCGTACACTTAATCCAAGAGGTGGCCCAGCGACCTAACATATCTAACCCGTATCTTCTTTTCTGGAACGTTGTGGCCTCCCATGCTTACGCGGTAGGCAACGCGTTCAACATTTATTGTGGGATCTTCCGTGACGACGTAGTAAAGATAAGTTCGAAAACCGCAAGCCCTGGCTAGCCTCAATGTTTCTATCTTATCGATTGAAGACATTACAGTCTCGAAGGTCAACGACCTCCGATTGTCGATGAGTCTCTTAAGGAAAGTTGGATCTCATCAGCATTAACGAAGGTTCCAACAAGGAACTCGCTGAGAATGTCATGGATCCTGCTCTTGCCACTGCCGTTGGACCCGCTATCATGCGGAGTCGAGGCGTCTCCACGCTCATTCAAGTTTGAGACGTGTTCCTTTACGCACCTTCACCGGCTTAGGAACAAATCCTAAGATCTGTTCGCTGAGATCAGGACCAATTCTTGCTATTTTCCCGTTCCTCGAAATGACGACAGAATGGCCCGAGTTGATTGCAGACTTATACGCTGAACGCAAGGCATAGTCGACGCGCTCTGGAATTTGCTTTTCCAATTTTGTCAGAGCTTTATCGTCATTTTTCATCTACAGTCCAATTCCATCAGAATTGTCCTTAGTTCAAATTGTTGCTATTTGCTATCTCTTTACTTACTCGACGTAGATCTTCTGATCGTCCCAGCAGGTTTGAAGGAAGTCGATTTGGCCGGTGTGGAGAGTCGCGTGCCATCCGGGCAGGGTCATGAGGTGCTTCATCGACATGGACCAGCCTTGCCCCGAATCCAGCCTGGATTCTATCGCTTCGGGGGTCAGGGCGTCCAGGGCCGCGAGGACTTCCTCGGTCCCGGCTCGGAACACCTTCTCCATTTCCTTGCGACAGGTGATCGCGATCTCCTCCGCTTCCCTTTGCGCCACCCACTCGTCGAGGTTTTCAACCGCCGGCAGCTTTTGATCTCTGATCATCTTGGCGAACCTGCCGGCGTAGAGTGCAGTGTGCGCGGCAATGCGGATGGGAGACTTGCTCGTCGGCGTCACAGTCCAGGTTAACTTTTCATCCGGGACGTAGGAGAAGTTCCGCAGAAACATCTCCATTTCTTGGATGGCGCTCTTCTTACACGACTCGACGATGCTTTGCATGCCTGCAAGCCTACCGAGTATCGTCCACCCCCATTTCGCTCACCTTGGCGTCACGATTCTTGCGGGTTTGCTTCGACTCCTACCAAAAGCTCGCAGGGCCCTTCGAACGATTTCAAAGCGTCTTCAATCTCAACCCAGGTGAGGCATTTTCCCACTGCTTCTGGGTGGTTGCCTTGTATGCCACCGGGTCAAGGCTCTCGGGCATATGCGATTCTAACCTTTCAGGGCAATGCAATAAGGAGGAGATGTCGGATCTTCGAGATTCCTATGTGGCCGGAAGGTGGTTCGTTCTGCGGCGAGCCCGTCCGATCGATTGCGCGAGGTGGCGGTTCCTCTTCGAAGGCGCTCCTCCGGAATCGGTTCTGGAGGTACTTGCCCAATATCAAAACTGCGACGGAGGTTTCGGACACGCTCTCGAGCCTGATTTTTGGAATCCGCTGTCCTCGCCGATCCAAACATGGGCGGCGACTGAGATCATCCACGGCCTCAACTACAACAATTCCAACCACCCGATCGTCCGGGGAATTCTCAGCTACTTAGAGAGCGGAGTAGATTTCGACGGCCGGACGTGGAGTCGAACGCTTGCGACGAACAACGACTATCCGCATGCGGAATGGTGGTCGCACGAGGGCGGCAGCGGTGAGCGGTCGTACAACCCAACGGCTGCCTTGGCCGGATTCGCCTTGCAGTTCTCCGAGCCCGGATCCGCCTTGCATCAGATGGCGCTGCGGATTTCCAGGGAGGCCTTCGCCACTCTCCTGGCTTCCCGATCCGTGGAGACACACGAGCTCTCCTGCTTTCATCGCCTCGTGCAATGTGCCCACGGCCTTGGCGCCGACATTGGCGTCGATCTCTCAGCGGTTGAGAAGCTGATTAGGACCGAGTCGAATGCCGCGATCACTCAGGACACGAGTACGTGGGCGACGGAGTATGTAGTTCGGCCCTCGCGATTCATCCGCAGCCGAAGCGATCCTTTGTTTGCCGAGAACGAGGGTCTCGTTCGATACGAGTGCGATCTACTGAAGGAGACGCAACTCGACGATGGATCTTGGCCAGTGACCTGGCACTGGTCCTCCTTCCCGGACGAGTGGCCGATCGCCAGAGAGTGGTGGAAGTCGATCATCGTTATCGAGAACGTGCAGTTCCTTCGAGAAATGGAGTCGTTTCACAAGACCGAGGATCGGAGCTAGCCGCAGTCATCGAGACTGGCACCGCCTTCGGGGTGCTTGGAATCAAGGTTACGGACCTGTCCCCGGGTCTCCGACCCGAGGCTAAAGTTCTCGAGAGCCCTTCGGGCTCGAGTCATGCCGATCGCTGGTTTGGTTTTGGACGCAGATTGTCCGCGAATCACAAGATCTCCCGATTTCCCACATCCTTCTTAATGGTCTCTAACGTTTTTTCGAAAGAACTCGCAACCGGCTGTCCAAAAGGCCAAGTGCCATTCGTTCGAATAATTGATCCTGAGGTGTGCAGCTTTGCAAGATCTTCGCCGGCGCCGAAGGGTAGAAGGAGAACCTAAGATGGCAACTGCAACTGACCAGATCCCACATCCGCCTGTCGTCTCCGCCGAAGAGTGGCTCGCGGAACGAAAGAAGCTCTTGGCGCACGAGAAGGAGTTGACTCGCCAGAAGGACAGGGTCAACGCGGAGCGGCGCCGGCTGCCTATGGTGAAGGTGACCAAGGACTATGCCTTTGACGGTCCGGAAGGCAAAGTCAGCTTGCTCGACCTCTTCCAAGGCAAGAGGCAGCTCATCGTGCATCACTTCATGTTTGGGCCCGATTGGGAGAAAGGCTGTCCCGGCTGCACGGGTCACGTCGACGAGATCGGTGACCTCTCGCTCCTAGAGAAGCGCGACACGCGGTATGTCCTCGTTTCCAGGGCGCCGCTCGAGAAGCTGGAAGCCTACAAGAAGCTCAAGGGCTGGAGCTTGCCCTGGTATTCGTCCGGCGGTTCCGACTTCAATTTCGACTTCAACGTGTCATTCAAAGAGGGCGTGAAGGATGCCGTGTACAACTACGCGCCTCGCGGCCAAGAGGATGAAGGTGAAGGCCCTGGCATGAGCGTCTTCTTCCGGATAGGAGACGACGTCTACCACACCTACTCGGTCTATGCGCGGGGTCTAGAGCCGATCACCGACTCCTACGCCTTCCTCGACTTGACTCCGTACGGCCGACAGGAGGACTTCGAAGATTCGCCTGAGGGCTGGCCGCAAAAGCCAACCTACGGGTAGGGCGAGTAGGGGGTTGTACTCCTAAGCGATCTCGCCGGTCGTTGCCCTAAGAAGTAGGCAGGCAAAACGTATAATACAGTTGATGGAGAACATTACCCTGGTGTTTGAAGCTGCGGAGGAAGGCGGATTTAGCGCTTACGTTGCAGAGATTCCTGGAGCAAACTCCCAGGGTGAGACCATCGAAGAGGCACGCGGGATGGTCCTTGAGGCGCTGCATGAGCTTCTGGACTATCGCCGCGAGAAAGCTCGTTCCAAGGCGAGTGCTGTCTTTGAGCAAGTAGTTTTGACCTGAACGATCACAAACTCGGGTGACGCGGGACTCCCAAGTCATCGCAAATTCGCCTTGCTGTGTTACTTTTAATTTCCGAGTGTCGCGGGACTTGGCTCTCTTTCTCTCCGTCGGAGCTCTCCCAGATGTCATGGTTGCTCCCATGACGCACCAACCTTGAGCCATGCCGGCGAAGGTGGCGCTCCAACTCGCTGCGACTCACTTTGCTCCGGATTCCCGTTCGAAGTCACCCATTCTGCAAGGCACCTACTTCTTCTCGAGGATGAAGTCCATCTCCTTAAGCCACTTGTCCCCTTGCTTGAGCTCCATCACCAAGTTGCACTTTGTGTCCGAGACTTTCGACATCGTCTCTCTGCCGACCATCTTAAAGCCTTCCGCTTCCCACGGGTCGGAGACCATCGAGAGCTTGCCGCCGTCGATTTTGCCGTGGGCGATGCGGGCGGTTGGGGCCATGTTGGTGAAGGTGTAGCTGATGTATTGACTCTTTTCCGGGTCCCATCCGGTCATAGTCGTCTTGGTCAAAGTGGATCCGGCGGATTTGTCGGTCGAGATTTCCTTGAGAAACTGGCCGTCGAATGAAATCGTCATCTCGGTGGTAATTTCCGCCGAGTGGCCTCCAAACGTGATCTTTCTGTTCCCAGACCAGGCGCCGACCATCCATCCAAGGTCCTTGATCTGTTTTGGGGGACTGTAGTCCTGGGCGAGAGCCGGGACGAGAAGGACGGAAAGGAGGACTGCAGCCACGGAAAGGCTTCTCATGATTTCCGCAGGATACCGCGACGGTTATCGCCACAAACCGGCGTTCCTGCTTTTGTTTGCAACGGATCAGAGAGTTAACTGGCTGAGGCGGTCGGCCAAGTTCGCGGCTCCTATTTCTCGGAGAACGGCTGCGCCGGCGATCCAATCCGGCGGCCCCATGGGGAGCACCACCTCCACATTGGGCCTCATGGTCACGACGTCTCGAAAGGTGAGGGCGAGCTTGGAGTCGGGCGTAGCGCCCCAGACTTCGACGATCTGGTCCAAGGTGCCATGGCGCAGGAGCAGGGAAGCGGCAGCCTTTGGGCCGATACCGCGGATGCCCGGGATCTTGTCGGAAGCGTCGCCACTTAGCGCCTTGAAATCGGGCACCTGTTCGGGAAGCACGCCCATTCGTTCCACAACTTGGTGAGGTCCGATCCGGCTCAGCTCGCGGGTGCCCGCTTTGGCCGCCAGAACCGAGATCTGGTCGCACACCAGTTGGTAAGCGTCTCGATCGGTGGTGAAGAGCAGGGCGCTGCCTCCTTGAGCGACTTCGGCCTTGGCTGCGGAGGCCATGATATCGTCAGCCTCGAACCCGGCCGCCTTTCCGACTCCCATATTGAACGCGCTACAGATTTCGGGCAGACGGTTGAGCTGCTCGACGATCTCACGGTCGAAAACTCGCCCGCCTTGATAGGGAGGCCACAGCTTGTTGCGATAGGTGTCGACGCCAAGCGTGTCCCAAGCGACGAAGATCCCCCGCGCCGACTCCTCGTTCCAGATCCGGTTGAGCATGCCAAAGAACCCAACGATCGCATTGATCGGCCG
>DASZPA010000307.1:0-8483 GCA_035550555.1 Fimbriimonas sp.
ATAGGCGCCGCCGGCGCCATACGTGAGCGAGTAGCTGCCGACCGCATAGGCCAAGCCCCGCTTCTCGCGAATCTCCTGGAAAAGCCGCGAGGACATGCTCCCTCCCAAAGCCGCGTCGAGCACCGCCATGGTGTAAAGGGAGTCGTCATAGATCGAGGTTCCGTCGGTTCCGATGCAGAAGTGGACCTGTTCCACATCTTTGCCCACCAGATTCGTTTGGGCCGTCCCAGCCGGTCGAGTCGGCTGAGAGTCGCTCGTCGTGTGAGGAATCTTGCCCAGCGCCGACTCGGCGGCTTTGATCACCTCTTCCTGTGTCACGTTGCCCGCCACCGCCAGCAGCACGTTTTCGGCTCGATACCTTCGATCCATGTAGGCGGTGATGTCGCTGCGGGTGAAAGAAGACACCGAGCGGGGCGTGCCGATGATCGGCTTTCCAAGCGGGTGGTCACCCCATCGATACTGGAGATGCAGGTCGTGGACATGATCGCTCGGCTCGTCCTCGCTGCGCTTGATCTCTTCCAGCACGACGCCCTGCTCGCGGGCCAGCTCCTCGGGATCGATAAGGGAGTGGAGCATCATGTCGGTCAGCACGTCGACTCCGTTCGCCGTATCGTCCGAGAGCACGCGGCAGTAGTAGCAGGTCGTTTCCTTGTCCGTGAAGGCGTTGAGCGCGCCACCCCGCCCTTCGATCGCCTCGGCGATCTGTTTGGAGGTGCGCTTTTCCGTGCCCTTGAACAGCATGTGTTCGATCAGGTGGGTGATTCCGGCCTCGTGATCGGACTCGTGCCTGCTGCCCGTCTTGCACCAGAGGCCGATAGCCGCCGAGCGGACGTGGCTAACCGGCTCCACGAGGACGCGGACTCCGTTGGGGAGCGTGAACTTTTCGACTTGACTCATAAAATCTCAGACAGCTTAAGGGACAGCGTCCCAAGGTTTTCTACGGAAAATTGAAACTCGTCTCCCGGCTGCATCAGGTACGGGTCGTCCGTATCTACTACTGGTCCGAATGCAAAAATGTCGCCTTCCCGGATTGTGCTCGACTGGCTGGCCGCGGAGATGGCTTCCGCGAACGTCCAGGGAAGGTCTTGGACGTTGCCGCGGTCCCTCTCCACACGGTTCACCCGGGTAAGGCCGTTAAGTCCATATCGCCTGCCAAACTCCTGGTCGACCAGGAAATCGTCGAGCTCTTCCGGGGTGGTAAGAACCGGCCCCAAAGCGGCGCCCAGATCTTGCGACTGCCCAAATCCGCCGCCTGCCCGCCGCTCGGCTTCCTCGGTTCTTGGCGAAGTCAGGAGGCATAGGAGCGTGAGCCCCAGGATGGTTCCTTCCGCCTGACTCACGTCGATCCGGTAGCCGGGCGTGAGTACCACGGCCGCTAGATAAGGCTGCGCTACGACCACCGTGGTGAACGCCGGATAGCTGATGACCTGATTCGATCCGACGACCGACGCGGGGTTGCCGTAAAAGAAGTGCGGCTCGTCGACGTCGTTCTGGTTAAGCGGCTGCAGGTCGTTGCGAAAGATTCGTAAGCTTGGCGCCTGGGGAACGGGCGCGAGGGGGCGAACCGCGTCGGCCTCGTGGACCGCTATGGCGTTGGCGCCGTCGGTCTCATATACTTTGCCCGCATACACCATCCCCGAACGGACTACGCCAGGCTCGGTTTTGAGTTCGAATCGGCAAAGTTTCACTATGTACAGGGTACCTCCGAGCAGCTGACGGGCCCGTGATCGCCACTGGGAGATGCGGGAGAGGCTTTCCAGGTTTAGCCGCTTGGTGGCCTCGATGAGGCTGTCAACCGTGTGCTTGCCATGCGGGTTCCGGTACGGTTGAAAGGAGGAGTTGACTCCCTTGAAGATCCTTGTCTGCGACGATGATATCGACGTTCTCCGCTCAATCCGAGACACGCTGGAAGGTCATCGACATGAAGTCGTGGTCGCCTTGAACGGCACGGAATGCCTGGAGATGATCCGATCCGACAGGCCGGAGCTCGCGATCATCGACGTGAAAATGCCTTTCATGGACGGGTTCGCAGTGGTAAGGGCGCTACGATCCGAGTCGGACACCGAAAACCTTCCGGTCATCTTGATTTCGGCGAGCACAGATCACGCTGATCTGTGCGAGGGATACAGGTGTGGTGCGGATATGTATGTGGTCAAACCGATCGATCCGCACGACCTGATCGAGTTCGTTGTTAAGGCCGGAAATTGACTAGCCTGTTAAAGGTCCCGGGTGGCCGGCGGACCGTGATTGACAGCTTTGGCTCGTTCAGGTAGCATGCCTTCAACCTTCGCAAACGTGAGGGAAGTTAGGAGAATGCATGCCCCAAAAGGTCTTGGTCTGTGACGACGAGCGCCACATTGTGCGGCTGATCCAGGTGAACCTGGAGCGCCACGGATACACCGTCGTAACGGCCTTCGATGGAAAAGAAGGACTGGAAAAGATTCGGTCCGAGAAGCCGAACGCGATCGTTCTTGACGTGATGATGCCGTACATGGACGGCTTCGAGGTCCTCAAATCGATTCGTCGTGAACCGGAGACAGAGAACCTGCCGGTCATCATGCTGACCGCCAAGGCGCAGGATAAGGACGTCTTCGAGGGATATCACTACGGCGCCGACATGTATCTCACCAAGCCGTTCAACCCGATGGAGCTCGTAACGTTCGTCAAGCGAATCCTCCAATCCAACGACGACCAGGGCGGACCCAAGCGGTACGACCTGTAAGGCTTCGGTTCAACGATTAAACTGGGCCTCCGGTTCACGGAGGCCCAGTTTGCTTTTGGCCCGCCTGTCTGCCCGGCATTGATCCCCGGCAATTCACCACAAAAATGGGATGGGTGGACGAAAAATACCCAAGAATACGAATTCTTGTGATATAGTGTGCCTTCAGAATTCGTATTCACGGCGCACAGAGGCGCCGCCAACCGATGAGGGTTACGCAGCAGGATATCGCCCGGATCGCGAGAGTATCGCAGGCCACCGTGTCTCGCGTGCTTGCCGGCGATGAGAAGGTCGAGGCCTCGATCCGCGAGCGCGTCGCGCAAGTGATGCAGCTACACAACTACCAGCCGGACGTTCGCGCCCGCTCCCTTCGGAAGAGCCGCACCGGCCTTATCGGACTGGTTGTGAACCGCCCTGTCGGTGGACTCCAAGACGATCCTTTCTTCGCCAGCCTCATCGCAGAGATCATCGACTATCTCAGCGGCAAGCCGTATCACCTTTGCCTCGACATGGTCTCAAGCGCCGTGGGGCAGCAGGCCATCTATGACGAGATGCTTCGGACGCGCCGCGTCGACGGGCTGATCCTGGTCGAAAGCGAGGCGCGTGACGAGCGCATCGAGCAGCTTCAACGCGACCGCTTCCCGTTCGTTCTGATCGGCAATCCGCTCACCTCGAGCGAGATCCTCAGCGTCGACAACGATAACGTGCTTGCTGGCGAGATGGCGACTCAGCACCTCATCGACGCTGGCTTCAGCCGCATCGGGTTCCTTGGTGGGAGAACCGGCATCACGGTTTCCGACGATCGCATCGCGGGATACCAACGGGCAATTCGCGGGAAGCAGGACGATCACCTCATTTGGCACGCGGGATTTGGATCGAGCGCTGCCCGCCAGGTGGCGCTGGGAATGTTGGCGGGGGATTCCCGCCCGGATGCGCTTGTCGTTTTGGACGACTACATGGCGATGGGCGTGGTCCTGGCCGCCCGTGAGCTCAACATCCGAATTCCCAACGAGCTGGGCCTTGTTGGGTTCAACGACTCGAAGATTTGCGATCTACTGGAGTGTGGATTGACGTCGGTCAGCCTGAACATCTCCGCCATCGTCGAGAATGCGTGTGCCCAACTGCTGGGTGCGATCGAGGAGCGAGACCCCATTCTTCCGCGTCGGCGTATCGTTCCGTGCGAGCTGCACGTTCGGGGTTCCTCTCGCAGGACATCGGGGGTGGGGCAGTGATCTTCTTTCTGCAGGCGCCCGACACTCGCGACTATGAATTCGTATTCAAGTCGGCCGACGCCGGAGTGAGACGCGTCGTCGTGGCCGGAACGTTCAACAATTGGGACCGCAACGCCACGCCGATGAAGCTCGAATCGGACGGCATGACTTGGACAGCGCACGCCAAGTTGCCACTGGGGAAGATTCAGTACAAGTTTGTCGTCGATGGCGACAAGTGGCTCCTCGATCCCTCGGCAGCGAGCATTTCGGATGGATCTGGGAATACGAATTCTCTTGTGTTGGTCGTTCCGGCAGATTATTCGAGACCTGCCAGTCCCTCCGATGGATCCACCGCGACAAGCGTATTGCGGCACCGTCCCTCCGTTCCGGACCTCAACTACGACCACGGAAGGCTGAGATTCATCTTGCGGACCCGCCCGAACGATCTTTCTGAGGTCGACCTGAAAGTGAACGGACGTCCAGTAAAGATGGCGCCCGCAGGCGAGGACGAGATATTCGAATCCTATCAGGCCTACGTTCCGTGGAACAGAAAAGAGGATCTGACTTACGACTTTCAGCTCCACGATGGATCGAAGACCAGCTACTTCGGCGCCGGTGGATTCACGCAAGACGACGCTAGCCCGTTCAAGCTGATTGCCAAGGAGTACAAGCCGTTCGAGGTTCCTTCCTGGGTCGAGAAATCGGTCGTCTACCAGATCTTTCCGGACCGCTTCGCCGACGGCGACAAGTCCAACGATCCCCCCGACGTACAGCCCTGGGATGGGCAGCCCACCTATTCCAACCGGTTCGGCGGTGACGCGGCCGGCGTCAAAGACCACCTCGACTACCTCAAGAGGCTTGGCGTAGGAGCGGTCTATTTCACACCGGTCTTCAAGTCGCCCTCAAATCATCGATACGACACCACCGACTATCGGCAGATCGATCCTCAGTTCGGCACCAACGAGGAGTTCTGTGACCTCACGAAGGCGATGAAGGCCGACGGCATTCGGACGGTGATGGACTTTGCTTTCAATCACACTGCTACGGATTTCTGGGCGTTCAAGGACATCCGCGAGAAGGGACGGGCTTCGGAATACAAGGACTGGTACTTCATCAAGAGCTATCCAGTCGTCGTCAGAAACGACCCTCCCTATGTGGGATGGGCCGGCTATCCTTCGATGCCGAAGCTGAACACGACCAATCCAGCGACCCACCGGTACGTGCTCGATACGGTCGATTTCTGGAAGAAGGACGCCGGCATCGCGGGAGTGAGGCTTGACGTAGCGAACGAGGTTGACCCGCAAATGTGGAAGGACCTGCGAACCCACTTGAAGGGCTATGCGCCGGATACGTGGATCGTGGGCGAGGAGTGGGGCGACGCCTCTCCATGGTTGGGCGGAGACCAGTGGGACGCGACCATGGGTTACCAGTTTCGCGACGCGTGCCTTCGATTCTTTGCCGAAGGCTCGACTAGCCCAACCCAGTTCACGAACAGGCTAATGAGCGTTTATTCCAGTTACGCTCCCCAGGTCGCCCGAAACTTGATGAACCTGTTGGGCAGTCACGACACGCCCCGCTTCTTAACCCTCTGTCACGACGACAAAGATCTTCTAAAGCTGGCGGCGACCGTCGAGTTCACTTGGCCCGGGGCTCCGACCATTTACTACGGTGACGAGCTCGGTATGAAGGGCGGCAAGGACCCCGACAACCGCCGAGGAATGGAGTGGTCGCTCGACAAGCCCGACAACGACCTTCTGCGCTACTACGAGAAGCTCATTAAGACCCGCAATGAGATGCCAGTTCTGCAGTCCGGCGATCCGGCCCTGCTTTACACCAACGACGGGGACCGCACTTTCGCTTATTCGCGCTCTCTCGGCAAGGACTGGGTCATCGTCGCTGTAAACGCTTCTGAGAAGACGCGAACCGTTTCTCTTCAGCTTCCTTCGGGCTTCGACTACAGGTCGGGCCTCATCGACGCTCTCTCGGGCGGCCAGTACAAGTTGGCCGGTCGAAACTTATCTATTAGCCTCCCTCCGATGCGGGCAGTCGTGCTTGTGCCAGAGGTTCGCTCGCTTTCGTCATCCAAGCCGGCCGACGCCAAGAGCGCCGTCCGAATCTGCTATCCGGACACCGAAGTCCATATTTCAGCCAAGGAGCCTAATTAAATGCGCAATCGAGCATTCACGCTCATCGAACTCCTCGTCGTCATCGCAATTATCGCGATCCTCGCCGCCATCCTCTTCCCGGTCTTTGCTCAAGCAAAGATGGCCGCGAAGAAGGCATCCGACCTATCCAACGTCAAGCAGAACGTCCTTGGCGCGTTGATGTACGCCAACGACAGCGATGACCTCTCGCCTGACGTTCCCATGTACAACTCCCAGTCCGAGACCTACGTGTTCGCCGCCAAGGTGAATCCGTACGTCAAGAGCTTCAACATTTGGAAGAACCCGGCCGACCCCTATCAGCATGGTTCGATCCAGCACGGAGTAGTCGACTATCCCGAAGCGATCGGCGCCGAAGTCTTCATGAAGGCTCCGGACGATCCGTGCGTTGGCCTGGCCCCGTCCAAGTACCCGCACGGCGGCGGCTTCACCTATGACGACGCGAACAGCAACTACTACAGCGACGTCTATCCGGCAGTCAGCTACGAGCTGAACTACGTCTTCTGGGGTTACAAGCAGGGCGGATGTGCCACCGGCGGATTGACCGGCGGCTACAGCCACCCCGGCCCGAACATGACCACCGGACCCGTGGGCGGAGACGGCGCGAACGGCATCGGTCCCGCCGGCAACGGAATGACGTTCACGAGCGTGGCCAACGCCATTCTCATGGTCGACAACCCGACGGACAACACGACCGGCATCGGCTCCTCGCCAACGCAGAGGGCCTGGTGGGGTCTCTCCTACAACGGTGCGTTCAACGGCCAGAACAACTGCGGATTCTTCGACGGACACGTCAAGAGCTTCCAGAGCAAGGCGATGCACCCTGAGAACACGACCGACACTGACGACGCTTGGGAGTGCTACAACTGCTCCAATACCCAGTATGTGAGCCCTGCCAGCAAGGCGGGTCAGCTGTGGGTCTTCTGGGGCACGTCGATGGCTGCGCCCAACCACCAGTAGTCAATTGCGGGTTGCCGTTGCCTAGGGGCGCGGCAACCTCCTTCTTTTGCACGCTTATGATGAACAAAGTCACTCGCAATCTGCTGTTGATTCTCATGGGAGCCTTCATGCTCGGCTGCAGCGTCGGCGATATGCCGAAAGGCGCTTCCGGCGACCAGATGAAAGAGACCTTCAATAAGCTTCCGATCGAAGAGCGAGCCAAGATGCTCATTCAGATGCCGGGATCTAAAGAGGGAAAAGAAAAGAGGATTCGGGAGATGTATCAGAAGGAGGGGAAGACCCCGCCCGACGATATCTTCTCGTTGGCCGGGAACAAGGGTCCCGGACCAGGCACGCCCGCTCCGGGATCGGGTTAAAGGTTTTCAAACCACTCGGGATAGTGATTCCATCGTCCGATTGAACGGGCGTGGACTGGCTGTCTTGCCTGCCACTTACTGGGTGTCGCGATCTTCGTGGCGCCCTCTTGGCGGATTTCTGAGTCGTGCGGTAAGTCAAGGAACGCTACCAAGATCTCCAACACTGACTCCGGTTGGCGAACAAGATCCTCATAGCGGACTTCACAAAAGATCGAGGAGTCCAGGGTTTCGTGCCAGTGGCGCGTCAACCGCTCGTACTGCCGATAGAAGAAATCGATTCTCTCCCATGAATGCGCCCAGTTGATGGGCTCGGGGTGGGGAGTCGTGAAGATCGATGTCATCGTGTCGCGCTTTTCGCGAACAACGTGGATGATCTTTGCCCTGGGCAGGAGTAGATGGATGACTCCGAGCACCGAGAAGTTGAGCGGCATCTTGTCGGTGACCAGCCCGGATTTCGACACTTTGTCAAGAATTGATTGGTAATTTTTGACTAGCTCGCGGCTTTCATCAGGGCCTGCAAGTCGTCCTTTGTCGAACAGCTTGCTTGCGTGTTCCGTCCAGAAAGGAATCTCGCCTCCCGGGCTGATGAGAGGATGTGCCGCGAGCAGCCTTTCAAGCAAAGTTGTGCCGGATCGAATCATTCCCACGATAAAGACGGGCCGATCGAAGGGAGTTCCAAATTCGACGTACGTGCGAAAGAACTCCTTTGTAAATGTCTCGATGGTGCGATCGATGGAAGATTTGTAGGCAGCTCGCTCGAATGGAACGGCGATGAGGGAGTCAGCTAGTCTATTTGCATCTTCAAAGTGGTCCTTGGCTCTTGCGAAATTGCCCAGATCGTCGTCAGCCTTGCCGCGCGCGTATGCGATAAGCATACGGTCACGATGAGAGGCGTTCGCCGGGCTCCATGAAACGAGCAGTTGGGTAACGGCATCGTCGGCTTTCACTGGCCCGCACTGAGTGATTTCAAACAGAGTCCGAGCATCGTTGGGATCTTGATGAGCCAATTCGAGATAGACCGATTTGGCTTCTTTGAAACGGCCAAGCTGCTGGAGTGCCGCTCCAACGGCTTTGG
>DASZPA010000308.1:0-10886 GCA_035550555.1 Fimbriimonas sp.
ATACACATGCGTCCTTGAGGCCGGATGGGGCTCTTCCGCCACTCATCGAGCACGCCATGAATGCGCCTTGTCCTCGGATGGTCCCTTTTCCGATGATCGGTGAAAGAGACATAGACATCGCCGGCAGGAGTCGAGATCGAAAGCGACTCCGAGCCGCAGGCAACGCTGTCGTCCTTTCGAAGAGAGAACCGGGTTCGAAGGCCCTCGCAGATCAGCCAGCCGTCAAAGAGCGTGACGACGCCTTCATCCGTACCCAGGCAAATCCCTTTTTCGCCGGCCCGGTATTCGATGTGAACGGAGGCGTGTTCCTGGTCGGGATCGTCCATGAGGATCTGCTTTCGAAAAGGCCTCCCCGCTCGCACCGATAAGCCGCTGATGAAAAAGAACAACGGCCCAAGCCCGCCAATTGTGGGCGACGCGAACCTCTGCGGATCGTGCTGGTAGAGGAAGAGAACGCCAGCAAGCACATCGCCATTGGTGCCTGCTGCGGCCCAGTGACGCTTCGGATGATCTGAGAAACGGAACGGGTTGGCAGTTCCTTCCAATCGGAAATGAGAGGCTGTCCTTTGCTCATCCAACTCCCAGGCGAACCTTTGCGTCGTTTTCCGATTGAGGACGCGACTCGATGGTTGCGTTTTGCAAGCTGCTGAGAACCCGGCGCGCCTCGCTATCGACCCCTCTCCTTCTCACCGCGCGTATGGGAACACGAACCATGTGTAACAGCGCTTCGAATGCCCCCCAAAAAGCAAAGCCGGCAAGAGTGCCGGCAATCCAGGAATAGGGAAAGCGCAGGCTAAGCGAAAGGTTCCAACCGCATCGAAAAGCCGCCGCCATGACCAAGCACGCAACGGATCGCACAAGGAACGCCGAGCGCTGCTCGGAGACCATGCAGGGGTCGGAGGTCAGAGGAGGAAGACAAGCGATGTCGCCTTCGGTAAGGTTGGAGTCTTGCCACTTCACGAGCAACGCTGCGATCGGAATTTGGGATGCGCGGTTGCGAACCGTCAAGTCTTTCAGAGTAATGTACGAGTTGCCCCAAACTCCATTACAAATCAATGCCCGCTCATCGCCGCCCTGCTTGAAATCGATAATGGCGCCGAGCCTGTAGGAAAGCGAAAACCGAGTCCGTTGACCTTCAAAGGTTAGCCAACCATCGTGCATCATGGCGATCCCTTCGTCGGCTCCAAGCTCCACTCCATGCTTGTCGCGCCGATAAACCACCGCAACGCAGGAGTGGGTTTCGCCCTGGTCGTCCATCAGCACGGTCTTCGGAAAGCGCCTCGAAAACAAGTAGCGATACTTTTGCAGGCCGTACATCAGTAGAAGCAGCGGGCCGATCAACCATTCAGTCCACCCAGGTAGATGCGGAGCAACCCCCCATGCGAAGAACATCACCGCGCCCACGATCAAGGGCAAGAGTAGCTTTCTCCACTCGAGCGACGACCGCATGATCCCCAAAGGGCCGCGTATCCGCCTTGGCTTCCACCCAGATATCAGCACCTCGCGTCCCGCTTCGTTCATCCGTGGAGCACCCGATTGGAGACTTCGTCCAGATGAGCCACCGGTAGAACTTGGCTCGATGAGACGGCTGCCGCTCGAGCTAGCCGCCTGCGGTCTTTGAGACCATCACTGAGTGGAATGACTGTAAACAAGGGGGCGACGCTCAAAGCGCCGAGCGCAGCCGGAAAGAGCACGTAGCCCAAAAGCCGAAGCCGAAGACTCGGGGCGTTAATTAGCACGTTAACCGCTAGAACCTGCAGGCAAAGCCCGCCAAAGTAAACGAGCGTGATCAGTCGATAGTAGGCCCAATCCTCCTGCATCGAGATCGGATTGGGGGCGGTGGGAGGGAAGCATGCCAAGCCGACGGCGCTTTCAGGGTCTGCCTCCCAGGTACTCAACGTGAATTGGAAATCTCTTGTTGCAGGAGATCGGCTGGGCAGGTTCTCAAATCTAACGAAACACTCCTCCCCTTCGTGCTGAATTTTAAGGAGGATCCAGGGTCTAGAGCTTGACCGCTCCAAACTTGCCCCGTGGCTTCGTCCGAGGGAGAAGCGCGAGACTGCGCCCTCGAAAGTAAGCCATCCGTCCGAAGTTAAGAGAACGCCTTCGTCGGACCCGATGAGCCGTTTGCGGAGACCTTTTCGATACTCGATCCGCACGCAAGAATGGGGTTCTTGCTGATCGTCGATCAGAACGGTCTTGTTTCGGATCGGACCAACCCTTTTGAGAACGGTGATCGCCGTTACAGTAACCAACAGTAAGACCACAAGGGTGCCGAAAACGGCGCCAAGCAGATTCCACGGGAGGATCAGGTCGAGAAGGGTAGCCAGCCCCAAAGAGCCCGCGATGCCAAGCGGCCATCGCCCGAAATAGCTCCTCAATCTCTCGAAGGGCGGGAGTGGCAACCGATTCTTCCATTCACAGATGAGAGGGTCCTCGTTCACGTGGTCACGACCTCGACCGGTTCGACGTTACTCGTCCCGGCCTCGATCTCGTCTGCGCCCTATGCAACTACCACCCTCGCCGCCTTTAGGACCATCCTTCGACGTTTGAGTCGAACGGTTAAGAAACCCAACCAGAACGCGAAAAGGAGGGTAATTAAGTCGGCGACAAGGTGAATGTAGAGGCCGACTAAGTGAATTCTCGCATTTCCGGATCCCCGCAGAAATCCGACCGGTTGAATCAGCACGATGAAGGCGCCCATGAGCGCCATCACTGCCCGCTGGTAACGTTTATCTTCCTCCATCGCGACGAGATCCGGAAGGGTTGGCGGTAGGCATGCGAGTCCGATTGGATTGCTTGCGTCCTGATCCCAGTCGGAAAGCGTTTGGCGAATCGGGCGGCTCTGGGAGTGAGGCAGATTCGAGAATCGGATCGAGACTTCCTGACCACCGGAACTTACCGTGACGACCGGGCCCGCCAACTGCCGAAAGGTTGCGCCATCCGAGTGTCGTACGGAGAAACGCGAACGTTCGCCTTCAAAGGTGAGCCAACCGTTCATAGAGGTCACTACGCCGACGTCTGTTCCAATCGCGAACCGCCCCGTCTTGTTCCAATACTCGATGTGAACGCACGAGTGGAGCACCGAAGGATCGTCGATCAAAAGTTGCTTCCTTTTAAGGGGTCGACGCACTCCCATCAGCAGAAAGGCGATTGAGACTAAGAAGACCAGCCCGGGTAGCCAAAGGAGCCGAACGAGGTTTTCGGGCCCTCGAACCGTCGCCACTGCTGCCACGGACGCCAGCACGAGCAACACAACGAAAGGAATTCGCCAGCTAAAGAAGCTCCGAAGGATCTGCCAGCCAGATCGAGGAGTCGTCTCCTTCCACTGGCAGACGATCGGTGTCTCGTCGGCACTCATTGGCGAACCTCGGTTTGGCGCTCGATCGGAGCCCAATGCGTGACGGGATTTCTTTCCCTCCCCGCGTTGAGGCGTTGCCTCTCGCGAAGCTCCTCGTTACGTCGCCGCATGCGTCTTGCCTGGTCGGTGACGACGCCGGTCCAAACAGCAATGACGAAAGCGAGAGCCCCGGCGGGTAGACAGATGCCCAACACGACTAACTCTTCACGGGCATTGGACACTCCGAGCCAGGGACAAAAGGCGATGGCGATCATCGCCAAGGCGAAGATGGCCACATGGCGGACCCGAACGACCGCGAGGTCTTCGGCCAACACCGCGGGATCGGGGACCATAGGAGGCAGGCATGGAATGCCCTCGGGAAAATCCTTCTTGGCAGCCCAACTCGTCAGCAGTTTTCTTATGGGGCGGATCCCCTGACTTCCCGGAGGAAGATCTTTTGGGCGGAGGGTGTTGCGGAACGTGACGTACAGGTAACCGTAGGACGTGTCAAGCTCCAATGCTGGTTCTTCGGAACGCACCTGGCGAGGCTTGGCGCCGTCTGTTCGCCGAACGGCAAAACGTGTTCGAAGCCCTTCAAAGATCAGCCAGCCATCCTCAACGAGAACGACCCCTTCGTCGATGCCCGTCAGAAATCCGTTGCGCTTCTCCCGGTAAAGCACATGAACGCAGCTATGCCTTCCATTGGGGTCGTCGATCAGGAGGTCTTTCCGCACAATGGGAGCCCAAAATCGGGTCCCAAAGAAGAGGCTGCTAAGAGGAATCAGGTTGATGGGGATGAGGAAGGAGGCTTTCGCCCAGCGATCGGGAAACAAGAAAAGGCAGATCAGGAACAGACCATAGATCCCGGCCCAAGCCAAATAGCGGGGTCCCCAAAAGTCGCGAAAGATTTGCAGCCCGTTGCGAACGGGACGCTCCTTCCACTCGGAGATAATCGGTTTCGCCCTTGGGGCAGGCTCCATACCTACGGTCATTGTAGGCATAGATGCTCGATCTTCCCCTTAGGAACTGCGATATTGGTTACGAAAGGGCTGCTGAGGTTTGCTCCAAAGTCTCGGCATCTGAGACTCGCTGGGTGGGGACGGTCTTGTCGATTCGTCTGATGAGGCCGCTGAGGACGTCTCCGACTCCACACTCGACGAAGCCGGTCACGCCGTCTCGCACCATGTGCTCCACGCTCTCGGTCCAGCGGACGGGACTGCAAAGCTGCCGTTCCAGTAAGTCGGGCCACTGGGACGCATCGGAAACCGGCTCGCTGGAAACATTCGCATAAACCGCCAGATGCGGAGCGCGTGGTGTGATCGGCTCGAGCGCCGCACGCATTCGCGCCGCGGCGGCTGCCATGAGCGGACTATGGAATGCGCCGCTCACGTTGAGTGGGATCACGCGCTTCGCACCCATGGCGTTGGCCGCGAAGCCGGCCTTCTCCACTGCGTCAACTTCCCCGCTGATCACAAGTTGGCCCGGGCAGTTGTCGTTGGCGATCACAACGATCCCCTCGACCTGTTCGCATGCCTGCTCCAATAGCTCCCGGCTCAATCCGAGCACCGCCGCCATCGTTCCTGGCGCCGACGTCCCGGCAGCGTTCATCAACACGCCTCTTGTTCGGACCAGATTCGCTCCCTCTTCGACGGTATAGACACCTGCGGCCACAAGCGCGGCGTACTCTCCCACGCTATGACCAGCAACAACCCTTACCAATGCTGGGAGCCGATGCTGAAGACACGCCCAAGCGGCCAAGCTGCAGGAGAAGAGCGCGATCTGAGCATTATGGGTCTGACGCAGCGTCTCCTCGTCAGCCTCCCAGCACAAGCGGCAAACATCGATGCCTGTGGCGTCTGAGACCTGGACAAAGACGTCCATCGCCTGCGAATAGGTGTCGGCCAAGTTCTTGCCCATTCCGGGCCTCTGACTGCCTTGCCCGGGAAACACGGCGGCTACCATGGTCGGAGAGAATACCGGGCGGCCTCGGCGTCTCATAATCACGACCTCTGCCGTGAACTTCGCAGCCCTCCGCGTTCGACCGTTTCGCCGCCTCTGGCTCGGGCAAGCCATCTCCCAGCTTGGCGATTCGTTTTACTACGTGGTCTTTATGTTCATGGTGAAGAAGGTCACAGGCTCATCGGAGATGGTCGGCTTTGTCGGCGCTCTCGAGTCCTTGCCGTTCCTCTTGTTCGGACCTCACGCCGGAGTCATTGCCGACCGGATCGACCGCAGAGTTGTGATGTTGGCCTCGGACTTGGCGAGTGGCGGCTTTCTGCTGCTGTTCGGCTTGATCGTTTGGCTTGATGGAAATCCGCCTAAATGGGCGTTGCTGGCGATTCCGTTTCTGCTGTCGACAGTCCGTTGCTACTTCATGCCGGCCAAGTCGGCGGCCATTCCGGCCCTGGTCGACGCTGATCAGGTTCTGCAGGCAAACGCGCTCAGCTCCATGACGCAGACCAGCATGCCTTTGATTGGGCTGAGCCTCTCGGCAGGGGTTCTCTCCGCGCTTTACCTCCTCTCACCCCAGCAGTTCTATCTCTCGACTGTCGGAATCAACTGTCTCTCGTTTCTGCTCTCAGCCGCGTTCATCTTCAGACTTCCGGCGTTGCGGCCCAAGCGCGAAGACGTCCATGAGACTCATCCGATCACGGACTTCAAGGATGGACTGAAGTACATCAACGGCAGGCATGACTTGAAGATCCTGACACTACTTCTCACGGTCTTCCGGCTCATGGTCGCGCCATTTTTCGTCGTATTCCTGGCAGCGAACGACAAGTGGCTGGGCGGCAAGCCTCAGACACTGACCTGGTGGGAGTTCACATTCTTCTGCGGGATGGCCATCGCCAGCATCGCGATGGGTAATGCGAAGCCGAAAAGGCCGCTGCTCTGGTTCGCAGTCGGCCTGCTCATCGTCGGTCTGACCGTCGCCGCCATGGCGATCTGGCCAGGATTTTGGCCGCTCGTATTTTGGAACGTCATCGCCGGGCTTGCCATCCCTCCCGCCGATATTCCCGTCGCCACTTATCTCCAGCTCAGCGTTCCCGACGCCTTCCGCGGCCGAGTCAACTCCGTGCGCGAGATGATCTCCCAGGGGGTGATGCCTATCGGGATGGTGCTCGGAGGATGGTTCACCGAGCGGTACGGAGTCGAAGCAGGGTTTATGGCGATGGGGATCGGGATGATGGCGGCGTGCTTCATCGGGCTGGCAGACAAGCAGTTCCGCTCCGCCGAAATGCCCGCCTAGCGGGTACCTTGTCGCTCGTGGACGAGGGGCACATCGGCGTCGACGAGTCGGGCAAAGGCGATTTCTTCGGCCCGCTGGTCATCGCCGCCTGCTATGTGGGTCCTGAGCACCTGGCGGAGATGGAAGGTGTGAAGGACTCCAAGAAGCTCACCGATCCGATGGCACTTCGGCTCAGCGACAAGATCCGCGCGGTTTGTCCTTGCTCGGTAATCGCCATCGGACCGGCCAAATACAACGAGCTTTACGCCAAGTTCAAGAATCTGAACTCGCTCCTGGCCTGGGGCCACGCCCGCGCGATTGAGAACGTGCTGGAACTGCATCCTTCGAACCTGGTCATCTCCGACCAGTTCGCCGCGGGCGGAGCCGCGGTCAAACGGGCGCTCTATGAGAAGGGACGAGGCGTCGAGTTCCGCTCGATGGTTCGAGCCGAAGCGGATATCGCCGTCGCGGCTGCCTCCATCCTTGCAAGAGCGGAGTTTCTGCGGCGCCTCAAAAAGCTAGGGGAAGAGTTCGGAATTGAGCTCCCGAAGGGAGCGACGAATGTGATCGGAACAGGCAAGCGGATCGTCGCCCAGCATGGGCCAAGCGCCCTCGCGAACGTCGCCAAGATGCACTTCAGGACTTCGCAGCAAGTTCTTGCCGGCTAAGGCACTCTCTTCGGCGGAGGCGGAACGGTTCCAGCAGTTCCGATCGCATGGAGCTTTCCGTCGTTTCCAGAAAGGTAGAGCGTTCCATCGGCCGCAATGGCAGGGCTTGAATTGTCGCCGTCCATGACGAATTCCCATTGGGTAGAGCCGTCCGGACGCAGAGCAAACGCGTCGTCGTCGAGGCCCGCGAAGTAGATGGCGCCGTCGGGTCCAATCACAGGACTGCATTGCACGAGGCCGTCGACGCTGAAATGCCAAAGCTCCGTGCCATTTGGCTTGATGGCGTAGAGGCGCCCGAACAGCGTGCCGGCGTAGATGGCGCCGTCCGGTCCGATCGAAGGACTGGATACGACGTATCCCCAGTAGGAGCTGGCCATTTGAAACGACGATTTCAACGCACCATCCGAGCTGATTGCGTAGAGGTAGCCGTCGTCAGCCGTTATGTAGATCGTTCCATCGTGCGAGATGGTCGGCGTTTGAAAGTTGTAGCCGTCTCCATTGAAGACCCACTTCTGAGTGCCGTTAGGATTGATCGCGAAGAGGTCCTGTCCGCCTCCGGCTCCCAAGTAGATCGTGCCATCGTCGCCTACCGCAGGACTCGCGAAAATGCCGGGTGCCGAGAAGTGCCACAGCTCGGAACCATTCCCATCTAGCGCATAGAGATTCCCGTCATAGGATCCAATGTAGATGGTTCCGTCGGCGGCTATTGCAGGACTCGACTGGATCTGGTCGCCCGTTGTGAACGACCAGCGCTCGTTGCCGTCGGGTGTAATCGCATAGAACTTCCCATCCTCGGATCCCACATAGATCGTTCCGTCCGAGCCTACGGCCGGGCTGGACATGACGAGGCCGTCCGTGTGGAAGGCCCATTTCTTTGTTCCGGCCGGATCGATCGCCACCAGGTCACCGCTGGTATTCCCTATGTAGATCGTCCCGTCAGGTGCCAACGCGGGACTCGACCATGTGTTCCCTCCAAGATCGTATGACCACTTCTCGATGCCGTTATTTGAGCCTGCGATCGACGAGAAGCCGGAGTTGTAGGCGTTTCCACGGAACTTGGGCCAAGCGCTTTGGGCCAAGCCGTTGGGATAGATCGTCAGTGTCTGCTGAGCTCCAACCTTCCCGTCATTGCCGGCCGAAATCTTCGAGGTCGCAATGTCCCCGCTCCGCGTTGTCGTCACTGTGAAGGAGATCGAGGTTTGACCTTGGGGAACAACCAGTTGTGAGGGCGCTTGCGCGGCGGCGGAGCTGCTTCCAAGATCGACCTCGACACCTCCCGACCCGGCGGCCAAGGAGATGGTGGCTGTTCCTTGCGTGGAGTGTCCTCCATAGATGGAGGTCGACTGAATGCTCAGTTTGGTCACGGGTGGCGGCGCGACGTAAAGCTGACCCGTTGCAGGTGTCCCGCCGGCACTCGCGGATAAAGTTGCCGCCTTGCGCACGCCAACAACCGAAGCCTGCAGCGTAAAGGGAGCCGTCAGATAGCCCTCGGGGACCGTCACAGTGGGCGTCGTGACCGTGAGGTACGACTTGTCGCTGGAGACGTGTACGAGGACTCCTCCCACGGGCGCTCTTTCCGACAACCGCACTATCTCCTGGATGGTTTGGCCGCTGGCGACGGTTCCGCTTGCATCGATCTGCTCGACAGGCCAAGGCTCGACGACGAGGGTCGATGAGGCCGCAGATCCTGCCGCCTTGCCTGAGATCTTCGCCGAGGATACAGTTGTGACCTGTTGCGTGGTAACGGGGAATGTTGCCGTCGAGCTGCCATGGGCGACGGTTACGGTTGCCGGAACATGGACGCCGTCGAGACTGCTTGACAGGTTCACGACGGTGCCGCCTGCAGGTGCAAGGGTGTTTAGCGTCACGGTCCCTTTCGTGCTGAACGTGCCGACCAGATCGTTGCTGCCCAGCGTAAGCGACGTGACCGAAGGGTTCTGCAAGACGCTGATGCCTGCCTGGGCAGAACTACCCCCATAGCTCGCTGCAATAGTCGCCGCGGAGGTCATCGTCACTGTGGATGCCTTGACGGTAAAGCCCGCGCTCTTGCTTCCCCCTGGCACTGTTACCGTGGAAGGGACGTGGGCAAAGCTCTGCGAGCTTGAAAGAGATACGATCAATCCGCCGTCTGGCGCGGAGGAGCCGAGCGTGACTGTCCCGGTAGCCGATTGTCCGCTCACAATCGAGGCGGGAGTGACACTGACCCTTGTGACCTTCGGTGGCAATACCGTGAGGCTGCCACTGAGATTTACGGTGGCATCGGCGAAGGCGACAGTGACGGTATGGTTGCCGCTAACCGGACTGGTCCCAATCGGAAAGGAGGTTCCGCTAGCGCCTTCCGGGACGATGACCGGCGAGCTGATTTGCACGTAACTGTGCGCGCAGGTGACGTTTACCGAGTACCCGCCCAGAGGCGCCGGGCGCCGTCAGGTGAACGTAGCCAGTCGAACTACTTCCTCCTACTACCGAGACGGGGCTGACAGAGGCGGTTCTTAGCTTTTGAGCCACCCCAAAAGTTGGCAAGAGAGAAACCACAAATACGGAGAGAAGGCAAAAGCAACTCCGCCAAAAACGCGGGCACAGGCTCATTTGTTTGCATGATAACAGCGAATGCCCCGCATGACACTTGATTTATCAGTGCAAAAGACAGGTGCTGCTACTTAGTCCTTTCGCGACACGTACAACACACCCGTGATGTAGTTGTTCGTCGACGTCAGCGCCGCGAAATAGAAGACGACTCCGCTCGTGGTCTCTCGGAAGCAGTGAACGGCTCGGAGGCCTTTGGCGACCTCGTTGGTCCAGACTCGCTCGACATCGGCTTTCACCATGCTCAGGTTCAAGCCGTCGATGTTCAGGATGGAGCGCATTTCCATCATGTTGAGCAGCCCACCGTCGGCGAGCTTGGTCAGACGGACATACGGAATCGTCGAGACGCCGTACTTCCAATCCTGCGACCAGACCTGCAGCTCACGCGTGGAAATGGGCGAATAAGCCCGACGCCATTGGTCTCGGGTTTTGTCGAAATCGACCATCGTGCACGACGTACTCACAGCCACACTAAGAATCATTGGCAGGTTTTGACAAAAACGCAAGGAAACTGCCTTCGGCGACGTTTTCCCCCACCTGCACCGCTATCTTGTCAACAACGGCGTCGAAGGGAGCCACGAAAGGCTGCTGCGTTTTCATGGCCTCTAGGACCAGGATCACCGCCCCTTTTTGAACCTGCTGACCAACAGTCACCGGAATCGCCACAACCGTTCCGGGCATCGGAGCCCTTAGTTCCCCGGAGGCTGCGGCCTGCGATTTCGACTTGGTCCTCGAAATCGGCTCCACGCGATACTGTCGTCCCCGGTAAGAGACCAGTACGGCATCGCCCTGCCGCACAGCCAAGGCACTATGGACGCCGTCCTCGGTTCGGACCAGCAGACGATCCTCGAGTTGCGTCGCGTTTAGGTCGAGATCGGGAAACTCGTGCTCCTCACCGTCGACGAGCCGCCGCATCCCTAAGCTCTCTGGCCCTTCTGCTTGGAGTAGTTCCTGGCGGCGTCGATGAAGCCACTAAAGAGCCTCTGAGAGTCGTCATTTTCCATCGTGCGCTCCGGATGCCACTGCACGGCGATCAGCCAGGGACGATCGGTTGCTTCGATCGCTT
>DASZPA010000309.1:0-6513 GCA_035550555.1 Fimbriimonas sp.
GATCCTCGATCCCGCCGAGTTCTTCGAGAGTTGGTTGAGCAACGGCACGGGCGGCACCTGTTGGGCTCACGGCAACGCTCTGTACTCGTTCCTCAAGGCGCTCGGTTTCGATGTGCATCGCGCTGCGGCAAGCATGTACGACTTTGGGCAGCCGAACCACGCTACGGCAATCGTGAACTTCGAAGACGGCTCACGGTGGATCGTCGACAACTCGCTGCTCACCATGGAGCCGCTGAATATCGAGCCGGCCTCTCCGTCGCAGCTATCGGAAGGCGTGCACTACGCCGAGGTGGAATACGACGGGGACACGCTGTACGTCCATGGCACGGCTCCCCCAATGCCGCACATCTTCTTCCGATTGCTTGAACCAGAGGTTCCAGAGTCGTTCTATGAGGAGCGGTACGAGGCGTCGCGAGGATTCAGCCCGTTTAACGAACGCATCCACATCTGCCGCAAGACCGAAGAGAGCATCTGGGCGATGCGGGGCGGCAACCTGTTTCATGTGACGGTCGAAGGGATCCAGCATCAACCTCTCGAGAGTGAAGGCATCAAGAGACACCTGATTGAGACCTTCGGCATGTCACCGGACTACGTCGAGCAGTGGGCCGCGTCAGGAGCCATGGAATCGAGCCTCAAGTCTGAGTCGGCGATGCCTGATCTACCTGTTAGGATTCCGCCTAGCAAGCAGGGAATGTAGCCGGGACATGGGAGGGTTGCATGGGAACGCAACTCGATTCGGAAAGCTCCCAAAACGCTACAAGGCTTCCTTTATCCAGATCTTATCGTCGACAGTCTTTAGCGCCAACGGCGCGACCTGGTATCGAATGGACCGTTGGCCTATCGGATGAAGGACAAGAAAGGTTGTGCGAGCCGTTCGGTGGGCGACGCGCTCCGCCGCGAGAGAGGCCGGTGAGGAACGAACCGGGTGAGAGGGAATTCCGGTCTCTCATCGCGAAAGTCCTTTAAATTGAGACCGATCAGAGTTTGAAGCGATTCTTCTTATCGGACTTTTGCAGTTTCGGATTTTCCCTCGTCCCCGGTTCGCTTCGCTCAGCGACCCCTCCCGCGTCGGGAAGTGGTTTGGCCTTGGTGGTCACGAAGTTGTTCAGCCAGCCGCTGGAAAGCCGATGCAACGGTCTCCCAGTCGCAGCAACATCCTCGCTGAAGGCTAGCGTCTCGAATTTCGCATCAGCCTCTTAACCAGTCCGCCAACCGCGAAGATGGGTAAGAGAGCGAACAGCACGTACCCAAGATGGATCCACATGCCTACGCCGGCCACCAAGAACGCCAGGCTGCAGCAGACGATGCCGAACGTTAAGCCCGTGGACGTGGTTTGGAGCCGCTGCGCAACCAGCTTGTTGCGGCCCGAGGAGGAGTTCACGAGGGCTGCGGCGAACCAACTGACTGCCATCGCTAGCAAAAAGAGGCAGATCAGGATCTTGGTGCCGAGCATGAAGGATTATGAGGTCGGACCCATGAAGGTTAGGGCCTTTGGACCTGTGAGATCACACCTAGCTGTTCGATCACGCGAGCAGCGAGACCGAACGCGAGCGTCATTCCCGTTCCACCCACTCCGGCAAGGATCCCAACTCGCTCGAAAGGCCTCAACAACGCGTAGGGTTTATCAAAGTGCTTGGCGTACACGCCATGCCACCGCTCCACGACCTTGATCTGGTCGATGGGAAGAAATGTGTCCAGATAGTTGAGGATCAGCCGGTCGATTTCCTCTTTGAGAAAGGGATCTGCAGTTTCGACGTATTCGTGGGAATCGCCGATGGTCAACACTCCTTGCTCGTTTTGACTGACTAAGAGATGGATCCCCCACTTCGTCTCCTCCGGATACTCGTCCTGGAAGCGAGCTTTGAGCGCCTCCAGGTGGTCGCAGATTTGGAAGTTTGCGTAATGGGCCAAAGTAAGACCGGCGCAGAGATGGGGGCCGATCTTGAAGCCGGACTTCGGGACCGCTCGCATCATTTGCAGCTTGCAGAGGCGGATGTCTTCTTGCTCCAGCAGCTCTGTAAAGAGCGTGCGCAGATCGTCGCCGGGACAGCAGAGAATCCAGTCGGCTTCGAACTCCCGCCCGACAGCCTCCACACGGCCAGATTCAATCGCCGTGACCGGAGAACTGAAATAGAATTCGACGCCGTACCGCGAGTGTAGGAAGGAAGGGAGGTCACCCAAAACGACGCGCGGGTCCACGCACAATTCGTCGGGGCTCCACATCGCGCCGCGCAGGCCCTCTCGTCGAACCACCGGACTCTTGTTCTGTGCTCCGTCCGCAGAGATCATCTCGCAGCCGTAGCCGTACTCGGGAGCGAGAGCCACGAACTGCTCCAAGACTCCCAATTCGTCTGGAGCGTAAGCCAGATGCAGCGAGCCGCATTCTCGATGCCAGATTCCGGCGTCGTGCAGCATCTCCAGCCAGTAGCCGCGGCTCTCTAGCGCTATCTGCCGGATCTCCCCCGGCGGTTGCCCGATGGGCCAGATCATCCCGAAATTGCGGATCGAGGCCCCTACGGGCCGGGCGTTCCTCTCAAAGACGGCGACCTTGAGCCCAGCCTTTGACAGGTGATAGGCGTGGGCCAGGCCAAGAATTCCAGACCCTACGATCGCGACATCAAATTTCATGTTGCTTTTTCACGCAAGTTGAAATGCCCCCGCAAGAGATCGGGCAAGCTTCTGTTCGGCATGATCGAACTGGTGGTGATGGACGTGGCTGGGACGACGGTGGAGGACCCGGACGGCGTGGGAGGGTGTCTGAAAGTGGCGCTGACCGCGCACGACGTTCCCTGGGAGCATGATGCCGTTAACGCTATCATGGGCATCCCGAAACCCGTCGCAATTCGAGAGCTTCTCAAGCAGTTCAAAACGAACGGCGACGAGCCTAGCACGGAAGAGGTCCAGTCGATCTTCCTCGACTTCCGTAAGCGGATGATCGCCTACTACGAAGAGACGCCAGACATCCGAGAGATTCCAGGCGCCTCTGCAGCTTTTAAGGAGATGAGGTCGAAGGGAATCAAGATTGCCCTCGATACCGGATTCGATCGGGCTGTGCTCGACGCAGTTCTCAGGCGAGTAGGCTGGGAGAACGACGTTCTCGACACCACGGTCGCGAGCGACGAGGTTTCTCGGGGCCGCCCTTTTCCGGACTTGGTCTTCCTTGCCATGGAAAGGACCGGCGTGGCCGATGTGAAGAAGGTAGCCAAGGTGGGCGACACGCCTTCCGACTTGCAGGAAGGGACGGCGGCCGGGTGCGCGCTGGTGGTCGGTGTGTGCGAGGGCACACATACGGCGGAGCAGCTCGCCAGGCACCCTCACACCCACCTTATTCCATCCATCGCGCAGCTTCCGGCCCTGCTCGACGAGGTCAAGCTGTAACCAGCCGCCTCCGTTCCTGAACCAAGTAGCCGACCGCGACAAGGCACGAGATAAACGAGGCGATCGCGAGAATCACGAACGCCGGCTGCCAGCCGGATTTCTCCGCCACGTCCCCAATCAGCTTTCCGGATAGGATTCCGCCGAGGTAGCCGATGCCGTCGATCCAACCCGCCGCAGTCGCGCTTGCTTGCTTGCCTCCGAAATCCATCGAGATAGCGCCGGCCAGGAACGAGTAGGGACCGATCAGCACGAAGGCGAGAGCGGCCACAACCGCGACATAAAGGGTCGAGTCGCCACCGAAGTTGCCGTATGCGAGGAACAGCAGTCCCGCAGTCGAGAGAGCTAACCCGATGGCGATAAAGGCGGCCCTGGAGCCGCGCTTTAGCCGGTCGCTGAGATAGCCGACCCCGATGACTGAAATGCCACCGAAAAGTGGGAAGTAGGAGCTGGCTTTCGCCGCGTCTCCTTCGGACATCTTCGCGACCTCGTGCAAGAACGTCGGAGTCCAGTCGTTGAACGTTTCTCGCATGAACGTGAAGCCGAACGAAAGCAGGCAAACGACCCAAAAGGAAGGGCTTGTGAAGAGAGGCAAGATGAGTTCTTTCAGGCTCTTCTTCTGTGCGTCCGCATCGTGCACGGCGAAAACCGAGTCGGGGTTCGACTCCGGCTCCGGAAGGTTTCGGTCGGACGGCTTCTCCTTCATGAGGAAAAGCGAAGGGATGAAGATGCAAGCCAGTACGCCGGCTGAGATGTAGAAGATCTGCTGCCAGCCCCAGCCGCGATCGATGAGGAACCCGAGGAACTGCCGCGAAGCGAAGTCGCCGAACAGGAAACTGAGGCTGATCAGTCCCATGACGGTGCCGTAGGTGCTGTGACCGAACCAGCGCGACGTGACCTTCACCATCCCCACCCATCCAGAGCTTTGAATGAACCGGTTTCCGCACCAAGCGAGCAGAAACAGCGGTGGCCCACCTACGCCAAAGAGAATGCTGAAGGCGATGGCGCCGGCCATGCCAAGCATGAACATTCCCTTGCCGCCGACCACGTCGGCTGTGCTTCCAAAAAGGAACTTGCCGCCCGCGTAGAAGAGGGTCGCCAAAGCGGTGAAGTCGCCGATGAACGCCTTGGTGATCCCAATCGATTTGTACTGGTCGATAATCAGCGGGCGGGCCACACTCAAGTCGCTTCGGCACAAGTAGTAGCCGGCATATCCGACGATCATGATCGCGACCGTAACGGCGTACCAAGGGCTCTTCACTTGCGGGGCCGGCCGCTGATACTCGACGGCTGCGCGGGCGGTTGGCGGACGGTCGATCTGTTTCAAGAGACGCCTCCGGTTTCAGCAGCGGTGATCGATTTGCAAAGGGTTTCGATGGCCATGTCGAGCTCCTCGGTGGTGATGGTCAAAGGCGGCGTGAGCGTCAGAACGGTGCCTGACGAGACCTTGAAGCTGAGTCCTCGTGAGAGGCTTTCATAGAGCACGGCTTCGGCCGTCCTGGGTTCGGCCATTTCCACCCCGATAAGCAGACCGATCCCGCGCACCTCGAGAACCGAACGCGAGTTCGCCGTGAAATCCTTGATTGCTCTTAGGAACCGCGCGCCTTCGACTCGGGAGCGGGTCAGGAGGTCCTCCTCTTCGATCGCTTCGATCGTCGCGAGACCCGCTGCTGAGCCGACCGGGCTCTTCTCATGCGTGTAGTGGCCCAGCGCGATCTCGTCGCCGACGTCGAGATCCTCATGAGCGATGACTGCGGCCATTGGAAAGATCCCGCCCCCGAGTCCTTTGCCGATCACGAGGACGTCCGGAACGACGCCCGTCCACTCGCATGCAAACCAAGCGCCTGTTCTGCCCAGGGCCACCGGGATTTCGTCGAAGATCAAGAGCGCTCCGTGCCGGTCACAAGCTTCGCGAACCATGCGCCAGTAGCCAGGTGGAGGCGCCACGGCGGTGGTGCAGCGGATTGGCTCTGCGATGACGGCTCCCACGTCACCTTCCTTGTCCACTACATAGGAGAGGTAGTTGGCGCAGGCGAGGCTGCATTGGGAACCACAACCGAGCGGGCATCGGCGAGGATCGGGAGGAGGGACATGCTCGACGCCAGGAAGCATAGGCCCGATGTCCCGTCTAAACAGTTCCTCGCCACCTACCGAGATCGCGTCCAGCGATGCGCCGTGGAACGAGTCCCAGAGCGAGACGACCTTGTGCTTGCCCGTTGCCAATCGGGCAAGCTTCAGCGCGATACCGATTGCGTTGGTTCCACCCGGCGCCAAAAGCACCTTGTTCAGCTTGCCGGGAGCCAGGTCGGCCAGCTTCTCGGCAAGGCGGATCGCCGGCTCGTTCGTGTAACGGCGCGGACAGAACGGCATCACGTCCAGTTGCTTCTTGATGGCAGCGACGACCTTCGGATGGCCGTAGCCCACCTGGTGGACGCTGTTCCCGTGGAAGTCGAGATAGCGCCGCCCTTCGACGTCCTCAATCCAAGAGCCGTTCGTGGATCGCAAGGCATTGAGGCACGGAGTCGAGAGCGATTGATGCAGGAACGCTTGGGAGTCGCGCTCCAAGAGCTGGAAGGTTTCCGCAGAGAGGTTTGCTGCTTGCCACCGTTCCCGTTCGCTCGTGATGTTCGATTCGCCCTCGGCCATCGCGATCTCGTTCCGCGGCGTCAATCGTCCTCCTCTTGTCCCGGCGCCTCGCCTTCGCGAGCCGGGTAGGGCGTTCCATCCTTGTGGAGGCTCGCCCAGATGATCCGGTTGAGCCAGTAGTTATCCGGCGCATCCAAGTGGCTCCAATCGAGCGACCTCGTCTTCTCCGCCCAGTACTCGTCGTCACCCGTCGCCTTCGAGACACGACCGGGATTCGGAAGATCGAGGGGCGTTTGGTTCGGCTTGACCGTATAGGGCGTCAGGTCGAGCTGGTCGGTGAAGCAGCTATCGATCGGCTTGGCGAACGAGTCGAACCGGTTCATCGGATCCAGGCCGAGCATCATCTCGATCGACTTCAGCATGCTCACGGTGGTGTAGAGGTTCGAGTCGACGACGCGCCGGCGGTTGTAGGGGCTGACCACCAGATAGGAGGTCCGGTGACCGTCCACGTGATCGGGCCCGGACTGCGCGTCGTCCTCGATCACGAAGATG
>DASZPA010000310.1:0-2911 GCA_035550555.1 Fimbriimonas sp.
GGGCTGTTCCTGCTGTGGAGTTGGCGGTATGGAGTGGCTGCCAACTTGGTGAAGGAAGACGTGCCGGCGGATGCGTCGAAGGCGACATATCGGCGGATCTTGGCGGCGCAGGGACTGTATGCGTTTGGCGCGGCCCTCTGCGTTTTCGGGACTTGGTGGAGTATCGGGTTTATCTTTCTGATGTAGTTGAACTACGCGGTAGCGCCGAGGATTCGAGGCTTGTTCCGAATCTGACCAAAGACCGAGGGGCCTACCTCTTCCCTATGTTTTTCCCCGAGAGCAGGGAAACCATGGCCTATTGCAGGTTTGGTACCTCAGTCTGTGGGTGAGTGTTTTGTCGGGCTCGTAAACCTACCGAGAGTTGTCCGATGCTCCGAAAATTGGAAGGTCACTTCTCGATCGTCGGACACATGAAGCTCAACCTCCGCCTCAAGATCGAAATCCTGTTGGTAGGCCTTGTAGCCGGCTTGGGTTGCTTGGCTTTTGGTGTGTTTTTGATCTTTCAGCAGACCTTGGTCAGAAACAGCATCCGGCGGGACGTTCAGCAGGTAGGCAAGGGCGTTGGGCACTATCTTGCGCAACGCGGAGACAATCTAATCAGTCTTACGTCGGTCATCGCAGACTTGCCAACAGTGAAGTCTGCAATGCTCCAGACGCACCTTGACGGGCCTACGGTCAAGGAGAGGTTCAAGGCTTATCAGAAGCTGCTCAAAGCCGACTCGTTTGTAATCACCGACGATGAGGGCAATCTGGTTACCTCGGACGGCACCTTTGCTGAGGGGCTTAGAGATCCCAAGGAGCTGGACGGCGTGAAGGCCGTCATAGACGGCAAAACCTGGAGTGGACCGGTTGTGCGCAATGGGCACCTTTATATCGGTGCATCCATTCCTGTGAGATCAAACGAGTATCTCAAGGCTACCGTAAGCGTGTACGACAAGATCGACAAGGCGTTGGCCTACGAGGCGAGCGAAAACCTTTCGGCCGACCTTGCCATCACGATGAAGGGTCACGTGGTTGGCACCTCCATCTCCATGCGGGACTCGCAGAATTTGGACTACGACGATCTTCAGGACATCTGGAGCGTTGGCCGTCTGTTCGTCGGGCAGGGCGCCCAGTTCCCAGGTACGAATGCTTCGGACGATGTACGGGTGGTCGCTCTGAGGCCCTACGACGAGATCGTGGAGCCTTTCAGGGAGACCGAGATTGCGTTGGGCGTGGTTCTCGTTATCGTGTTGATTGTCTCGGCGATCGTGGCTCGCAGCATCGCTAACCGGGTGAATGCTCAGATCGACGGTCTTGTCAAAGCTGCGCAAACGATCAAAGAGGGCCGATGGCCTGAGCCGATACCCGGTGGAAAGAGCGACGAAGTCGGTTTGCTGCAATCGGCCTTCAATGAGATGTCGAGTTCCGTGCAGGCAAGCCACAAGATGCTCACGGATCGCACCGAGGAACTGAAGGACGCGGTTGTTCGCGCCGAGGCGGCGGCAAAGGCTAAGAGCGAGTTCTTGGCGAACATGAGCCACGAGATCCGCACGCCGATGAACGGCGTGATCGGAATGACGGAGCTGTTGGAAGACACGCCTCTTTCGGAAACGCAGGCCGAGTATGTGAAGACGATCTACGAAAGCGGCGAGTCGCTGCTCGTGATCATCAACGATATTTTGGATTTCTCGAAGCTGGAGTCTGGCGGACTTGCCATGGAGCAGTCGCGGTTCGAGGTAGCGGACGCACTTCGCGAGGTCGTTCGCAAGCATGCCCAGAACGCGGAGCGAAAGGGGCTTCAGCTTCAACAGGACATATCGGAGGCTGCCGAGTGCTCCGCGCTCGGCGATCCCGTCAGATTGAAGCAGATCGTTTCTAACCTGTTAAGCAACGCAATCAAGTTTACGATCGATGGAGCCGTTATTCTTCATGTGGACGTGCTCGATTCGGGCGATGGATCACGCTTGAAGGTGGTCGTGGAAGATACCGGCAGGGGGATTCCGGCCGATCGGCTCGAATCGATCTTCCAGCCTTTTACTCAGGCTGACAACAGCACGACCCGCGAGTTTGGGGGCACTGGGTTGGGACTGGCTATTACACGCCAACTTGTGACGATGATGGGCGGGGAGATCTCCGTTGAGAGCGAGGTTGGGAAGGGGAGCAAGTTCACCGTCCTCGCCCGACTGGAAGGCAAAAGCGCGGCTCCGAGTCTAGTGGAAGAGGGGGTTGGGTTTGACGAAGCCGCCTCCGTGTTGAGAGGGCTGAAGGTGCTCTTGGTGGAGGATAACGCCGTGAATCGGAAGGTGGCGGCGCGGATTCTGGAGCGGGTTGGGTGCGCTGTAACCATCGCGGAAGATGGGTCCGTGGCGGTGAACAAGATCACTGAAGGGTTCGGGTTGGTCTTGATGGACTGTCATATGCCGGTGATGGACGGGTTCGAGGCGACTCGGCAGATCCGCAAGATCGAGCGTGGGACGGGGCGGCGGACGCCCATCGCGGCTCTGACCGCGAGCGCTCTGGATCAGGATCGTCGCCGGTGCTTTGAGGCGGGGATGGACGAGTTTTTGACGAAGCCGCTGAGGCCGCAGGTTTTGATCGATTTGCTGATGCGGTTCCGGACGGCTCGGGCGGCTTAGGCTCTTTTCACCGGTTACACGGCGCGCTCGGAATCATCCTATACGGAGGGCAACTGATGCTCGACTTATGTCTACTAGTTAATCTTGCTCATGCGAACGCAAGGAGTTGAAAGGTTGGTGGGTTTTCTGAGTTAGAGCTTGGATAGTAGACGAAATTCTGCTACTATTGATGTCGGGCTTCTTGCGTTATCGCGAGGGGCCTTTTTTGTTGCCGAGGGGACGCGATGACACTTTGTGAGGCTTTGAGGGACGCTTTTGTTTCTGGGGGGACGGCTCGGCGGCCGCGCCATGAC
>DASZPA010000311.1:0-18321 GCA_035550555.1 Fimbriimonas sp.
GATGATGCTCGACAACGTGAACAACGCCGGAACCGTTTCTTTCCAGGTCAGCCAAGTGCGGCGCGGCCATCACGAAGCGATCGTCCGAGCCGTCCAAGTGGTGAAGGACCCCGATGGAGGAACCGACACGATCTACCAGACCTACCACCTCGTCCAAGTCGACGGCCGATACATGATCGCCGACTTCATGAGCAGCAAGTCGCCGTTCTAATCCGCGTTGGACGGATTAGAAGTTGGCAAGTTGGCAAGTTACAAAGAGTACGTGTGCGAGCACCTTAACAACTTGACGCTTGCAAACTTGCCAACTTGACCCTCGCCACCTCACCCCCCATAAAACTTCCACTGCGTCTTGTAGTCTCTCGTCAGTTTGGAGGCGCCCAGCATGGCTCGCACGAGCTCGATTGGAAGCTGATTGCCTTGCAGGATGCGGTCATGGAACTCCTTGTTGGTCATCTTGTGCGAATCGACAAGATCGTGGTGGAGCTGACGGAACTGGAGCGCGCCCATCATGTAGGCGAGCTGATAGAGAGGGCTGTACTCTCCGACGATGGACCGCCTGACCTCTCCTTCGGCGGTAAACGGATCGTGTCCCACCTTGGTGATGAGATAGTCCACGCATTGCTGCGGCGTCCACTCGCCCAACTGAAACTTTAGCGAAAAGACGACGCGGGCGGACCGGTGCATGCGCCAAAACAGCATGCCGATCCGCTCTTCCGGCTTCGTGACGAAGTCGGTGTTGTAAAGCAGCATCTCCCAGTAGAAAGACCAGCCCTCGATCCAGAACGGATTGCCCTCCAGGCGACCCCGGTAGGGATGGTATCTCGGCTCCATGAAGGCCTGAAGGCTGTGGCCCGGAATCAGCTCGTGGAATACCGTCGCTCGATCGAACCATCGGTTGTTAGCCTTGAGGCTCATCTCCTTCTGCTCTTGCGACATCTCGGCCGTCGGAAACGAGACGTTGATGGTCAGGCCGCCCGTGAAGAAGGGGTTGAGAAGTTGCCTCTGAGGCGACATCATCTCCATCGTCCAGGTCTCGGCCGCGAGCGGCGGAACGGTGACCAGGTTGTTCTTCGTCACGTACTCCGTCGCTTCTTCAGCCATCTGCTTGATGAGCTGCGGCTCCTCACCCGGTGCGAGGTGCTCCGTTTTCACCTTTTCCAACGCCTTTCGCCAATCGTCGCCAAACCCCATCTGGTTGGAAGCCTTCTTCATCTCCACCTCGCTCCAGGCGTACTCCTTCTCGGCAATGGCGATAAGCTCCTCAGGCGTGTAGTCGATCATCGCGCCCTGAAGCTGATCGATCAGGGCGTCGCGGCCAATGGGATCGCCAAGCAGAATGGTCGGGTCGCCCTCCCGGATGGAAAGCACGTTTTCGGCGAGAAACTTCCGATACGACGCGATCGCATCGGTCAGCGCCTTGTAGGGAGTCGGTACCCACCAGGTGAACAGCGGATCGTAGCTCTCGTAAAATCGGTGCCAGCCGGCAAGAGTTCTCGAGAAGGAGTCCAGAGCTTGATAAACGCGGTAGGCCTGAACCTTGTCTACATTCGTCTGGCTCCGGAGAGCCCGCTCGGCGTCCTTCACCTGCCGTGCGAGGGCGGCCACCCGGTTGGCGACGTCCTCATAGTCCAGTTTCACAACGTTCCGGCGGTCGATTTCCAGCCGATTGATCCCGCCGGCAAAGGGGATATACGCGGCGATCTTGTCTTGCGCGATCTGCTGCCGCTTGAGCTCCGCCTGCCGGTTTTCGATCGCGGTTCTAAGAAAGACGTAGTCCACCTTGCCGTCGGTTGAAAGGTGGTCGAAGTCGATCTTCTTGAGATCGGTGAGAGTCAAATCGTAAAGCGTGCCCATCCTGCGGCGGTCTTCGGCTGAGTACTCCAGGTCGTACTTCCTGCCCACGCTGCGCTCGTCGGCTTCAAAGCGGGTGATGACGTCCGCCATTGAGGGCGACTCTTGCCGCACCAAGCCCCACGCGGCCGACTGCAAGCACAAGGCGATGACGAAGAAGGGCGCACGCTTCATAAGGTCCTTCAATACTAAACGATTTGAAGGAAACGTATCTGAATGGCTAAGGGGGAGGTCCGTTGATTCCTGACGACTCTTCAGGTGGTTTTCTTAGCCGCAACGGCACAAAGAGCACAGAGTCTCACAAAGTCAGCTGTAACTGGTTTCCAAGACGGAAGGCCGCGGCGGAGCGAACCAGATGGGTTGCCGAAGACTAGAGCGAGACTTTCGGACGCTTGTCTGCCACGGGCTTAGTGCTCCGTCTCCTCGACGACCAAAGCTTTGAGCGGAAGAAGCCGGACGAAGTTCGGATGAGGTCTCCCCGGCTGACGCGGCGGCCGATAGGTGGTCGGGGCGTTGGGGTCGACGACGATGATCAGTCGCAATCCTTCCCAAATCTTGAACTTGGAGACCGGCCTGCCGTCGGACGCCTGGTACTCAGCCGAAGCGATGCTGACTTGCCGGCCCGAAGGGAAGCGGGTTCCGTGGAACTCCATGGCAAGGATGTTTCCCGAAACGCTGGTGACCGTTCCCTGCAGAACCATGGGAACGGGAGCGGGGGTTCCGATCAAAGCCAGATATGCCAGAGTGGCGACCATGACTCTATGGTACGTCGGCGGGTCCCGTCTTTGACCGTCTCCTATAATCGGACATGTCGCATTTGAAGGGGTATCTGGTGGGAGCGGCGGCCTCTCCCGGTGGAGGCGAGGCGATCGTAATCCTCGTGGAACCCAATGGCGACGAGCATCGGGTCATCTGCCGCTTGATGGGACCGACGACCGAGATTCGGTTTGCCGATCCGAACTCTGGCGCCTATCTGGATGGCCGCTACGGTCCGAACGTGCTCTCCGGAACTGCTCGAAGAGCCGCTTTGGGACTCACTCAGCGTGACCCTGACCCAAGCCTGGACCACCCTTCCGAGCTTCACGCATTCCTGCTCCAGCGGACCACGGAGGCGTTCGACTACGCGCGCGTCATCCACTCCAAACAGGTCAGGAAGGGTTCGGGCGCCCCGGCGCTCTCGCATCTCATGGCCGTCTCGGCGCTCGTGCTCGAGCATGGAGGAAACGAGGACGAAGCGATTGCAGCCCTGCTCCACGACGCCGTCGAGGACGCCGGAGGGCTCGAAACGCTGGCGGAAATCAAGAGGCTCTTCGGTGATCGCGTGGCAGCGATCGTCGAGGGCTGCTCTGAAAGCGTCGACGAACCCAAGCCGGAGTGGCGCGATCGCAAAGAGCGCCAGATCGCCCACGTCGTCTCGGCCGATCCTTCCACTCTTCTCGTTCTCGCGGCGGACAAGCTGCACAACGCCATGACTCTTCGCCAGGGCTTCGTTCTTTTCGGCGGCGACCTATGGCAGCGGTTCAAGGGAGGCCGCGACGGGACGTTGTGGCATCTGGAAGAGATGTCGAAGGCCATCCTGCAGCACCCGGAGTGCACAGGAGAGGTCCGCAGGTTAGCGCTCAGGTTGGAAGTCGAAGTGCGGCAACTCGCCGACGAAGCGTGACCAGGTTCGCTGCCACCGGCCCAGATTCAGAGCTGCCGCCGGACGACGACCCCGAATCGAAGGAACTGGGGCTGAACGAAGAGCTGAATCTCGCCGGTTTCCAAAAGCGACCGTTGATCTGCTCCAACGCAACGGTCTCAAGGATTGCGACCACCCCGGAGGCATGGGGAGGGCCAAACATGGGACGAAAAAACCCTGGCGCGCCGGAATCGTCGTAGCCTCAGGCTCACCTGCACCTCATCCTTTGCCGTGCGCGTTTGGTGTACCAAGTCCACAGGAGAATCCAAAGCACGGCGACCAATGCCAGTGTGTTGACCACGAGGGACTTCAGCCACGATAGAGACCCCGGTTTGAAAATCGGCGGGTCCTCTTCTTCAATGGCGACGAGCCTTGGATTGAAACTTAACCGGAGGCCAAGCCCTTCGCCCTTGGCCAGAGGTCCGGTCGCCTGCACCTTCAATTGACTCCTGGAAGGGAAGGTGATCCTTGTTCGGCGGGGTAGCGTCTCCGCATGGTCCAGGGCGCCGGTGTCGTAGTGAACGAAGACCATTGCGGAATTGACGGGGGTTGGCCAGTTCATGGGAATGGCGTCCCATTCGAGAAGGCTGGTCCCTTGGAGAAATAGAAATTGCATGAGGCCGCCGACCTTGTATGCCAGCCGGATCTTAACGTCGCCTCTGAACGGCTGGTCGAAAGCTTTGAGCCGGCAGCGATAGAGCGAGTCGTGGCGCTGGCTGATCTGCAGGCTCTTGACTTTCCCTTGCCGTTCGACGCTGGCCGAAACCACTCGATATCCGACGTTTAGATCGCCGACTCGAAGCGGGAAGTCCCTGTGGAACTCCCTTTGAGGCCTATCCGAAGGTGAGACTGAGAGTCTCTCTGACAAACAGGTTTCCATCATTCTTGACGGTCACGTCCGAATGGAACGCACGAGTGGTCGTTCCCTGGGCGTCATCCCCGGAAAAACCCAATGCAAACGTTGCGGCGCTGGCTAAGGCGACGATGGCGCACAGTTTTCCTGTCACCAACCAAACATTGTAAGTCCTTTCCTTCGGCGGCGCCATTGAGATGGAAACAACTGAAATCTTCACTGTGTCCCCACTTGAGCCTTTTGTAACCGTTCGCGCAGGATGCGCTTCATCGAGGGACTCGTTTCTCCTTGACTTTTCTTCGTCCGCCTCCAACCATCTAGCTCTTGGGCGCGATTCACCTTTTGCGGGGGCGCACGAAACGACTTTGCCCTTGCTGCTGTCGGACGGCTCGCGCGGCTTCCATTGGCGGGCCGGACCTGATTGAAAGATAGGAGATTCCTGATATGGCACTTGGAAAGTTACAAAGTTGGACGTTGCTGGCCGGTTTCGGCCTGGCGGCAGCTATCATCGTTGGTTGCGGCGGCAGTGGAAACGGTGGCGGCAACGGCAGCGGCTCGACGGCCGGAACAACCGCGGGCGCCGGCAACTTCGTCCAGACCAACATGGTTGCGGATACGGCCGCAGCCGGCGCTGCCGTCGTCGATCCGAATCTGGTCAATCCGTGGGGCGTCTCGTTCAATCCCTCGGGACCTTTCTGGGTGAGCGACAACGGAACCGGCGTTTCGACCCTTTACAACACCGCCG
Organism: Fimbriimonas sp.; assembly: GCA_035550555.1. Taxonomy (GTDB): domain Bacteria; phylum Armatimonadota; class Fimbriimonadia; order Fimbriimonadales; family Fimbriimonadaceae; genus Fimbriimonas. The sequence continues at coordinate 5,131 of DASZPA010000311.1, forward strand.
GACAGGCCCAGGCGCTGGTCGTGCAGATCCCCAAAGCGGGCGGAGGAAACGGCGGACCGGTGACGGGACAGGTGTTCAACTCGACCACCGATTTCGCCGTCGGAGGCAGCGCGGCGTTCTTCATCTTCTCCAGCGAGGACGGAATCATTTCCGCTTGGAACGCCGGCCAAGGCACGCAGGCCGCCATGGTGGCCGATCGATCCGGCAGCAACGCCATCTATAAGGGTCTGGCAATGGGATCCAGCGGAGGCAACAACTTCCTCTTCGCCACCGACTTCCACAATGGACACGTCGACGTGTTCGACAAGAATTTCGCCTTCGTGAAGTCGTTCACCGATCCCAGCCTCCCGGCAGGTTTTGCGCCTTTCGGAATCGCCACGATCGGCGCCCAGCTTTACGTCACTCTTGCAAAGCAAGACGGACAGAAGGAGGACGACGTCGCAGGCCCCGGCAACGGCTATGTGGACGTGTTCACGACGGATGGGACCTTTGTGAAGCGCCTGGTCAGCAAGGGCGCGCTTAACTCTCCTTGGGGCTTGGCTGTGGCCCCGGCCGGCTTCGGTGCGATCGGTGGCGACCTTCTGGTCGGCAACTTCGGCGATGGCAAGATCAACGTTTACAACGCGACAAGCGGGGCTTCGGTGGGCGCCATGAAGAACGCGACGGGCGGCTCGCTCGTGATCGATGGCCTATGGGGCCTGATCTTCGGCAATGGCGGAAGCGGCGGAAACGTTGGGACACTGTACTTTACGGCGGGGCCCGGGCATGAAGCGCATGGCCTGCTGGGTTCATTGACGGCTCAATAGCCCGACGTTCCAGAAGGGGGGCGGCCAGTTTGAAGGGGCCGCCCCTCCTTCGTTTGTCTTGTTTGGGATGGTTACAATGAGGCGTCGGCCGCCCTGGGAAGCCATCGAGGCGATCAAGGCGAAGATGCATCGAGAGCCGCTCGATGAGCGAACTTGGAAGGAAGGCAGCCGGCTGTCGGATCGTCCGTCACGGCTTCGACAGGGGAGGCTACGAGTTCGTTGGCTGATCGATCGCCCAACTCAGGACTACCTCGCGTGCCGTGCCGTCGACCTGCTGGCGATGGAAGACGAGGCGCCGCCGTCTTCTTAAGGTCTGGCGCATTCGAGGGGGTTGGCGACGTATTCTATGAAGAACGGCGCGCGATGCCGCCCCTTGGAGGTTTGGATGATTCTTTCCACTTTGATGCTTGCCGCAGCGCTTCAGCAGCCTGCTCTTTCCTGTCCGATCGCCGGCGATCCGGTCTCTGGCAAACCCGGTGAGACCATTGAGTACGCCGGAATCCGCTTCGCGACTTGCTGCACCGACTGCGGCGGCACGTTCAAGAAAGACCCGGCCAAGGCGCTGAAAGCCTCTGCCGAAAAGGGCAAGACGGTCGGCGTTTTCCTGTTCGACCCTATCACCCACGCCCGGATCGACGATAAGAAGGCTGTCGGCTTCAGCGACTACAAGGGTGTCCGGTACGAGTTCAAGTCGGAAGACGAGAAGAAGACCTTCGATGCCGACCCCAAGAAGTATACGGCTCGGCCGGAAAAGGAGGCCCTCTTCTGCCCCGTCTATAAGACGAAGATCGGCGCTTACTACCAGGCAGGCGGCTACGTGGATGCCGGCGGCGTCCGCTACTACGTATGCTGCGACTCTTGCCTCGCCCAGATGGGTCAGGAGCCGTCCAAGTTCACGGCGAACGCCGCAAACGAGGTGAAAGCTCCCGTCGCAGCCGACGTCACCGCAAGTAGCGAGTAGGTTCCTTAAGGCGGATGCTCCGCCCAGTCTTGGCGCCGTGCGACTGCAATAAGACGGTCGCACGGGCAAGGGCCAGCCTATCTCGAGCACGCTATCTCGGCTGGGATAGATTCAATTGCAACTGAACTTGGCGTAGGTTCTGGAGCTCCATGCCTGCTGCGGTCAGGAGTTCCCCGAACTCTGGCTCCGGAAAGTAGGGCGGCACCCGGAAGGAGTGGTTGGGGAAGAGTCCAGCCAACCCTCTAAGCAAGGCCCGCAGCTTTCGCTCGTCTTCCACTCCTGATCGTGCCATGGTGCGGCAAAGCACGGCGTTGTCGGAGACCGCTTGCACCGCGACGCCGAATCCCTCGGCCTCGAATGCTCTGATCGGCGACGCGTACTGGATGACCGTCGCGGAGCTCATCTCCCAAGAGCCGGCGTCCTCTCCTCTCATCGCCTGCAAAAGGGCCAGACGCGTAAAGCTTATCTCCGTCAGACGGGAAGGCTCGCCCTGCGACTCGAGTCTCGTATGAGCCGAAACGAGGCGGAAGCGCACCTCGAACCCGAGTCGGCGATAGAATTCCAGGGCTCGCTCGTTGTGTTCGATCGCTTCGAGCACGATGCACTCGTCGCCCCGCTCCCGGGCTTCCTCGATCACCCTTCCCAGCAAAGTCGATCCGAGGCCCTGGCTGCGTTTCGCCTTCGCAACGGCCATGCCGCCGATGCGCACCCGCTTTCCTCGGCGGCATACGAGTGCGATGCCAACCATTCTTTCCTCCTCCACGGCGATCACCGTATTGATGAAGTCGATGGCATCTACGCGCATCAGCGACGCCACAAGTGTGGGCGTGAAGGTGATGGGGATGACATAGTCTTCGAAACACTCCGTCATCTGCTCCGCGAGATCGTTTACTGAAAAGCCCAGGCCATTCTGAAATTCCACTGCGTCATGAGTACCCTGACGGCGATAAGATCGTGGGGACCTCTTGTCATATCGCCACGGGGTGTCAGACTCGGCCCTCCACTGACAGCGCGGTAACCTAGAGAAGCATGGAAGTCGTCGTTCCGGAAGAGTTCCGGTACCTCTACGTCAAAACCGAGGCGCGTCCGGTCGTGAAGATTCCCGACCCCGTCCTTCGTCAAAAGGCGTTTGAGATCGCGAAGATCACTCGCAAGACGCAGCTTTTGATTGACGAAATGCTCAAAATCATGAAGCAGGCGAATGGCATCGGCCTCGCCGCGCCTCAGGTGGGCATCCTTCAAAGGCTTATCGTGGTCTCCCCCGAGGGGATGCGCCCTACCGCGCTGATCAATCCAAAGGTAGTGAAGTCGGAAGGGGCCGCTGTAGGTGAGGAAGGCTGCCTCAGCATTCCCGGCCTATATGGGGACGTGGAGCGCGCTGCGGCCGTGGAAGTGCATGCGTTGGACCGAAAGGGACGCCAGGTCAAGCTAAGCCTGCAGGGGCTCAAGGCCCGGGTGGTCCAGCACGAAATTGACCACCTGGATGGCGTTCTGTTCATCGACAAGGTCAATCCTGCAACCCTTCACTGGACAAACCCGGAGAAGGCGGGTGTGGCGGAGTAGGAGCCGCCTGGATTCCCGCCACCCATGCGCCTGATCTTCTTTGGAACCGGAACGTTCGCGGTCCCGGCCCTCAAGGCGTTGGCGGAACGCGTCGTCCTCGTCGTTACCCAGCCGGATCGGCCGGCGGGACGAGGGATGAAGCTCCATCCCACGCCGGTTAAGCTGGCGGCTCTCGAGCTGGGCCTTCCCGTCGAGACTCCCGAAAAGAGCCGTGCGCCTGAGTTCGTCGATAGGCTTCGGAACCTGAATGCCGACGCCTTGGTCGTGGCGAGCTACGGTCAGATCTTGAGTCAGGCCGTCCTCGATTCCGCCACGAGGGGCGGAATCAATCTGCATGGCTCGATCCTTCCCAAGTACCGAGGCGCGGCGCCCATCCAGCGCGCCATCCTCGCAGGAGAGACCGAAACCGGCGTCACGCTGATGCAGATGGACCGGGGCATGGACACGGGCGACGCGATCGACGTCGTCAGAACCGAAATTGGACCCGACGAGACTTACGGTGACCTGCAAGATCGGCTGGCCGAGGTCGCGGCACAGCTGGTAGCCAAGTGGCTGCCCCGAATCGTCGTCGGCGACTACCCAAGGACTCCGCAGGATCCAGTTGAGGCTTCGGTGGCGCCAAAGGTTGAGAAGGAAGACGCGGAGCTCGACTGCAGGAACGAGGCCCCTGCCGAGTACCGCCGGTTTCGCGCGTTCACACCCTCTCCCGGAGCATTTCTCAGGACCAATCGCGGCTTGCTCAAGCTTTCAAATGTCAGAATCTCACATCAATCTGGCAACGCGGGCGCCGTACTCGACACGCGCGACGGAGTGTTGGTCGCTTTCGGGAGTGGAAGTCTGAAGCTGCTGGAGGTTCAACCAGAAGGTAAAAGAAGGATGTCAGGCAGCGATTTTGCCAATGGGGCACGACTGAAGCCCGGCGACCGTTTAATCTAGAACTATTTATGGCTACCAATCCGCCCACTGCCGTGCAGCCCAAGATCTCCCAAAAGCTGCTCCTTCGGACCCTGATCTGTTTGATCATTCTGGGCCTTTGCTTCTTGGCCTACCGTTGGTATTCCAACCAAAAGGGCGACTACAACGGGTTCGGTTCCTCGAACACCTTCGGGCTGGTCTCCGCCATCGAGCGAAAGGACGATGGATCCGAAGCCGTCATCATCAAGCCGTCCGGGGACATCGTGGGCACGACTTCCTGGAAGGCGCCGGCGAACGACGAAGGCTTGACATGGCGACCGGACGGCCGTTTTCTGTTCTTCTCCAGCGACCGGAAGGACAACACGTTCCACATTTATCGCTGGAACCCCGACCAAGACGACGCCGAGGCCCGAACGACCAGCAAGCGCTCGTGCACGAATCCGACATTTCCTGCTGAGGCCACGTCAGGTGCGAACGACTCCGCGCTGATCATCAGCGGCGGAACCGTCCAGTCGCTGGACCCCAAGACGCAGTCGACACCCCAAATTCTGCCGCCCGTCTCCGCGACGGCGACGATTTCGAAGGATGAAGAGAACGGCGGACAGGAAGGGCTCTTTCAGTCTCTCTATGGAGGCCTTGGAACCAGCTTTCGATTGGCTCGGTGGTGTTTCGGAGGCAAGTACATCGTGGCGACCATGGAGCGCGAGGGAGGAGAAGTCCTCGTGCTGCAAGACATGCAGCCGAACAATGAGGGCAAGCTGGAAAGGCCGATCCCCGTCGCCGCAGGTGACCGCGTCGAGTTCGACGTGAGCCCCAAAGACGGCTCAGTGGCTTACGACGCGCAAGGCTTTCGATGGCCCGCGGAGCCTCCAAAGGAATTCGTCAAGAACAACAAGGTTACAACGCCCTTTAGACATGTGTTGGGCCTGATCACATATCCCCAAGGCGCAAACGGGCCGAAGATCGCCACTGCTACGGTCGCCTTGAGTCCCGACGATAAGAACTCCTTTGGTTCTCTGGCCATCAGTCCGGACGGCTCGACGCTCCTGGTCACTGTCGGTCCTTACGATGCCTCGACAGAAAGCATGTCCTCCAAAGGGCTACTCACGATGCCTTTGCAGGGGGGCGGAATCCGGTCGGCATCGCCGTTGGTCCAAGGAGAAGTCTACGAGCCTTCTTGGTCGCCGGACGGAAACACCGTGGCGTTTGCGATGCGGGCAGGCGGCAAGCGGGACATCTACACGATTCATAAGGATGGGACGGCTCAAACCAACCTGACCAAGGGCAAGGGCGATTTCAGCAACCCACGCTTCAGTCCTCAACTGAACACCGGGCAAACCCCCTAACTCATGAGCGCGCCGCCGGATGCCGATTCAGCCTTGCAGGCGGCCGTTCGTTTGGCGCGAGCCCTTGGGCGGCCCGATCGCGATTTGGCCATCTTGGCCGAGGGAAACACGAGCGCAAGAGTCGACGACCAGTCCTTCTGGGTGAAGGCCAGCGGCTTGAGCCTGCACGAGATCGATGCCGGCGGCTTCGTGCGAATCTCTTTTGAAGCGATTCTCTCGATACTCGAGATGGAGCTCACCGACGCGCAAGTGAAGGACGGCCTTTCCAACGCCCGCCTTCATGAGACGAGCCGGATGCCGAGCGTCGAGACGTTCATGCACGCCTATCTGCTGTCGCTGCCCGACGTCGACGTCGTGGGCCATACGCACCCCACCCCCCTGATCAGCTTGCTCTGTCGCGACGATGCCGAACAGATCGCCAAGAGCCGGCTTTTTCCCGACGAAGTTGTTTGCTGCGGGCCCGCCGCCGCCTTTGTTCCCTATTGCGATCCAGGACTTCCTCTGGCTCGGGCCATCCGTACCGCCGTCGAAGGATACGTTCAGGATCACGGAGCGGTCCCGAAGACGATCTGGCTCGGCAGCCACGGCCTGATAGCTCTTGGGAAAACGGTCGACGAAGTCGAGAGCGCCACGCTCATGTCGGCCAAGGCGGCGCGCGTGTGGCTCGGCGCTCTTTCGTCGCACCGCTCCCTGCACACTCTCACGCCCGAACAAATCGAGAGGATCCACTCTCGTCCGGACGAACACTATCGCCAACGTCTCTTATGGAATCTGCGGAAGAACCCGCTACAATAGCGCAGGATGGATAGCGACTTGGGCTTGCGGATCGTCGCAAGTCTTTTGTTGGTCCTTGGAAGCGCCTTCTTTGTCGCGGCCGAATATGCTCTGATCAGCTCGCGAAAGAGCCGGCTCGAATCTCTTTCCCGAAAGGGTTCGAAAAGCGCCCGGTCCCTCGTGAAGGCGCTTGACAATGTCTCGCCTTACATCGCCGGCACGCAGATCGGTATCACCCTGATCAGCATCGCGATCGGCTCCTTCACTGAGCCGTTCGTGACGAGTCTTTTGCATCCGCTCCTCCACGGCATCAATCAGACCGCCGCACACGTTGTGTCCTTGCTGCTGGTCACGTTCTTGCTGGTGGTGATCGGTGAGCTGACGCCCAAGTACATCACCCTGAACGCGGCCGAGAAGGTGGCGCTTATCACCTTCGCCCCCCTCCGCGTCGTCGTGACCGTCCTCCGGCCGCTCATCTGGCTCGCCCAGAACACCGCGGGTCTCATGCTTCGGCCCTTTGGCGTGGCTACAACCCAGTCGTCAGGCGAGGCGCTGCCGAAAGAGGAGCTTCTGCTGCTCGTTCAGACTGGCGGCGCGGAAGGAACGTTGGACAAGACCCACGCCGAGATGGTCACGCGCGCTTTGAGACTGGACGTGCTGTCGGCCCGGGACATCATGGTTCACAGACTCGACATCAAGTGGCTGGATGCGGGGTTGCGGGGAGAGCCGCTGCACCGGAAACTCTGCGAAATTCCATTCAGCCGGCTTCCCGTCTGCCGTGGAGACATCGATGAGATGCTAGGCATCGCCTACCTTCACGACATCGTGAAATCTTGGGACGATCCTGACTTTTCTTTGGAGCGACTTGCTTGCCCGATTGTGGCGATTCCGGAAAACCTGCCCATGGAGCGGATCGTGCAGACCATGCGCGACGAAAAGACGCAGATGCTCATTGTAATGGACGAATACGGAGGCACAAGCGGTGTGGTCACTTTGGAGGATGTCGTCGAAGAGGTGTTCGGCGAGCTCGAAGACCGGCTCGAGAGCGAGCGGCCCGTTATCGAGCAGTTTCCGGGCGGACGCATCTCGGCGCGTGCCGACGTGCGCTACGACGAGCTGGTAGATCGCCTCAAGCTCCCCTTGGAGCCGGGAGACAATACGGCGACACTGGCGCAGATTCTCGTGGACACGCTGGAGCGGGTGCCCAAGCCAGGTGACACCGCGCAGACTCCCTTGGGCCTCATGCGAGTGGAGAACATGGCGCGGCGCCGAATCACGCGCGTGAGCCTTCAACTCGCCCCAACCCTGCTGCCGCGCCCGGAAACCGAGTAGGAGCCTCACCCGAACCGGTCAGGAGTCTCTGGGCGTAAACTACGCGCAATCCATGTCGCAGAAGGGCGAACCGGAAGAACGTGACGGCGAACGTGGCCGCCCAACACGGCCTCTTCGCCGCCTTGCCCACGAGCTGAAGCCTTTTAAGTGGCTTGTCGCGCTTTGTATTGTTCTCACCGTCCTTCAAAGCGCGTTCGGACTGTTGCCGCCGATCATCCTCGGCGATATCGTCAATCGCCTGCAGCGCGGCGAGAATATCAACACCGTCCTGTACCTGCTCTACATCGCCGGCTTCGCGATTATCCAGGGCATCCTCGGCTATGGCCTCTCCGTGTCCATGGCGACGCTGGGACAGAAGTTCCTGATCTCGATCAGAGACCGGATGCTGGGCCATATGCAGCGCCTGCCCATCGCCTACTTCGAGAAGAACCAGATTGGAAAGCTGGTGAGCAACGTTCTGAACGACGCGGCCACCATCCAGGGGCTGATCACCACCAATCTGACGCAGATGATGGGCGATTTCGTCCAACTTCTTTTAGTATTGGTCTATCTCTACGAAATCAATTTCGTGCTCGCCTGCATGAGCCTGATCATCGCTCCGCTCTACATCTGGAACTTCAGGCGTTTCTATAAGCCGCTGCAGGTCACGAGCGACGAAATCCGAGCAAAACGCGACGTGATGTACGGCCAGATGCAAGAAAAGCTCGCCGGCATCCAGACGGTCAAGGGCTTCGGGCAAGAGCGATGGGAGTCGCGGAGCTTCATGTCCACCACAAGAGAGCTGATGGGGCTCAACGTCTACCAGGGCGCGTTGGGTGGACGTCTATGGACGATCGCCGACGCCATGTGTGGCCTGGCGACCGGCCTCGTGCTCTGGTACGGCGGCACTCTGGCGATGCAAGGCAAACTGGGCGCGGGCACGCTCGTGACCTACCTATCGCTGAGCGTGGGCTACATCTATGGCCCGATCGTGCGGTTCCTGGTCGTTCTGGATCCGATTGCGCGCGCCCAGGCGGCCATGGCCAGAATCTTTCGGACGTTGGACACGTCGAACCCCATCAAGGACGCGCCCGACGCATTGCCGATGCCGCCGATCAAAGGCCTGGTGCGGTTCGAGCGCGTGTGGTTCGAATACGAGCCCAACCAGCCCGTCATCAAAGGAATCGACCTGGAGGCCGAGCCCGGACAGACGGTCGCGCTGGTCGGCTTTTCCGGAAGCGGGAAGACCACCCTTACGTCTCTGCTGCTCCGAAACTACGATCCCACGGAGGGCCGAATTACGATCGATGGGATCGACCTTCGAGATGTCCAGCTGGAGTCGTACCGCCGGCAGGTTGGGGTGGTCGCACAGGAGAGCATCCTCTTCAATACCACCGTGCGGGAGAACATCCGATACGGCCGGGAAGGCGCCACCCAGGAAGAGATCGAAGATGCCGCGAAAGCGGCCAGCATCCACGATGCGATCTTGGGACTGCCCAACGGCTACGACACGAAGATCGGCGAAGACGGAGTGAAGCTCTCCGTCGGCGAAAAGCAGAGAATGGCCATTGCACGGGCCCTGCTTGCCGATCCGAAGATTTTGATCCTCGATGAGGCCACGTCCTCCCTCGACTCGGCGACAGAAGCGCTTCTCCAGTCCGCTCTCGACAATCTGATGCAGGGAAGAACCAGCTTTGTGGTCGCGCACCGTCTATCTACGATTGTCCGGGCGGATCAGATCGTGGTGTTGGAAGGCGGCGTCGTCACTGAGAAGGGAACGCACGCCGAACTCATCATGAACGAGGGGCTTTACTCGCGCCTTTATCACGAGCAGTTCCGGGTGGCGCTGCAAGCCGCCGGTTAAGCTTCGGCGAGAGCCAAATACTTGGCGATGAGCCCCATCTGTACGGTCCAGCCGCCCTCGTTGGCTTTGAACGCTTCGGCCCTCCGTTCTGCTGGAATCTGGTCGAAACCGGACTCCGTGATAGTGAGCAGAACTCCCTCAGGGGCGTCTTCAAGACTGAACTGAATGAGCGTCGTGGGCTCCGAAGAGTAATCGACGCCCTCCTCGATGGCATAGGGGTGCCAGCGAAACGAGAACAGGCTCTGCGGCACGATCTGTTCGACCCAGAGTTGAACACTCTTTCCTTCAAAGGGCGCCTGATGCTTGGCGATCTCTTCGTCGACCTGCGTCCGCTGAATCTCTCCGGTGATCGGCTTTCCTGGTTCAAACGGACCGTTCAGTCGCATCCCAAACCAAGCTCCGAACGCTTGTGAGTCGGTCAACGCCTGCCAAACACGCTCTCGGCTTGTTCTCAGAACGGTTTTCTTTTCGATGGTATTCGTGTCGATATGCAACGGCTTAGTTGCATTATATCGTCTCTCTTTTGGAAAGTGCAACCAAAAGGTGGCGTAACCTCGTGAGGTAAACAGGAGAAGACCGTGCCGAAGAAATCCGCTGGCCCGAGCCGAATGGCGCTTACCGTGAGATCTCTTGTCTTCATGGGCGGGTTGGGGGCGACCTTGGCGGGCTGGAACGTTTACTCGTTACGCCGGGACGCCAATCTGGCGACCGGTCCCCGGTCTCCAGCCCAGGAGCAGTTTTTCGTGGAAGGCGCGGACCGGCCCGACATCGCCGTGTTCTTCAGCAAGCTGCCGCACGACAAGCGGCTCGAGATGGCCAAAAACATTGGCCGCTACCGCGATCCGCAGCTTGCCAAGCTTTGCGCGAAGCTGCTCGGCGATTTCGACGCCCAAGCGCGAGATGCCTTGACGGTCTCCTTGGGCGCCGTCGCCAAGGTCCATCCCGACGCCGTTGCCGTCCAATTGAAGGAAGCGGGCAGCTTTCAGCAGTTGGGAGTCCAGCAGGCGCTTGCCGCCGCCGGGCCCTCGGTGTTACCTTACGTGGTGAAGCAGCTCGAAGTCGCCGCCGCTCGATCCAATGCTGAGGCCGACCTCGTTTCCTTCGGCCAGGCCGCCGTACCCGGGCTTCTGTCGGTTTTGGATTCCCCCGACAAGGACGTCCGAATGTCCGCCATCAGCGCCCTGGGAAAGATCCGGGCCCAACAGGCGGAGGAGACGCTCGTGCGGCGCTATCGGGCGACCGCCGGCGACGAGCAGGAAGCCGTGCTGACGGCGCTGGCCTCCATCGGAAACCCTGCTTCGGAACCCCTTTTGACCTCGGTCTTGAAATCCGGAACGGGCCTCAGTGCTCTGCGCGCCGAAGCGGCATTCGGATTGGGACGAATCGCGACGGACTCGGCGGCAAGAACGCTTTGGGATTACGCTTCCGATCGCGACTCGACCATCGCTCAGGCGGTGCTCTCCTCACTGCAGCTGTGCAAAGACGTGGCGCTCCGCGTGAAATCTTCCGGACCGCTGGCGCTCACGGTCGCGTCTGGCTTCGAGAGCCCGCTTTCCGATCAAGTGATCTCAACCGACCTGTCAAACCCGGAGCTGGCCGTCCCCGCAGCCAGAGCCGCAAGCGGCCGTTCGTCGGTGGTCCAAGCGATAGTCGGCCTGCTTCAACAGCCTCAGCGAGCCGCCGATGGCGACTTCGCCGAAGCAGCCGTCGCAGCTCTTGCGACCACGGATCAGGGCCGCGCAGAGCTGTCGAAGTTCAAATCACGTCCCGCTCTCGCAGGATTCATCGAAAGGCAGGAGCGCCTCGAAAGGAGCGTCTGAAGCCAAGGATCTAAAGGTCCATCGTCCAGATCTCGCCCACCGAACCGTCGCTCAGGGACAGGTGCGACTCCAGATGGTCGAGCCTGAACCCCGCGGCCTGATAGATGTTTCTGGCGGAGACGAGAATGCTCTGGGTCCAGAGTGTCATGCGCCGATACCCCTTCTTGCGCGCGAAAAGGATGCACGCGTCCACCAGCTCCCGGCCGATTCCCATTCCACGGGCAGTCGGGTCGACGACCAGCAGCCGTAGCTTTGCCGTCGTATCGTCCTCTCTCATGACGAACGCGCAGCCGACGGGGCTTCCGCCGACGTCCGCGATCCATCCCCGCTCTCTTTCCGTATCGTTCCGAGTCGCGTACTTGCCGACCACCTCGGCTACAAGCCGCTCAAAGGCCTCGCCCCAGCCGTACTCCTCGGCATAGAGGCGCCCATGGATCCACACGACCCAGCCCAACTCGCCGGGAAGCGGGTCTCGCAGCACGAACCCCTGTTTGGAGCTCCCTAGAAGCCCCTCGATCCGTCTCATTGCGAAAAGAAGCTCGTCTTGCCGCGACACAGGCACCGAGCGAAGCATCTGCCCGACGAGCTCCGAGGAGCGGATATCGAGGGCGGAAAAGGCGTCCTCGCCCCTTTGAGTCAGTCGCAGGATCTGGTCTCGGGCGTCTTTTTCAGACCTCTGCTTGACAACGAAGCCTCGATCCGTCAGGCCTCTCAGAAGCCGGCTCAAATAGCCCGTATCAAGCCCGAGCAGGGTTGACAGATCTTTGGCTCGGACGGCCTCACTGGAGCCGACCTCAAAAATGACTCTGGCTTCGGTCAGGCTGAAGGCGCTTTCGAGATACGCGTCCCGAAGAACCCCGATTCGACCCGTGTAGAACTGGTTGAAGCGCCGAACCGCTGAAACGGCCTCGTCCTGTGGCATGGCGTCACTTTACAAAGAAATAGTTGCCAAAAGCAACTATCGCGACGGCTTTGGAATGCGGACGGTGCCCTTGCGGTCCAACTTGCCCCATCCAGCACGTCCGCCGGTGATCGCTCTCACCAAGGAGCGGTAGATGACGCCGTACATGATCTGCCGATAGGCAAACCGCTGCAGAAAAAGCCAAAGCAACAAGCTGAAGCGCTGGCGTTCCAGCCGCGTGGCGATGATCGCCGCAACAAGCTCGACCACAAAGAAGAGCGCGTAAAGAAAGCCGACTTGGAGCATCGTCTGCGTTTCGCTCGCCAAGGCCAGCTGCCCATTCTCTCCGGACGCGTTCGACAAAGCCAACAGGTAGTGAACTAACGAGATGATGACCTCCACGTCGATCAGCGGCGCCAAGGCTTGAAAGCCGATCTGGAAGATCCATAACGCAGGCAGTGCCAACCAGCCAAACCAGCCGTAGTGGAACACCGCTCCACGGTGCTTGTAGAGGCACTGCAGCGTGCCGTAGGCCCAGCGGAACCGCTGCCGGAAGAACGCCCCGAAAGTCTGCGGCGCCTCCGTATAGGCATACGCCTGGGCTTCGTTCGCCAGCCGGTATCCCTTTCGGCGGAGCCTCCAGGTGAGGTCCATGTCCTCGGCGAGCGTGTCGTTGACATACCCGCCAACCTCCTGCACGGCGCTCTTGCGCCAGGCTCCGATGGCTCCCGGAACCACGGTGATTGCATTGAGAAGGGCGTACGCGCGGCGGTCGAGGTTCTGACTCGTCGTGTACTCCAGCGACTGCCAGTAGGTGATCACGTTCACCTCGTTGCCCACGCGGACGTTGCCGGCAACCGCTCCCACTTTTTCGTCGACGAAGTGCTTGACCAGCAGACGGATCGCGGCCGGGTCGAGTTGCGTGTCCGC
>DASZPA010000312.1:0-12046 GCA_035550555.1 Fimbriimonas sp.
GATCTCGTCAGCTGGCACTAAGCCGCTGGTCCCACCTGGCGCGACTCAACCGAGCCGCGCCAGGTACAATCTTCCACCGATCCGAACGGCGGCGTAGCTCAGTTGGTTAGAGCACACGGTTCATACCCGTGGTGTCGGTGGTTCAAGTCCACTCGCCGCTACCATCTTCCCCTTAGTGGCAGCAGTGGCTTTCTGCGTGCGGCTGATCCATCATTCGGAGCATTTCCGGTCCCCCGGTTCGAAGGAATCTTACGACGATGAGGACCACGAGCACAACCGATACGATGTTCAGCCAAGCCGTGTAATTCCAGCGGAGTCCCATCTCCAGCATCTCGCCCTCCCTGTGCGCGGGAATCAGGTGGAGGGCCGAGAAGATCAGCTCGACCAGCAGCGCAGCCGCAACCATGGCGACGTAGGACGTGACGGCTAGAAAAAGCGTCATTCTGCCTCCGTAATACTTCCGGTAGATGTTGAGGATGGGAAGAATCAGCAGGTCGGCAAAGATGAATGCGATCACGCCTCCAAAGCTGATTCCCCCGCTCCACAGCACCAACGCCAGCGGAACGTTGCCAACCGAACATACGAACGAGGCCATCGAGACCAGCGGACCCACGGCCGCACCCCATACTCGCTGAACGGCAGGCGACTGTCCGCTCAGAAAGAACCGCCGCCAAAAGGTGGACGGCACCAGGGCCCCCAGCGCTCCCGCGATGAGTAGTCCCAAAGCGATATCCGTCCAAACACCCACCACGTCCATCACGAAGTAGTGGCTCGTTGCGGTGAGGCCTTCGGGCGAGAAGAGACGCTTGGCGATGCCTCCTCTTTCCGGATCGATCGACATGTCCATTGCGGCATGGCCCTCCATCTTTCCGGCGACGTCCTTTTGCGCCTGCTCTCGAGCCTCCTTCTCCAGCTCCTTTGAGAGGAACAACCGAAAGAGCACGGACAGGATCCCGATCATGAGGAAGCCTCCTACAAACTCCGCAAGGGTGAACTGCCAGGCGATGAGAACGGCGAGGAGAATGCCCAGCTCGATCACGAGATTGGTCGACGCGAACTCGAAGGCCATGCTGGCCGTGAAGTTCGCCCCCTTCTTCACGAGCGACCTCGTGATGGCTGCGGCAGCGTAGGAGCACGAAGAGGATGCCGCCCCAAGCGCACAGGCTACGCCAAGGGTCTTGGGCGAATCGTTCGGCAGCAGCCGGCTGATCTCGCCCTTTGACACCACCGCTTGCACGACTCCCGATATCGTGAAGCCAAGTACCAGCGCCCAGAGCGTGTCCCACAGCATCATGAATGCCATCGAAAGGGAATGCAGGATCGCTTGGATAACCACCTCTCTAACTAGGCGGACCAAGTCGGTCAGGGTTCCAAAGATCCTTGGAGCGGTTGCTTCTGTTTGCGCGGCGATAAAGAGAAGCCGAGAGGACCGAGCAGCCAAGTGCCAAATGCGGCGATCTAGGGCGTCCTGCTTTCCATTGACAGCCTCAAAAGGACTGTGAAATCCCGACTTGCGGGTCGCTCTCCTGCGGGCGAAGATTGAAAGCGACATGACGCAATCTCAATCCATCCTCATCGCAGAATTCGAAGCCGAGCAGGTTGCCAAAGAAGCGGCCCTGGCACTGAGGCCTATCGTCATCGACATGGGTGGTGTGCGCGTCCATGGCCGGCGGTGGCTGGACCGCGCGGATCCCGAAGGAGGCCGGACGATCGGTCAAGCGGCTCTTCTTGGCGCGAAGATCGGATTCGTGTTCGCCCTCCTTCCGGCCGCCGGGCTTGCCTTCACCTTCCTGCCTACCTCCGCAATCGCCTTGCCACACGTTCTCTCCGCATTTGGAGCGCTCGTCTTCTTTCTTCTGATCGGCGTCATCGCGGGTACGTGCCTCGGTGTGGTCGTCGGCTTGATCGCCGAGTCCGCCGACACGCCGGAGTGGGTGAAGGAAGAGTTTGGCAACCATTTGAAGGAAGGGGGCAGTCTGCTCGTGATCAAGCGTGACGCCGACCTTACCGACCACGCCGCCGAAGTCATCGACGAATTTCACCCCTACTCAATCAGAATCCGCTCCGCGAGCCATCGCCAAGGCGAGGTGCATGCACCGACCGCTTTCGCCGGATCAGCCCGAAGCTAGAACGAGCAGTCGAAAGAGCCCAGCGGGACAAACTCCTGGAATTGACCCAACGGGCTCTTTCGATCACAGGACCGCCAATCCCTTGTTAGCGAATCGTTCCGTCGGGAGCGGTTGGGTGGCTCGCAGTCTTGATGAATGCCGACACGTCGTCGTGGAGCTTCTTCCGCGACTCCGAGTCCAGATACATCATGTGGCCGGCCGGATAGTGGCCGCGGTGGACGTTTCCTTGCAGCCTCGGATCGAGCTCCATCTGGTTGAGAATCTGTTCGACCGTCCCCATCGGACACGCCAGGTCGTAGTAACCCATCGCGACGAACAGCTGCGTGTACGGGTTTTGGTGCATGGCGGCGCGGAGCTGCTCGCTCGTGTCGGAGGGGCCCTCACCCATCTTCCAACTGCCCACTCCCTCCCCGAGAACGTAGTAGCGCAGGTTCGTTTTGTAGCCTAGCTCGTTCGGGAGATAGTCGTTCATGCAGCTTGTGAAGGGCGGCGTGATGGCGCTGTCCGACGGGTCGTAGTCCGGCCCATCCGACGACCAAAGGCGATCGAGTCCCTTGAACCGCGCATCGTAGCGGCCCACGGTGTAGCGCTGATCGCGAAGCAGCTCCTTGTACCAGGAGTAATCGCGAACCCTCAGATTCGTGTTCTCCAGGTAGGTTGGGCTGAGACCCGTATATTGGCCGAGCTTGTCCGCGATATGCTTGCGTTTGGCCGGCTCCAGAGCCGCGCCGCGCAGGAGCGCGGGCATGTACTCATCGTAGACCCAGGTTTGAACCTCCTTGAAGAGCTCGCCCACCGGCTTCTTCTCCATGGCGGGGCTTAGGCGCTTGTGATACCAAGCGGCGGCGGCGTAGGTCGGCAGGTAGAAGGCATAAGGCTGGTCGTTGCCCTTGGCCGGACTCTGGATCGAATCGTTGATGTAGGGCGACACGAGGATGAGACCGTTCAGGCCAACCCCAAACTGGTTCAGATACTGAGCAAGGCCGGCGCCACGAATTCCGCCGTAGCTCTCCCCCATCACAAAGATCGGCGAAAGCCAGCGGCTCTCCATCGATAGATAGGAGCGAATGAACTCGCCGACCGAATGGATGTCCTCTTGGACTCCCCAGAACTTCGAGCCGAACTCCGGCTTCTCGGGCCGGCTGTAGCCAGTCCCGACCGGATCGATCATGACGAGGTCGGTGGTCGGCAGCAGGGATTCGTCGTTCGGAACCAGTTCGTACGGGGGCGGCGGCATCATGCCGTCCGGCTGCATCTTCACCCGCTTCGGTCCGACGAATCCCAGATGAAGCCACAGCGAAGCCGAACCCGGTCCGCCGTTAAAGACGAATGTCACGGGCCGCTTCGGGTTGGCAGGATCGTCCAGGCGATAGGCGATAAAGAAGATTCGCCCGGTGACGTCCCCATTCGGCTCTCGGATCGGGATGGTTCCCGCAGTCGACGTGTACTTCAGGTCCTGCCCGGCGAAGCGGATCGAATGGTTCCGCTTCACCCAATTCGCGTCGTCCGCCTCCTTGGCGGCGGGAGTCGCCGTCGTCTGTGCTGCCGCAACGGCGACGAAGGCCGTCATGAGGATCAGAAGGATTTTTCGAAGAACCATGAGACGGGCCAAATCATACAGCAAAGACAGAAGTCCCTTGCACTCGCGGTTTTTTTGGGAGGCTCGTCGGGTGAGGGCCGCCCCTCAGCCTGGAGTCGGTTCGCCAAGCGAAGATGCAGAAATCTACGGCGGCAAACCGAACTTCGCACGCTCGCAGCACCCGATCTGATTTGGATAATCGCTGCCTGGACACGGCAAGTCATAGGCGAAGAACGCGCGACGCTTAGAGGCGGGCTCTTCCAGCGAGGCTTCACTCGAACGGCAAATCTACGGGAGGAACGGGACGGGAGACGTTCTTGTTCGAAGCACCTGGGTTTCGGCCTCCCAAGGTGGCGATGCCGACGATGTACGTGATGATTCCCACGAATAGGGGCACGAAGACCAAGTAGTTGGGGTGCTTGGGGATGGACGTTTCGTGGGGCGCGCGGCCGAAAATCTTGTAGAAAACGCCCACGAAGTCCCTGTGCATGATGGTGACCAGGGCGATGCAGCCCACCCAGACCACAAGGAGCAGGAGCCCGGAAACGGTCTTGCCAATGACCATGTGGCCCACACCGGGAGCGAAGGCGTTGAGGAACCTCGCCTTGCCCAAGCTGGCCGCGGCATCTTCTGACGTGAGAAACATCGGATCTCCGCCCGAACGCAGCATGTTCTCGATGGAACCCATGCTTCTCGCGTTCAAAGCCGTCATGGCGTGCTTGCGCTCCAACGCGACGTTGTTCTGGGAGTGCTTCAGGGCCCTGGCATACGCTTCGTGGGCAGCCTTGTACTGCTTTCGCTCGAGATAGTCGTCGCCGAGTGCTTCCAAGACCGAAGCGGCATTCGGAGCGGCGTCGGCGGCTTCCTTCATCAAGATGGAAGCACGGCTCTTGTTGCCGCGCATGTTCTCAACCTTTGCCTGGCGGATCAGGTCGTCGGCCCTTTTGATCTGC
This sequence comes from Fimbriimonas sp., assembly GCA_035550555.1. Lineage (GTDB taxonomy): Bacteria > Armatimonadota > Fimbriimonadia > Fimbriimonadales > Fimbriimonadaceae > Fimbriimonas. The sequence goes on from DASZPA010000312.1 coordinate 4,662, forward strand.
TCCGGAGTGGCCGGGGCATCCTCGTCCCCCTCCTGTTCGGCCCCTTTGGTCGCCTTTCCAGCTTGGACGATCTGAGTTTCCAACGCGTCGATCCGGCCCTGAAGAGCCAGACGGATGTCTTCGTCGTCGACCGCCTCCTGCTTGGCGCGAAGGCGGGCAAGCTCAGCCTTGGCCTCGGCGGCGTTGAACTCTTGAGGCATCAAGAGTCAGACGTTGAAATAGGACCGTTTAGCGTCCACAATTTTCCTTTGACGGTTTCGATCGCCGCATCCAGCTGATTGATCAGCCTCACGCACTGCGTCTCCGCCTCAGATTCCGACTCCAACAGAAACTCCAGAGCCAATCCATCCACCGGCGGCAACGGCATCACCGAGAAGAGCCGCATCGCATCGAGCTCCCGAGAAACCCACCGGCGCCGCTGCTGCAGCAGACTCAGCAGGGTCTCCAGGCGGTCGTTGGAAACACGCTCGACCGTTCTCAGAAGCCTATGGACGTCGTCCGCCAGCTTTTTCCATTCGGGCTCGGGATCGTCGGGAGGAGTCCCGTCAAAAGTGGTTCGAGTAGGAGGTCCGCCCCGGAATGGAGGCCGTTCAGCATATGGTTTTGGAATCGGTACAACGCTCATGATCGACCTCCAGGGCACACCGATGGCATGTCGTAAGCGAGGGGAAGTGTTCCTATATGGTACGCCGATTTTTACGCAAAATCGAGCAAAACTTAGATGTTTCTTAATAATTTCCTAGAGCTATGTCATGACCCGCCTCTGCAAATATGGCCAGCGACATAGCTCGTGGTCGCAAAACCGTCGAGGCGTTCTGACCCTCAGTTTTGTACATCGCGGCTTTGCGGGACCTCATGCGATCAGCTGCAACGGTTCAAGAGACCTAGCCACGGGTCGTACGCTCCGATGGTTGACCGGGCGTCGAGGGTCTGCAAGGGTCCCAACGCCGAAGGTGTGTAAACGAAGTGCGGCGCCGCTCACGCTCTTTGCTCGCGGCTTGAGGCTACTTCTTTTGCCGTCTGGCGAAACTCTCGCCCTTGCGAATAGGACCATCACGCCGAGGCTTGGTACGCGGCAGGTAACCGCATGCCACCGAATCGTGTTCGTTCGACACTTTCGGCGCTAAACACTTCTTCGGCGTCGTTTGCATGTACGAATCTCTTGCCCCGGGTCGTTATCGCTGCCTCCAAAAACTCCATAGAGTGGCAAGAACGAGGCATGTCGCGGCCATATTCCCGAAGAAACTTTGTGGACTGGGCTAATCTGGTGACAGCTTTATGGAACCATTTGCGCTCAACGCCGGCGAGGGCTGGACTTATCGGTATGGCATCGACTTCGTCGTGAAGTCGGGCGAGATGAATCCGGGACGCGGCTGCGCGTTCACCGAGTATGTGACCAAGAAAGGCGAGGAGCCTCCCGATCACACGCACCGCACAGAGGACGAGATCTTCTATGTGGCGAAAGGCGCGGTGAGCTTTCACTGCGCCGGCAAGGAGTTCGAGCTTTCGGAAGGCGGATTCGTGTACCTTCCAAAGGGAATCAAACACGGCTACAACATCCTGAGCGACGGCGAGGTCCGGCTCATCGCGATTACCTTCCCCGTCATCGAAGCGGCGGGAACCGGATGGGGCGGCTTCGTCGCCGATATGGAAAAGGACGCCGAGCTGGTCTCGCAACCATAAGCCCATGGACGAACTAACCAAACAAGAGCTCCGCGATCTGCATCGGCAAGGCGACGACATGCGCCAGCGGCTGAACATGATGAAGACCAAGCTGAGCGGCCACCAAGGAGTTCGAGAAGGCTTTCTTCCCGACGCCGAGGCAAAGATTGCCGAGATTGTGGCCGAGCTAGGGCGGCTGCTGGATGCGGTCGGGCTGTAGGTTGGGGTTTCGGTAGTTGGGCTCGGAGGGAGGGCCGCGGCGGGTCGGTCCGTCCAGCCTAAGAACCTACAATCCTAAAAGCGAACAACCTAAGAAGCTACGACTGCTGCTCCAGCTCTGCCATCGCGGACTCTATTCCCTGAATCTCCATTCGCGCTTCGCGCAGCTTCATGATCTGAAGCTCGGCCCTTCCCGATTGCGTGAGGGCTTGGCGGTCGAGCACTTGGTCCAGCTCGCGCATCTCTTGCAGCAGCGATGAAGCCCAGCCTCCGGCGAGCTCAGCTTCTTGGGCGCGGGCTCCTTGCGGCTTGCCCAGCTCCAAAATCTGCCCCATCGACTCTTCGAGCGCAATGAGCGCCTTGCTTGGCGCGATCTTTGGATCGGCTTTCGACGCGTGTTTCAGATAGATGCCGGCAGCCTCGTCCAGGATCTGACCGACCTGAGGGTGTAAAGCTGGGTCGAGTCCGACGATGCTCTGAAATCCGCCGTAACGGTGAGAGAGATCTTCGCACAACGCACGCACCTTCACCTTCGAGGCAGGGATCCGCTTGTCGAGCATATCGAAGATGAACCACGAGGCCACGGCTAAGATCGACATCAAGACCGGACCCAAGATGAAGATGTTGCCCTTACCAAGAAAGAACGGCACGGTGGAGCCGACCGCCACCATTCCGAGCACCGCCGGCATCACCCAGGACAACACCCGAAAATCGCTGTGAGGCTTTCCCTCCTCAGCTTCCATCAGTGCTTCCAGGTTCGGATATTCGGTTCCGGGAGGCAGCCCAAGAGCTTTTCGGGCCATGCGAAACATCGCGAGCGCGCTCACGCCCCTAAGCATACGCCCTCCTGAACCAAACCTAAGGCGAAAGACCGATGCGGCGCGAGGCTTTGGCGATCCTAAACAGATCCTGCGTCGTCCAAGCGCTTTGGGTCAGACCGAGAGCCTGTCCCAAGAGGAGAGCAAGACATGAAATACGGACATTGGGCGGCACTTTTGATTGCCGCGGGCATCATAACGTCTTCCTATGGCCAAGAGCCTATACGCGTGGTCGTCAACGGAGGCCGTATCCGGTTCCAGGGTCAGCAGCCGATCATGAGCAACGACCGAGTTCTGGTCCCGTTACGTGGCGTGCTAGAGCATATGGGCGCGCGAGTGTCCTGGAATCCATCGAACGAGACGGTGAGCGCCGTCAAGGGATACTCGGACGTAAAGCTGCGCATCGGTGAGACGACGGCTTCGATCGACGGCAACCCGGTGTCTCTGGATGTGCCGGCCCAGATACTCAATGGCAGCACGATGGTCCCGCTGCGGTTTGTGGGCGAAGCACTCGGCGAAGACGTGCAGTGGCAGGCCTCCCGCAATCTGGTCAACATCGTCACCGGCAACGGTTACGCGCAGAAGCTTCACGACGATCGCCCGCCGGCGCATCACAATCCGGCAACGGAAGCCCTCGTCTTTGAGGCCGGCGCGGTGCTGCCCGTGACTCTCGACGAGCATCTGAGCTCCGCAACTACCACGAGGGGTGACACGTTCTCTACCACGATCGACGGCAACGAATCGGGTTTGCCGACCGGAACGCAGGTGACCGGCTATGTGGCCGCCGTTCGCCCGCAGGGTGGCAGCCACCCAGGCATGCTCGAGCTCCGATTCGACCATATCAAGCTTCCGGACGGCCAGTCGTACCCAATTAGCGGAAGCCTCATCGGTCTCGACAACAAGAGCGTCATCCACAACAAGGGCAAGCTGTTTGCCACCAGAGGAGCCACGAACCGCGGAGCCTACGCTGGCTACGGCGCCGGCGCGGGGCTAATCGTGGGACTGATCGCTAATAAGCCGTTGGAGGATACGGCGATCGGCGGTCTCCTCGGCTACCTGGCTGGATCGTTGGACAGATCCCATCCGAGGAACGTGGAGCTGAAGTCCGGCACCGAGTTCGGCGTGCGGATCAATAAACGCGTAGCAGTGATGGTCAACCGATGAAAGCCACCGCTAAATTGCCAGGCTCCTTAAAAACCTTGAAGACGCCAGGTTCAAGACAGTCGGCTGTCGAACCTTTATGGCAACAACCGGTCAAAAACTGCTATCTAAGTCAGGAAAGGAGAATCAACATGAAATTCATTTTGCGAAGCTCACTCCTTGGTCTTGCCGCCTGTGCGGCAATGGCGGCATCCGCTCAGCAGATCCAAGTAGTGGTCAACGGCGGACTGGTCCAGTTCGAGGGACAGGGTCCAATGATGAGTGGAGATCGGGTTCTGGTGCCCTTGAGGGGAGTTCTGGAAAGGCTCGGCGCTCATGTGGATTGGGACCCGAGCACTCAAACGGTCACGGCCCGCAAGCAGCACACCCGCGTCAAGCTCTCCATCGGACAAACCACAGCTTCGGTCGACGGCGACCCGGTGAATCTGGATGTTCCGGCGCAGGTCGTCAACGGCAGCACCATGGTGCCGCTCCGGTTTGTGGGCGAAGCGCTCGGCAGCACCGTCCATTGGGATGCTTCGACGAACACCGTCGACATCAAGGGCGGATACAGCCTGCCACCGCACGGCGAAGAGGAGGCTCCGCCTCCACGCAGGCGCCCGGGTCGCCGGCCGCCGCCGCCGCCTCCCCCGGTTGAGCGGGTGGTCTTCCCTGCCGGCACCGTGTTTCCGGTCACGCTGAACGCGCCGCTGGCCTCGGATCGCAACCGTCGCGGCGACCGATTCGACGCCTACATCAATCGCAACGGTACGGGCCTTCCTCGCCGCACGCGTATTGAAGGGTACGTGGTCGGTGTGAGGAGAGCCCATCGGGACGAACCGGGCATTCTTGAAGTGCGATTCGACCGCATCGCGCTTGCCAACGGGGATTCTTACAGGATCGACGGCTCCCTTCTGGACGCCAAAGACACGCGGATCACGAGTCGCGACCACCGGTTCTGGGCTGAAAGAGATTCCGGTCCGAACCGAGAAGCCTTCGTCGGGCTCGGCGCCGCTGCCGGCCTGATCGTCGGGCTGAACAACGACCGCCCAATCGAGGACGCGGCCATCGGCGGGTTGCTCGGGCTCGCGGTAGGGTCGCTAAATCGCAAGAGGCCGATGGACGTGCACCTGCGCGGCGGGCGGCTCATGGCTGTGCGCCTTAACCGAGACCTCCGAGTCCACGTCGACGACCTGGAGCACTAAACTAAACGAGAAACGGGGCGCTTTTGAATGGCGTCCCGTTTCACTTATAGGTCTAGAACCGCCAAGGCCACTCGGAGGTCCGCGAGTCGCTTTGACCGCCCTTCATCTTCTGAACTCCGGCGAGACGGGTATATTCCCTTTCGAATTCCCAAAAGGAGGCGCCATGACGAAGACCGTAGCCACTGCCACCGCCCCCACCCGGGACCGCTCAGTGGGACTTTAAGTTCGGCTGCCTTCCCGGTGTCACCACCGCACTTGCGGCGCTCTGCGCTGCCCGAGTTCCCGTGGAAGGTTTAAGCAGATTTGAATTCCTCCTTTGTTTGTCGTCATTGCGGACGGCAGGTTGGCTCGTCGGGAGCCGGCTCAAGCCACCGCAACCACTGTCCTCACTGTCTCCATAGCAGCCACCTCGATCGCCAGCCGGGCGATCGGGGCGCCCATTGCGGCGGCTTGATGGAGCCGATCAGCGTTTGGGTTCGACGTGGAGGCGAGTGGGCCGTCATCCACCGGTGCGCGAAATGCGGTCGCCTCTCGTCGAACCGCATCGCCGCCGATGACAGCGAGCTTGTCTTGCTGTCGCTCGCCGTCCGTCCCTTGTCTCAGCCCCCGTTCCCACTGGAACAGATCGGCAGGAACCTAGAGTGAGCGCAACGCTTCTCGGAGAGCTTTAGGAAAGCTCTCCGAGTCCCACTCTTCGATCTTTGTTGCAACGGCTCCGACGATGGCGGTCGCCGGGTCGACGAGAGGCGCTTTGTATGGAACGCTCGCCTGGAGAAGCAGGGCTCCTTGGGCTACTCGCATCGCGCAGCCAGCCACTTTTTGTCCCGTTTGCTCATGGATCACGTCGTACGGCGAGGAGGAGGCAAAGCAGTCGGCTTGGAGTGAATTTGATTGGCTTATTGAAAAGGAAGCCGGCAGGCCGCAGGTCCTAAGCGCCTCCACAATCGGAGTGGCCGTTCGCCGATAGGCTTCTTTCACTGTTCGTCCTTCGAATGGGATAGCGATGGCGACCGTGACATCATGCCCATGAAGCACGGCCTTTCCGCCCGTGGGACGCTGCAGCCAGTTCTGGAAGCCGGCCACGACGGCTTCATGTGGATTCTGAAATTGGCCAAGCGAAACCCACGGCCCCTCCCACAGATAGACGCGGTGATGGCAGCCGCTCTGTCGAGCCAGGCTAAGAAGGGCCGCGTCGGCGGCCATGTTGGTCGGGCCATCGGCAGCGGGAAGGTCTAGGCTCATGGCGCCTTTTCACGCCTTTGTAGCCGCGACCTGGTTTGTGGTCGCGTAAACCTATCGAGGCACATCGGTTGACCTGAAGACCGATCGATATAGAGAGGCTTCTCGCGACCACAAACCAGGTCGCGGCTACCGGAGCCTTTGAAACTGCGCGGGTTTGCCCGCGCTTTAGATTGCGCCCGAGACGCGCACCAACCTACGCCTTCGGTCTCCATCGGACGTCCAAGTTCTTCACAGCGGCCGTTTCGTCCAGCCTGCCGACGACCTGAGTAGATGGCGCGTTGTGCAGCTTCTCTGGCGACGTTTTTGCTTCTTCGCAGATCGCGATGAGAGCGTCGCAGAACGAATCCAAGGTCTCTTTCGTCTCCGTCTCCGTCGGCTCGATCATGAAGCACTCGGGCACGATGAGCGGGAAGTAGTTCGTCGGCGGGTGGAAGCCGTAGTCGATCAGGCGCTTGCTGATGTCCAGCGCCCGCACGCCGTACTCGCGCTTGTATTTTTCGGCTGTTAGGATGCACTCGTGCATGCAGGGGCGGTTGTGGGCTCTTGGCAGGACGCCCTCGAGCCGGGCTTGGACGTAGTTGGCATTGAGAACTGCATGGCGAGAGATGTCTGCCATCTTCTCTTTTCCGAACGCTCGGAGATACGTGTAGGCGCGAACCTCCATCAAGAATTGTCCGTAAAAAGCACTTACGCGTCCAATCGAAGCCGCCCGATCGTAATCGGTAATCGCCACGCCTTTCCGATTCCGACACAGATACGGCACCGGAACGAACGGCTCCAAGTGCGCTTTCAAGCCGATCGCACCGCAACCTGGGCCGCCTCCGCCGTGCGGCGTGCTGAACGTCTTGTGGAGGTTCAGGTGCATGCAGTCGAAGCCGTGGTCGCCAGGACGCGTGGTACCGACGATCGCGTTCATGTTCGCACCGTCGCAAAACACCTGACCACCAGCCTCGTGGACCATCTGGCAGACCTTCTCGATGTTCGGCTCGAACAGTCCGAGCGTGGACGGGTTCGTCAGCATAAGCGCAGCCACCGCCATGCCGCCGTCGCCTGCAAGGGCCTTTTCCAGCGCCTCCAGATCGGTGTTGCCGTCAGGGTC
>DASZPA010000313.1:0-6354 GCA_035550555.1 Fimbriimonas sp.
AATCTCCATAAGGATGTCCATTGAGCGGTTTATCTCCGCAGCCTGGACATTAATATCGGCTGTTGTTCCTTGGAATCCAGCCGAAACTTGATGGATCATCACGCGACCATGCTTCAAGCAAAACCTTTTGCCAGTAGCCCCGCCGGCAAGGAGCACGGCGCCCATTGAGGCGGCCTGCCCGATGCAGATGGTGGCAACATCCGGTTTGATGATCTGCATGGCGTCGTAGATCGCCAACCCCGCACTAACCGAGCCACCCGGCGAGTTGATGTAGAAATCAATATCTTTGTCAGGGTCTTCTTTTTCAAGGAACAGAAGCTGCGCGACAATTAGATTCGCCACATAGTCGTCCACCGGCGTGCCCAGAAAGACGATTCGATCCTTAAGAAGTCTTGACCACAGGTCGTAGGCGCGCTCGCCTCCGACCGTTTTTTCAATTACGTAGGGTACTCCCATCCTTGTCTTTATCCTCCTCATTGTCGCCCGGTTTCTGCGGGGCGGCGCACCCTTTTTTTGGAGCGCAAATGAGCATACTCACAACCTGCTACGCAAATTCGGACCTGGTTGTCTAACCGGGAACGACTAATAAGGCGTGTGCTGTCAGGCATCGGTTGCAGAAGTCGTGCCGAAGGCGCGGTAGGCTGGTCATAATCGGGGTATCCATGGAACGGACGAAGCGCATCGGAATCATCAACAGCGGTGGAGACTGCGCTGGCCTGAACGCCGTGATCGCTTCGACGGTTGTCGCCGGCACCCGAATGGGGTACGAGTTCGTGGGTTTCGAGCGCGGCTGGGAGGGGTTGCTCAGCCCAATCCGCTTCCGGTCCCTGGACCGACAGACCGTACGAGGCATTAGCTATCTGGGCGGAACGATTCTTGGCACCGTCAACCGGGGCCGCTTCGGTGCGAAGGAGGGCGAAGGCGATCGCCGCCGCGTTCCCCAAGCCGTCCTTCAGGAGGCCAAAGACAACATGGAGTCCCTCGGAGTCGATGGCCTGATCGTGATCGGAGGAGACGGCACCCTGACCGGCGCCTCGCAACTGGCCGAGTTGGGCGTGCGCATCGTCGGCGTTCCTAAAACGATCGACAACGACCTCGGCGCCACCGACCGGACGTTTGGCTTCAGTACGGCCGCGCAGGTCGTCGTCGACGCCTTGGACCGCATCCACACCACGGCCTCCAGCCACAATCGGGTCATCCTCGTGGAAACCATGGGGCGCCATTCGGGATGGATCGCCCTTCGCGCCGGCCTTGCCGGTGGAGCGGACGCAATCCTCATTCCGGAGTTCTCCTTTACCGTGGAGGATTTCGTCGCCTACCTTCGCGAACGGTACGCATTTGCGGGTTCCAGCGTGGTCGCGGTGGCCGAAGGCGCAAAGGTCGCCGATAAGCTCACGAGCCGCAACACGGGTGCCGGCGAAGTCCGCTTGGGGGGTGTCGTCTATCGGCTGATGGAGGACATCGAACGAATGGCGCCAGGCGAGTTCGAACTCCGCGCCGTCGTTCTTGGGCACGTTCAACGGGGAGGCACGCCCAACTCGGCGGATCGCGCCGTATCCAAAGCCTACGGCGTCGCCGCCGTGCAGGCGTACCGGGACGGCCTTTTTGGTCAGATGGTGGCCTACCAGAACCTGGGCATGACCACCGTCCCCTTCTCCGCCGCCATCGGTTCTCTGAAAAAGGTGACGGTCGACGCGATGGAGTACAAGACCGCTCGCGAGCTGGGAATCTTCATCCACTAAGAAGCCTTGCTACTCGGGCCGTATCACAACGAACCGGCCGGGCAATGGATCGGATAGTTCCTCCGTGAGCCTTCCAAGCAAAGGCGCCAAATGCTCGAAAAACACCATTCTCGGCGCGAGCAAGATTACGGAAATGCGTCGCTCGCTGAGATCCTACTGATATTGAAGCTTCTTGTCTGTTGTTGCGAACACGTCGAATCCGGCCGTCTCGGCGGCATCCAAAAGCCGTCCGTTGGTCAACTCATGCCAGCCCTGTTGACGTGCCAAAACGACCTCATGCCCACCAATGAGCCTTGTGAACTTTCATGGTACGCAGTTGTCTACGAGAACCCGCATCAGGATGCCGGCTCGACACCAAGCTCGTGTCGAACCTTGTTCTGTTCCCAGCGGAGTACCGCCAAAGCTTGCTGCCTCGTGACATCCGGAAAGTCATCAAGGAAGTAATCGACGTTCTCACCGCAAAGGATGGTGTCCAGAAGCGCCTGAACTGGCAAGCGTGTTCCTTTGAAGCGCACCGCTCCCCTCAGAATCTCGTCGTCAGACGCGAGAATGTCTGTCAGTTCTTGTGGGATCACCGTCATTCAGCCTCTCTAAGCTCATTATGGCTGTCCCCGCGAAGCCCTTAGCTCCTTCACCAACTCCTGCTGGCTCGCGGTCATGGTGAGGTCGCTGCGCGTCCTCTCCACAACGGCCCGCAAAGCGTCGCAGGTGCGGCGGAGGCCGCCGGTCATCGAGTCGGCGTAGTCGAAGGTGATCAGGTCCTCGTAGATCGTCTCCATCTGCTGCAGAATCGCCTCGGCCGACGCCAGATCTCCTTTACGCATGTCGTCCAATGCGAAGCGCCGGACTTCGCTGGCGGCCTCGCCCATGCCGTTCAGGTAGCTCATCACCTGAGCTCCAAGCTCCTCGCGCGTCGGATACGCCTCTCCCCGAACGATCGCCAAAACGGCGGCCGCTTCAACCATCTCCTTCTCGGAGTCGTGCAGATACGCCTGGTTGAGCTCCGGAAACGGCTGCAGGATCTCTCGCGCCCGCCAAGCCACGGACCTGGCCTCATCCAGCAAAGCCTCCGCCTCGGAGAACTGTCGCCGGTGCACATGACGAATCGATCGCGCCGCCAGCTGGCCCAGCTTGCGGCACTGGATCAGCGCCGCCTCGCGGGCCTCGTGCATGTCCTGCGCCCGCTCCCTTAAAGCCGAAACGATGCCTTCCCAGTTGTTCAAGGTCTGACGAAGCTACCAGAAATCACATGTAACGGAGGCGGTGAAGCGACACGTATCCGGGGTCGCCGACGATCACGTGGTCCAACACGGGAATATCGAGAAGCAGCCCGATATCGACCAGCCTCTTCGTGACGTCGATGTCTTCCGGACTGGGAGTCGGGTCTCCGCTCGGGTGGTTGTGCGCCACGATGAGGCTGGAAGCTCCTTCCCTCACCGCGGCCCGAAAAACCTCCCGCGGCCCCACCAGGCTCATGTTCAACGTCCCGATATGGATCGGCTCCACCTTCAAAATGTGGTTCTTGGAATCGAGAAGGACTGCGAAGAAGTGCTCCCGCTTCTCCGAACGCACATGGTCCAAATACTCCACGATTTCTGCCACCACGTCGTCAGGATCGTCGACCGTGGCCTTGTGGCCCGGGCCAAGCTGGGCGATGCGGCGGCCGATCTCAATCAGCGCCTGGTTGCGAAGCATTTCGAAGTCATCCAAACCGGTCATCGTGGCAAGTTCGGCGGGCGCTGCCTCGCCAAAGCCTTTGAGGCTTCGATAGCGGGTCAGCAAGCGGCGCGCCGTCGGTTCATTCTCGGCCGCGTCTTCAAAGGACCGAGCAAGACCGATCGCGATCAGGTCGATGGGGGACGATGCTCGAACCCCAGCCCCGCGAACGCGCTGAATCGGATTCTCAGCATGGGAAGTCACCCCAGCAAAGTACCACTCTAGCGCACAATTAGTAAAAGTGTCGTCACAAGCAACACACCCATCGGCAGGCACCCGAGTGCTTTTCGAGACCTTGCGCTGATTTCAATATGCCCACTGGGTGTTTCGTGCCTGCTCACAACGTCGGCAGTAATCTTCTTTTCCTGCAGCGTCCGTAGTGTCGTCAGCAGCTTCTGAAGGTCCGCTTCGCTGGTTCGCGACTTGATCTGGATCTCCATCAGCAGGCGCTCCAGCTCCAGACCATGCATCGCCGCGATCTTGTGAAGCTCCGATTGCTCTTCCTTGGTGAAGAATTGGTCCATGTTCCGGAGCACATATTCCGGATAGCTGACTTCCCCGCTCTTGAAGCGAGTCTCGAGTTCGAGAGTGCTCCACTTGGCAAGCAGGCTGTCTTCTTCTTCGCCAAACGTGTGTTCGTTCATGCTTGTGTTCTTTTTTTGTACGATGCGCAACGTAAACCGAGCAGTGGGAAGTTCGAAGACTGCGTTGATTCCGATGGGAATCGCGACCTCTCGCCTGAATTTCTGCAAATCGGCCGCCCTTCGAAAGAAATCCTTTGCCTGCTCATAGAGAAGACGCTTTTCGGCCTCCTCGATCATTCGCTGGAAGTAACTCGCGTCCTCTTTTCTTAGCCAAGCACTCGCCTCGATCACTCCCGGAGGGAGTTCCGTCGCGACTTGGACATCGATAATCTCCTTGAGCCGGTCCGCCGCCGCGTTCAGGTCCTCTGCCGTCGCGGCGTCGAACGTGAACTTGTATTGGCGGATGCGGCTGAGCGTCTCCTCCCGCATGATACGCGCCAACTCGAACTTGGTTGCGAGGTCGACGTACATCGGCACCACTTCCAAGAGCCGCATAACCGTCTGACCAACCTGCTCGACCTGCCGGCCCTTCCACATGGCGATGGTCCGCTTCGCATACGCATAGGCGCCGTCGCCATATTTCTCCCGGTAGCTTTGGAGGACCTTCTCCTTGACCTCCTCGTCCATCCCCAAGAAAATGCGCGTGACGCGATCGACGAGAGATCCATACTTGTAAGAGGATTTGGTGAGCTGCGACGATTGCGCTTCGAGACGCGGAGGACCTAAGTCGTTCCAACGGACGCGATAGGGGCGACGAAGTCTTCGATAGATGTCGCTAAAACCGGGCATCCTCTCGCCTTAAAGCATACAAGGTAAATCCGGGACTGGCGGGACTATCTGCCCGAACCGCCTAGCCGTGAGAGATGGCGCCGTCTTGTGGGATCGCTCCCGGCTTGGGCTGCATGCCCGGGCCGTTGTCCTGACCAAAGCCCGGCGCGGCAACGTTCGGATACTCGCCCGGCTGCTGGCCGCTTCCCTTCTCAGGTTGGTCGAATGAAGGATTCACCGGCCCTTTGCTGTTAGGATCGGAACCCGCGCCGTAATTTGTTTGAGGCTTGAGGCCGCCGCTCGCCACGGCAACGCCGCCAAAGCCATACGGATCTCCCTTTACAGCGGGAGCTTGAAACGAGTTCGGCTCAGTCGCAGTCGTAAAGCTCTCCCAGCCCTTGTAGCGGCAGCCGCCCAAGGCAGATACCAAAACGAGACCAGAAGCGAGCCAAGCGATCCTTCGCATCGACTTGTACAATACCCGCTTCGCCGTTCGGGTCGTTGAAAGGCGTATAACACGGAAATGCTCGCCGCGATTCTCCTTTGCGCTTCAGCCCCCGCACCGCTTCATGTGGAAGGCTCGAAGCTCATTGAAGACGGCCGGGAGGTAATCCTACGCGGCGTGGATGTGCCTTCCCTCGAGTCGTCCAGCGAGGGGGACCATGTCTTTCGATCATGCCGGGTGGCGTTGGAAGACTGGCACGCCAACTGCGTGCGTCTGCCGCTCAGCCAGGACCAGTGGTTTGCCAAAATACCGGGCCCAAAGAAGAAGGTGGCAGACTATCGAAATCAGGTGATGGACACGGTCACTTACGTGACCCATTCGGACGGGTATGTGGTCCTCGATCTCGAATCGTCGGATGCCGGCCAATGGGCCAAGAACCTGGGCCCTCACAACATGCCCGACGCCAACAGTGAGAACTTCTGGAAAGACGTTGCCCACGCCTATCGCGGCAATCCGCGCGTCCTCTTCGAGCTCTACGGTCCCACTCACGACGTCGAGGCAAAGACCTGGCTGGAGGGCGGCCCCGTCACCGAGGGGGACCTTTCCTACAAAGCGGTGGGCATGAGTAAGCTGCTCGAAGACGTGCGGAAAGCGGGGGCCAAAAACGTCGTCGTCGTGAGATCGGTCGACGGCGCGTCCCTTCCGGATCCCTCAGGGAATGGAGTCGTGCACGACGTGAGGTCTCCCGAAGAGAACCCAAGCCAGCCAAGGATTCTCACCGCCCTTGCCCCCGGCGCCAAGTCGCAAGCCGACCATCTCTTCCACCAGATCAAAGCCCAAAACCTATCCTGGATCGCCCAAAACCTACGCCCAAAGGCCGAAGACAGCCTAATTACCGACTGGACCTACGCCCTAACACCCATCTGGGGTGAACGAGTAAAGAGAGAGCTGGCAGGAAACTAGTGCTCACTTGCATAAGTTAGTCAATGAATGGCTAAGCGATTTGGGTTTGGTGGTAGCTCTCTTCCATTCAAAGGGGTGGGCGTCTTGGTTATAGGCATCGATAAAGGCATCGATATGGGTACAGAGTTCCTTGACG
>DASZPA010000314.1:0-5973 GCA_035550555.1 Fimbriimonas sp.
CAAAGCCCAGAAGTCTATGGCCGAGCTCGACGTTGTGGCCGGCGTTGAGAGCGTCTCTAAGAGTGATGTAATCCCGTAGCGAGAACCATCCTGCGTTGTCGACTCGGATTCGGTTGCCATCCGACTGGACGGTGAACCTGATGGTTCGAGCTTTGCCGTCGTCGTCGGTTTCGTCGACCTCGAAGGTTGCAGACTTACCATCGGCGATCCATCCTCCGATCGCCTCGTTGACACAGGTCCCATCGATCCGCACGACTTGGCCGGGCGCGACGGCTCTCGCTTTGACCGCCTCAATCTTGCCGTCCTGGATCTCGGTGATCCTCAAATCAAGGCGGGCGCCCGACCTGAGGGCGTACCACTTAAAGGCTCTCTTCACGTCGGAAGAGGCGTTGATCGTGTCTCCCGCAAGGCGGATGTTCGACGCATCTCCGGTCAGCGACGGAAGCTCCATCGCCACGCCCCGGTACTCGATGTGCCGAACCGCCCGTTCGGCGGACTCGCCCGGAAAAGCTAAATAGGAGACCAGCATGCCGGCAAGGGCCAGGAACGAGAGGAGGAGGTAGCCGGCGGTGATCAGCTTGCCCAAAGGAAACGTTCCCGGCTTACGCGCGCCCGGCGAAGCGAAATACGCCAGATAGGCGCCGGTCGCCAGGCAGAGCAGGACGAGGCAAAGCGTCACCCGTCCAACTTACCAACGTGGGCGCGCTCCGCCAAGGTCCCGCTTGAAAATTAGGCCGGACGGACGATGTGAAGTCCCGCTTCGGAGGGCGCAAAGAGCTCCCGGAATAGGAGGTTGGGCCCAGTGTCCCGCAGCACGCGCACCATCCTCGACAGGGAATCGACCTGCGGATGAGGCTTCGAGATCACGGCCGGCTCGGCAGGCGTTCCAAACGCGGCCACCGCCCGGCGCCACGGCTCGATCGCGGTTTTCCGGTCCGGAAACGCTTTGCCGAGGGCATCGGACAGCCGGCTCAAGTTAAGCACCATCCCGTCCTCGAGGGCACGGTCTTCGGAAAGCCGCGCCCAGCTCAGGTTTCCGACACAGTAATTCGCTACTCCCGCAAGCGCCAGCGACCACTCGTCGCCGGACCTCGCCAAAACGATGTCGTGGACGGCTGCCGAGGTCTCTTTGGCAAGCTGCGCGAACTGAGTGATGAACTGCGCCAGGCTCGCCTCAGCCTGTTTAGCCTGATCTCGGGCTCGAGTCAATTCTCCAAAGCCTGAATCGACACGGCGCGCCTGCTCGATGAGCGCTTGGCGCTTTTGGGCGAAAGTGCTGCGCAATGCGTCACTCATGTTCGGTCTCCGCGGCCATCGCTCTCACTTTGCTGTCCAAGCCGGAGCACCATCCCTCGAAATCCTCCAGCAGCCGGTTCGCCTCTTGAAGGGTCGAGCTGAGCCCCTGGTTTTCGTTGTTGGCGCGTTGAAGCTCCGTCTGCAGGGCGCGCATCTGCTCCGCCTGCCCGCGCATCTGGTCGTGAGCCGTTTTGAGGCTGGCCTCCTTCATGTTCGCATCGGCGACGGCGCCCTCGTAACGAGCCTGGAACTGACGGAAGTCTTGCTCGAACTTGCGATACGACTGAAGCTCGTCTCGCTCCTTCTTCACACGGTCGTACCGGTCGTAAGCCTCGATCATCTTGTTGACCACCGCCTGCTCCGGCTGCGGATCAGCCCGCACGCGTTGCAGAAGGTCGCGCTCGGCCTCGGTGAGTCGCGTGACGGCAACGGTCTTTCGACCGCCCTGGCCCTTCAAAAAGAAGTAGACGCCGCTGCCGATCGCGGCCAAACCGACGACAATGCCACCGACCAAAACAAAGTCGATTCCGCCCTTTTCCTCCTTCTTGGCCGGCTTCTGCTCCACTTTGAGAGTCTTCTTGACCGCGGCCTGACCATCCTTGAGCGCGGCCGCGCTCAGATTGCGGTGAGCCCACAGAATGCCTGTGGAGCCGTCGACCGGAATGAAGACTTCTTTGCCGGAGAGCCGCTTCGCCGCCGTGCTCCAGGCCTTTGCTTCAGAAATGCCGCCGCCGCCCAATCCTGACAGGCCGATCAGGATGGTGGAAGGCTGCACTTTCAGAGCTTTCGAGAAGTCAGTAAACGCCGCTCCCTTGTCGACCGGCTCCAGGCCTCCGGCGACTTTGCTCATGGGGATCTCCAGAGGTTTCTGCCCCTTCAGCGCACAGACAAAGGTGTCGCCTTCGCCCTTTGCGATTTCACCCAGCAACGGCAGCCCAGCGTCGGGCGGGGCATTCTGAACGAGCTGGCCGAGGTCCTCGGGAAGCTGCGCGCTTTTCCGCCATTGCTGGAAGAGCTTCCTGGGCGTCGAAGGGTCCAGCGTCCAGGCGACGTCCTGTTTGAGAACGAAGCGCTGCGATCCGGCAAAGATCACCATGCGGTCGTCGGGCAGCCGCACGTAGCGCGCTTTGCCCCAGTCGGCAAGCGCGACCGAAGTGAGCAGACAGAGCGCCAAGGCGACCGCGGATCTCATTCGTCAAGCAATATGGCAGGCCAGAGCATTTCTCGCAAATCGGAAGCCCTCTCGGCGCCGTAAAGGGCATCCTTCAGCTTCAGCGGCTCTTTCCGGGCCTCACCGGCGCGGGGATAGACCACGAGCTGGCTCGAATCGCGATCCGGCTGCCGGACTTCGATCTCGATGTCGTTGCACGCCAGCAGCGTGCCCATGATCGCACCCTTGCGAGCTTTCAGGTTCTCCGCCCGCTGCCCCTTTGAAGGCAGGTAGTACACACTCCACGCGTCGAAGACCTGCAGCATGTCCGGCGACAGCTCATACCGCTTCTCGTCGTTGAGGCGGTCCATGTCGATCCAGTGCTCGTGCCCTCCGCCCAGAAGCGTCACGATCAGCTGGCCATGCACATAGTTCGGGTTCTCCATGATCGGATTGCTGGAGAACCAGTCGAGCGCGCCCCGTGCGCAGCCGTCCTTGAGATTGCTGCCCGTAAGCTCGACCGCGAGATGGTCGTGCGGCGAAGCCTCGTACCCGTCCCCGCCTTCGCTGAAGAAGCCCAGGAGCTTCTGGAACCATGACTTGGAGGGCGTCATCAGCGTCGCCGCGCTTTGCGCACCCTCTAACTTCTCCTGCCGACGGATCTCGCCCAGGTCCGCTCGTCGAATCACCTCGGCCAGCCTCTTCTTGAGCGGCTTGAACTGAGAGCCCTGACCAGCGACGATGATGTGCGTTCGAATCTTGAACGGCCTTCGCTTGGCCGCGCCCTTGTGGCCGGCCGGCGCTCCGAGCATGAAAACCAGCGCCTCGACGGCGTCGTCGTGCTGGATTCCGTCATTGCCGTGGGAGTGCGCGTTGGCCAGCTCGATGAGAACGTCGTCGACGTTCTCCTTGACGTAAGCCCGTACCTCTTGCTCGAGCTCGAACCAGATCGGCGCCACGGGATCCGACTCCAGCAGCCGTGGATCGGGCTTCCTGGGTTTGCCTCCGCCTGCCGCGACCGGCGTCTTCATGTTCTGCATGATCGTTCGCGTCGCGCTGCGATTGCGAAGAAGGCTCGGCTGCTCCAGAGCTTCCAGGATCGCCGTGGACAGGTGCTTGACTTGGTCGTCTCCCAAGACCAGCCCGTGCTCGCTTTCGATGTACCGGGAGAGCAGGTCGCTCAAGTAGAGCGTCAGGTCGTGGGGAGGCTCTTTCCCCGTGTAGTCCGGCAAGGTGAGGCCGGTCGAAGTCAGGTCGAGCTCACGTTTGTACCAGTCGCAAAGACGCTCGAACTCGACGAGCCTGCGGCTCTGCGCGCTGTCTTCGGGCACCTGAATCTCGGTGCTGCGCGTGGTCAGACGGAACGGAGAGCGCTGGATCGAGAGGAGCCGGCGCCGCTCGTCGTCGGTCACGCCCGGAAGCTCCGAGAGGGCGTGCCGAATATTGTGATCGACAAGCTTCTCCAGGAAACGCGCCATGACGTAGCTCATCTTGGCTCCGCCGGAAGCTCTGCCGGTCCGCGCCGAAACATGCACATGCCGCAGAGCGAGCGGCTTCTCGGGATTCAGCCCGCGCAGCCGCTTTTCCTCGGCGCTCGCGTCTTTGTAGGTAACGCTCATCAGCGTCAGGTCCGTCGTGCCCTTGCCGACGTCGATGGTCAGATACTTCTGCTGCATCGCCTTCAGCTCTTCCAGCTTGAGGCCGGCATCCGGCTTGACGGCCGCAATGTAGTAGAAGACGATCGCGTCCGACTCGGTGATCGTCGTCACCTGGCAGCCCAACGTCTCGCCGACCGCCTGCGAGAGCACCTCGCGGTGGAACGGGCTGTATGTATTGGGCACGGTCAGGATCACCGCGCAATCTTTCCAAGCCGGCATTCGGCCGTTCGCGTCCCGGATAGAAGGATGAGGCCGCACGAAGTTCTGCAGGATGAGGCAGATCTGGTTCTTGATCACTTCGACGGGGTGGATTCGGATTAAACCCACGCCGTTGGAATCGCGGACCTCATAGTCGCGTTCGAGCCCCACGCCGGACTGGAAGATCAGCTTCGCGTTGGGCACCAGCAGGTTGAAGGCGAACGGCTCAGCGATATCCTCGATGAACTTGAAGAAGCACTGTCGCGGCTCGATGGCCGTTCCGACCAACGACCCGCCTTTGCGCTGCTCGAGGACGTACCGGTCGTAGTCGATCAGTTGAAGCGTCGGATGGTCTTTCGGCAGCACTTCCGTGTAACCGTATCGAGGGTGTTCGCGCTCGACCGTCCGATCGGCAACGTAGAACTGGTCGTTCACCGCATAACGGCTTTTGAGCCGGTGCGACGGGTTGCCTGAGGGGTCGCGAAGCAGATCCGGCTGCCCGACGAGCGCCTTGAGATAGAACTGAAGATCGATCCGGCGATACTCCGTCTCGCCGGGAAGCGCCACGTACGCGACCGTCGTGTCCGATCCCAGGTCGAGGGAGATGCGGACGAGCCGTGTGGGCTCAGGGGCTGTGTGAGAGGGGACTTCCGAGCTCATGGATCGAAGGCGTCCCGAAAGATCGCCTGCTCCCGATCATAACGCCGGAGGCTACCAGATTGCTTCAAAACGGGCCAAACGGCCCCGCTCGTCGCGCGGCTGCTTGCGCCCAGCCTGGACATTTATGCAGTAACAATGCAAGAGAAAAGTTCCCGGCAGAAGTGCGGTCCCGGTGAGTATCCGAACGCGGAACCCGCTAAAGTATGCCCCTGGCCCTAGCCTTGCTCCTCGCTGCCGGCAGCCCTCCGATGGCCAAGTCGTACGTTCTTCGTCTCAAGTATCGGCCCTCGCAGGTAATGGTCGATCACTCGCACGAGCACACGGTCTGGGCGGCCCTCACCCCTATAAAGATCAGCAAGGTCCAAGATGACGACTACGACGCGATCACCCGCGTGATCAAGGTGCTGCCCAACGGCGACGCTCTAATGCTCAACAAAAAGAAAGGAGGGCGCAAGCCCAGTCCTGAAGCCAGCAAGCACGTCTATCAGGTCTTGACTGCCCGCAACCATATTTCCAGCGAGGGCTCGTCACCGAGTTCGCTTCGTCCTCAGAAGTTCGGCGACCCCATTCCCTCCTTCCCGGCGGGCCCGGTCACTGTGGGGTCCTCTTGGCAAGGAAGAATCAACTTCGACCAATTTGGAGGGCTGCAACAGACATGCAGGGTTACCAAGATCGCTCAGAAGGGCGGCTCCCTCTGCGCGTGGCTGGCTTTTGAAGGTGATTCGAGCTTACCGGAGTCGTCCAACGACCTCAAACCGACCTCCCTATCCGTGCGGGGACGGGCGATCTTCGACATCGACCGCGGCCGCTTTCTTCAGGTCGGAATCCTCTTGAGAGGAGTCATGAAGGGTCCGCAGACGCTGCGGAACGGATCGACGGTTCACACAGAACTTGTCGCGCAGGTCAGCGAAAGCTCCAAGCTGGTCCGATAGCGGCGCTTACGGAAGCTGGCGATGAAACGGATTGGGGGCATAGACCAAATCCCCATATGGCCCGCCACTGGTCAGGTAG